>CAYJMQ010000005.1:0-35720 GCA_964371555.1 uncultured bacterium | reverse complement strand
AATGACATACCTTTGGCTCGGAATGACATACCTTTGGCTCGGAATGACATACCTTTGGCTCGGAATGACATACCTTCAGCTACTTCCATTAAGGCAAAAGTCTATGTGACGTTAAAAAAAGGGGTTTTGGATCCTCAGGGGAAAACGGTCGAACGCGCCTTAAACAGTCTGGGATTTCAAGAAATTAAAGATGTCAGGGTTGGAAAATATATTGAGTTATCGCTTCCAAATGATCTCACTTTAGAAAAAGCCGAAGACCAGCTCAAACAGATCTGCGAAAAGCTCCTTTCCAATACGGTGATCGAAGATTACCGGTTTGAGTTGATGGATCAGAAAAGATGAGACAGACAAAATGGGGGATCGTTCAGTTCCCCGGTTCAAATTGCGATCACGATTGTTTTCATGTCTTAAAAGAAATTCTTCATCAGGATGTCCGGTTTATCTGGCACAAAGATGATTTTGAGCTCTCTGACTTTGATGGCATTGTGCTTCCGGGGGGATTTTCTTATGGCGATTATCTTCGCCCGGGGGCGATGGCAAGGTTTTCACCGGTGATGAAAAAGGTTCAAGAATTTTCGCGAAGGGGGGGGCTTGTTCTTGGAATTTGCAATGGGTTTCAGATCCTTTTGGAAGCGGGGTTATTGCCGGGGGCGATGCTTCGAAACGCTTCATTGAAGTTTATCTGCGAATCGGTTTCGCTTTCGGTTGAAAACAATGCCACCCCCTTTACTTCTCAATATCAGAAGCACGAGGCGATCCGTCTGCCGATTGCGCATATGGAGGGGAATTACACCATAGATGAAGAGGGGCTGCGGCAGATGAAAGATAACAGACAAATTATTTTTCGTTATAGAGAAAATCCAAATGGTTCAGTTTACGATATTGCGGGGATTATGAATAAGAGTGGAAACGTTTTGGGGCTTATGCCGCATCCTGAACGGTTTTCGGAAAAAATCTTGGGGTGTGAAGATGGCCGGCGCCTCTTTGAGTCGGCGATTGGCGCTTTGGTTTCTTTGTGATTTTTGCGCAAAAAAAACATTGCTTTTTAATCAAACCGAAATTATGTTGCCACCCGCGCTAAGCGCAAAAGGAGGCTTTATGAAAAAGACAGTTTTTGTTATTTTTTCAATTTTAATCTCGATGCCTTTATTGGCGGCTACTGAAACCCCTAATTGGGTTTCATGCAAATCTAAAGACCGCAGGGATACTCTTAAACTCGTCTATACGACAACAAGTTATCACGGAAAACCGACGTTTACGTACTCAAGGCTGATCGATGGTCATTGGTCCCGAAAGATAGAGGCAGATGGAGAAGCTATTTGGAGCGCTGGGACTGTTTTAGGGAACATTATTTCAGCAGGGGATCCTAACTTGTCGCCCCCTGATCGGACTATTCAAGTGGTGAGTCTTGTTTTGCCTGATATTAACTTAATCCCGAAAGATCCGAAGGACCCGGATGCGGAGGACCCGGAAGTTGAATTTGAGACAGTTGTTGTTGAAACAACTTCTACATTGCTTGACAGTTTTCCGGGAGTCGTTCAACGTTCACAATATTTTGACGTAACATGTAAGGCCGGGATAGTCATGTTTGCAAAACCCGGTAACCGTTAATAGAGAACGTTCTTCATCAGGATGTCCGGCCGAATAAAGATTCTTTAGAAATGAAGCGTAAGAGAAGATCCGCTCCATTCGAGATTCAATCGATGCTGTGATTTCAACCGCTGCCACTGTGATTCTTTAATGTTTCGATTGAATTTATAGGCTCCGGAGACTGCGGAGAAAATATTGCCGCCATAAAAGCCTGTTCCAAAGAAGGCCAATATGCCGCCTGCGGCATAGAGTTCAGCGTCGAAAGATGCGTAAATACCATAGATAAAAATGCCGTTGATAACAAGCGCCGAAAGGCCATCCCAAAACCGTCCCGTGTACCACTGGCCGCTCCCGGGGAGTATGGCAGACATCACCCCTGCCAGGAGGGGAGAACGACTCGGGTGATCCCCCCATCGATCGATTTCCGCGATCATTTTACCGGCATGTTCTTTGGAAGCGACCGCTGTTACTTTTTTAAACGCCTCCTTGGATCTTTCGAGTTCTTCTTCAAGAAAGAAACTCCAGCCGCGTTGATAATGAGCCGCGTCGGCGAATTGGTTTTTGGGATATTTTTCGAGGAATTCCTGCCATTGTGCCCGCGCTATGGGATGGCGGTTTGCAAGAAAATGGGCCTGGCCGATTAAAAAATCTGATTCTTCTAAAAAAGCAGACGCTTTTTTAGAAGATAGTTCTTCAAAATATCGAATCGCCGCATCCCACTTTTCTCCTTTAAGATAAGAGAAACCGATCAGGAATCTGGTTTCGTCAGATTTGGAATGTTTGGGGTGAAGGAAAAGAAATTTTTTATACTCTGTGATCGCCCGGTAGTAATCTTCTTCACGAAAGAGGGAGTCCGCGAATTGTTTGGTCGTAATATTTTGTTCCGTGAATGCATTTGTCGGAATGAACAGTAAAAAAATAACAATGAGCTTCATTTTGAAAACCAAAAATCGTTTTCATTGAGTGGATCAAAAAAACGCCGTCTCCCGAATTTTTCAATGAACGAATAATGCCCTTCATTGTGTCCATGATCTCTCATCAAGCGGTCGGCCGCCATCCAGCTTCCTATGGTCATGCCATGCCTGCGCATTGCCTGATAGCCGTAATCAGCGCAGGTCGGATACATACCACATCTGGCCCCATCGCCAGGGCTTACGATTTTTTGATAAAAATAATATCCGTGCTCAAACCGGTTATCCCAGAAAGAGCGGCTGATACTCTGTTTCGATTGTATTTGGGGGATGACGGGCGATTTTTCAGAAACAGACCAGGGGTCTCCCAAGCCGCTAAGCGGTATGATGATGATGAGTAGAATAAAAAGTAATTTTTTCATGGTTAGTCCGGATATATAACAGTTTGTGATTTAGAATCCATACAAAGTTCTACACTTAAATTACAATTTTATCGTTAACGTCCGTTGGAGGTCTGAACATCGATAGAAAACGACGCTGGGCTTGTCCCAAATTGTCACTTGACAATATACATATAATATCATATATTATATGACATATGGGCGAGATGTTTCGCTTCGAGAGTGTGGTTATCCGGGTTTGGTCTCAAGACCACAATCCACCACATGTTGAGGCGTACTGGCCCAGTATGAAACGACCCGAGGCGCACGCGAAGTTTAGGCTTGATACACTAGAATGTTATGAGTGTGATGGCTTTTCAAAACGAGACATCAGGCGAATAAAAGAAGAGCTTAAAAAGCGTCATGAGAAACTTTGGGAAGGATGGAGGCAAATTCATGGACAAGAAGATTAAATATGGAAAAAAGGACCTTCTAGGTCCAGATGCATTCAATCCCAAGACTGCTAAAGAGAGGATTACGATTTGGCTAGATGAAGAGGTTTTAGATATCTTTCGTAACAGAGCCAAGGAAGAAGGGACAAAATATCAAGCCTTGATTAACCAAGCGTTACGTCAATCAACACATAAACCCTCTCTTGTCGAACGGATTGAGTGGCTTGAGAAAAAAGTCAGTAGTAAATAAGCTGGTTGAATATTTTTCGCGGTTCCTCTGTCACTTACTGAGACCCGACGGGTTGAAAGAGATAGATGGGACATGTCCTTTTTCAACACCCTGCTAATTTGCTTTTTCGCATAAGTTTCAGTAGAATCTGCGCCTTCATGAACAATCAGGGGGACAGTCAGGGAGATCAGGGAGAAAATCACAAAATCAGATTGCCCCTCCTTGAATCCCTGAATCTCACTAAAGAAGAATATCAAAGTATTATCAAGCACTTAGGTAGAGAGCCGAACCTTACAGAGCTTGCTGTTTTTTCTGTGATGTGGTCTGAGCATTGCAGCTATAAAAGTTCAAAGGTTCACTTAAAAAAATTTCCGACAAAAGGGGAGAGGGTTGTTCAAGGCCCGGGAGAGAATGCGGGGGTCATAGATATTGGTGACGATCAGGTGGTTGTGTTCAAAATGGAGAGCCACAATCACCCCTCTTTTATTGAGCCCTATCAGGGGGCGGCGACAGGTGTGGGGGGGATTTTACGCGATGTCTTTACGATGGGGGCTCGGCCGATTTTGCTTCTTAATTCGCTCCGATTTGGAGATCCAAAACATCAGAAAACAAAATTTCTCATTGAAGGGGTTGTTTCGGGAATTGGGGGATATGGGAATTGTTTTGGTTGTCCCACGGTAGGCGGGGAAGTCTATTTTCACGGGTCGTATAATTTAAATCCTTTGGTGAATGCCTTCTGTTTGGGGCTGGCAAAAAAGGATCAGATTTTCTTTGGACGGGCAGATGGCGTTCTTAATTCTGTGATGTATGTCGGGGCAAAAACGGGGCGCGATGGGATTCATGGCGCCACCATGGCTTCAGCTGAATTCAATGATGAAACTGAATCAAAGAAACCAACGGTTCAGGTCGGCGATCCCTTTACTGAAAAATTATTGCTTGAGGCATGTCTCGAAGCGATGTCAAAGGGATATGTCGTTGGCATTCAGGATATGGGGGCTGCCGGTTTAACCTCTTCTTCCGTAGAAATGGCCTCTCGCGCGGGGAGGGGAATTTTTCTCGATCTTTCAAAGATTCCTCAGCGGGAAGAAAATATGAGGCCCGATGAATTGTTGCTTTCCGAATCACAGGAGCGGATGCTCCTTGTTATAAAACCGGGGGATGAAGAAGAAGTAAAAAAAATATTTGAGAAATGGGATTTGGATGCCGCTAAAGTGGGTCGTGTGACAGATGATGGCCGCTTTCGCGCGGAGTTCCGGGGGGAAGAGGTGGTCAATATTCCTGTAAAGGCGCTTACAGAGGCTTCCCCGGTTTATGATCGCCCCTGCGGGGAGCGCCCCTCCGTGGCGCCAAAGGCTTTGGAAGAGAGAGATGCTTCATTCGCTTCGCTCACTCAGCATGACATTTCCCAGCCTGAATGGAAAAGAATTTTTGAGACCCTCGTTGCTTCACCCAATCTTTGCTCGAGGCGCTGGATTTACCGACAATATGACCAGCAGGTAAAGACAAACACCGTTGTCTCTTCCGGAGGCGATGCCGCTGTGATTCGGATTAAAGGCACAGATAAGGGGATTGCCGCAACAACCGATTGCAACAGCCGCATCTGTGAGATCGATCCTTATCAGGGGGGGATGATGGCGGTGGCGGAAGCGGCAAGGAATTTGGTTTGTGTCGGCGCCCAACCGATCGGTGTTTCGGATTGTCTTAATTTTGGGAACCCCGAAAATCCCCAAATCATGTGGCAGTTTAAGAATGCCGTGGAAGGAATTTCTCAAGCCTGTCGTTTTCTTGAAGTTCCTGTCGTCAGCGGCAATGTCAGTTTTTATAATGAAACCAATGGCAGTTCGATTGCGCCAACCCCCACAATTTCAATGGTGGGACTGATACCAAAGATTAAAAATGTAATGACACATTTCTTTAAAGAAGTTGGACATCTTATTGTTTTAATTGGAGAAGATATTAATTCATCTGAAGAGAGATTGGGGGGGAGCGAATATCTCTCCCTTTTCTTCCCGGAATATAGAGGCTCTCTGCCAGCGATTGATTTAAATCTGGAGAAGCGTGTGCACGAAGCAGCGCTTGAGCTTATTTCTGATCGGCTGATTCAGTCGGCGCATGACTGTTCGGATGGCGGACTGGCTATGACTATTTTGGAGAGCGCTTTTGAAAAGGAGATCGGCGTGAACCTGAATATCAAAACGGATCGGCGTCTCGATCATCTGTTATTTGGAGAATCCCCATCGAGAATTGTTGTCAGTATGGATAAAGGAAATTTTCATAAGTTTTCAGAAATTTGCAAGAAATACGGGGTCCCGTATCTTCAAATCGGAGAAACCATTAAAGATCGTTTTGTATGGCGGCCTCATTTTGATCTTGACGTTAAACAACTGAAAACCCTTTGGGAGAATGCATTTGAAAAAATCGTGTCTCATTGAAAAATCGCTAAAAGAAGAGTGCGGCGTTTTTGGAATTTACAATCATTCCGAGGCGGCCAATATGACTTATCTGGGACTTTATGCGCTTCAACATCGGGGGCAGGAGGGGGCCGGCATTGTCTGTTCGGATGGCAAAGCGCTCAAACAGGAGCGCGGGATCGGACTTGTCAACGATGTTTTTCATACGGAAAATCTTTCTCAGTTGAAAGGTCGGCACGCGATCGGTCATGTTCGTTACGCAACACATGGCGAAGCGCTTCTTAAAAATGTTCAACCCTTTTTGGTGAGTACCATCACGGGGTGGCTTTCGATTGCGCACAATGGAAATTTAACCAACGCGATTGTCCTTCGAAGGAACTTGGAGAGAACAGGTTCTATTTTTCAGACGACCAGCGATACCGAAATTATTTTGCATCTCATCGCGAGATCCCAGAAAAAGCAGTTATTCGATCGTATTATTGATGCGCTTCATCAGGTGAAGGGGGCATTTTCCCTGCTTTTTTTATCTGAGAAGCAGATGATCGCCGTGCGAGACAGCTACGGCTTTCGCCCGCTGGTTTTGGGAAAGTTCGATGATTCCTTTACGGTTGCTTCTGAAACCTCGGCGTTCGATCTGATTGGCGCCCGTCTCTTACGGGAAATTGAACCGGGCGAGATGATTGTGATCGATGAGGGGGGGATCGAAAGTTTTAAACCCTTTCCAAAAACGGATGTCAAACAATGTATTTTTGAGCACATTTATTTTTCGCGTCCGGACAGCGTTGTTTTTGGAGCCAATGTCTATCAACGAAGAACCGAATTGGGGAGGCAGTTGGCCAGGGAACATCCGGCAGCGGCCGATATCGTGGTTCCTGTCCCAGATTCCGGTGTCCCTGCCGCCATCGGTTACGCGCAAGTATCAAAAATCCCGTTTGAAATGGGGATCATCCGGAATCATTATATTGGACGGACCTTTATTGAACCTGAACAGTCTATTCGTAATTTTGGCGTTAAAATTAAACTTAATCCCATTCGGAATGTGTTGGATGGGAAATCGATTGTTGTTATCGATGACTCGATTGTGCGCGGGACGACATCGAAAAAGATCATTCAGATTTTACGGGCGCAGGGGGTAAAAGAAATTCATATGCGTGTTTCTTCACCGCCGACTTTAGGGCCCTGTTTTTACGGTATTGACACGCCAAGCCGGTCTGAGTTAATTGCATCTTCAAATACAGTGGAGGAAATTCGCAAATATATTGGAGCAGATAGTCTTGGATATTTATCGCTTGATGGATTGTTTGGAGTGACTGGAAAAGAATCATTCTGCGCAGCCTGTTTTGACGGGAAATATCCGTTGCTTCCGGAAGATTGATTGACTTTATATGTCCCCCAAGTCGTCTAAAACAAATCAAAGGCTGCCACTCAAAGGCCGGACGATTCTTGTTACGCAGGCGCATGAGCAGGCAAAGCGGCTTACAAACCTGTTAAAACAAAAAGGGGCGCGGGTGCTTGCCTGTCCGACGGTCGATATGATTCCCTGTGAAACACCGCAAACCCTTCCATGTTTAAAACAGCTGGGAGACTATGACTGGCTTGTCTTTGTGAGCCAGAACGCGGTCATATTCTTTTTTCAGCTTCTTTCAAAACATGGAATTTCAAAAGTCCGGCTGAGAAAATTAAGAATCGTGGCGCTTGGAAAAACAACGCGTGAAGTATTGAAACAGAATAAATTGCGTGTTCATCTCGTTCCCCCGGTTGATGCCGATAGAAGTCTCGTGGCTCTATTTAAGGGGAAAGTCGATGGAAAAAAAATCCTGGTTCTAAAATCTTTCGATGACCAGCCTCCCTTTTTAGACATTCTCCAATCAAAAGGGGCGTTGACCGATGTGCTTAATCTCTATAAATCTGTTTTACCGGCCGGGAACTCCAAAATATTATTGAGATACCTGTCTGAAGAGAGGATTGACGCGGTAACATTTACGAGTCCTTCAACGGTCTACAATTTTATAAAAATGTTAAACGCGGATCGTAACCTGCTCAAACACCTTGAGATGCTGACCATTGCAACCCTGGGGGATGTGACAGCGAGGGCGGTTGAAGAGAGGGGGCTGAAGGTTCGCGTAAAACCTTCCGAGTTTACAATCCCCGCGTTTGTGAATACACTGAGCCGTGAACTCTAGAGTTCATCCATTCAAATGGCAAAAAAACTCTATTTAATTGACGGCAGTTCTTATTTTTATCGCGCTTTCTACGCGATTCGTCCTCTTACGACCTCCAAAGGGCTTCATGTCAATGCCGTTTATGGCTTTGCGACGATGATTCTTAAGGTGCTGAAAGAACATAAACCTGATTATCTTTCTATTATCTTTGATTCGAAAGAAGAGACGTTCCGGAAAAAAATGTATCCCGAATATAAAGCGAATCGCGCCGAGATGCCGCATGATTTGATTGAACAGATTCCGTATATTCAAGCGGTGGTGGAGGCCTTTAATATCCATTCTCTTTCGGCCGCCGGATATGAGGCGGATGATATTATTGGAACCCTTTGTTATCAATTGAAAGATAAAGATCTTGAGATCGTGATTGTTTCTTCAGACAAAGATCTCATGCAGCTTGTTTCTGACCGGGTTTCCATGCTGGATACCATGCGGGATAAAAAAATTGGAAAGGCTGAAGTCAAAGAAAAATTTGGGGTTTCCCCCGAACAGGTTGTTGATGTTCTCTCACTTTGTGGCGATCATTCTGACAATATACCGGGAGTGTTGGGAATTGGTCCAAAAACAGCATCGACGTTGATTTTAAAATTTGGTTCGCTAGGTCACTTGCTGAAAGAAACAGATAAGGTTTCAGGAAAAACAAGGGAGCTGCTTGAAAAGTTCAAAGACAAGGCTCTGCTAAGCCAGGAACTTGTGAGGCTGAATTGCGATGTCCCCCTCGATTTTCATTTGAAAGACGCGGGGGTAGGACCGCCGCATCCGGAAAAAGTGACGGAACTCTTTGAGGCTCTTGAGTTTAAAAGGCTTCTCGAGCAGATGGGGCTAAAAACAGAAGTAAAAAAAAAGTCTAAAATAGACAGAAGCGGCTATCAAATCATTTTGGAAGAAAATGACTTGATGAGACTTCTCTCCCAATTATCCAAATCGCCCCATTTTGTGCTTGATCTCGAAACCACTTCGTTAAACACCCGAAAAGCAAAAATAGTCGGGATATCGTTTGCATATCCAGTTTCAAAAACAGAACATGAGGCTTGTTATCTGCCGCTGCTGCATCGGGAGGGAAAGCAGCTCGATTCTAACGATGTGCTCCAAAAACTTAAAACCATCCTGGAATCCCCGTTATCAAAGAAGTGGGGACAAAATATTAAATTCGACTCTCTGATTTTGAGATACCACGGGATTTGTGTGGAAAATATTTCAGATGACTCCATGATTGCCTCTTATGTGCTGGATCCCGCCGGGCCTCACAATATGGATGCCCTTTCGTTGAAATACCTGGATCATGAAACGATCCATTATGATGATGTCACAAAAGTAGACCATCCATCTCCAAAGAAAAGAATTGGTTTCGACGAGGTTCCGATCGGTATGGCTGCGGAATACTCAGCCGAAGACGCGGATGTTACCTATCGTCTCGTGCAAATTCTTCGAAATAAACTTGAAGTTGAAAAAAGGCTTTCGCTTTATGAAGAGATTGAGATTCCACTCACGAATGTTTTAATTCAAATGGAGGCGGACGGGGTAAAGATCGACATTCCATTTCTAAAGAAAAAATCAAAGGAATTCGAAAAGAGATTGGCCGAACTTGAAAAAGAGATTCATCGCGATGTGGGGACGGAATTTAATATTCAGTCGACAAAACAGCTCTCACAGATCCTTTTTCAAAAACTGGGGCTTGCGGTAAAAAAGAGAACGAAAACCGGTTTTTCAACTGATGTTCATGTCCTGGAAGCGCTCTCTGAAGAACACCCGCTTCCCGCAAAGATTCTCTCCTATCGGGAGTTTTCAAAATTAAAATCTACATACGTTGATGCCTTGATTGAACTTGCGGATCATGAAACTTCACGCGTGCATACCTCTTACAATCAGACCGTCGCGGAGACGGGCAGGCTTTCTTCCAGTAGTCCAAATTTGCAGAATATTCCTATTCGGACTGATTTGGGACAACAGATCCGGCATGCGTTTATCGCGGAAAACGGATATCAGCTTCTCAGCGCTGATTATTCTCAGGTAGAGCTGAGACTCCTTGCGCATTTGAGCGGTGATCCTGTCTTAACGGAGGCTTTTCTGGCTGGGGCAGATATTCATACACAAACGGCCGGAGAGGTCTTTCACGTCTTTCCAAATCTGGTATCTCCTGAAATGAGACGTATGGCCAAGGCGATTAACTTTGGACTTATTTATGGACTCTCGGCTTTTGGGCTTTCAAAACAGCTAAAGATTCCCATTAAAAAAGCAGAGGAGTATATTTTCCGGTATTTTGAGCGTTACCAAAAGGTGAGGGAATATATTGATCAGACCATTCAGACCGCAAAAGAGAAAGGGTATGTGGAGACGATCATGGGGCGGCGGCGCTATCTCCCGGACATGCACTCCGCAAATCCAAGATTGAGGCAGTTCTCCGAACGGATGGCGATTAATTCCCCGATTCAGGGATCCGCGGCTGACCTTATCAAAATCGCAATGATACGTATTGCCAAAGAATTTTCGGGCCGCTTGAGATCCCGGATGATTCTTCAGGTTCATGACGAGCTTGTATTCGAAGTTTATGAGAGCGAGCTTCATGAGGTCATGGAAATCGTCAAATCTCAAATGGAAGGGGCGATTCGGCTCTCTGTGCCGGTTAAAGTTGAACTCAAGACCGGCAAAAATTGGGCTGAAGCGCATTAACAGGCTATTTTATGCTTTCAATAAATTCAGTGAGATACTGATATCCCGCATCTTTTTCAAAATCAAAGGGGGCGTTGGACGGTCTATCAGAAGGGGCAGAAGGGGGGACGACAGGGGGGATGACCGGGGGGATAACGATGAGATCGGCTATGGCGGTGTCCTCCTGGAATGTAAGTCTGCCATCACGGCTTGCCTGAAGCAGATTTACAAAGATCGGTTTTGCATGGCCATGTTTTCTGAATGAATTGTATTTTTGAATTCTCTGGTCCCATTTTTTGTAAACACGTTTCTGAGCGGGGTCGAGCGGGGGATCCGGAAATGAAAATTTATTGGAGAGTGTCTGAATAAACTGAGCTTTTGATCCAAATCGGCTTGCAACCTCGAGAGATTGATTCATCAGTCCAAACCCCTGGGAGATAACAAATATATGAGCCGGCTCCCCATCGACCTTAAGTTCTTTTTCAATTTGGGAAATTTCTGAGTTCAAAAACCTTAATACATGACGGTTGCCATAAAAGGCGACCCATCTCTTTTTTTGCCCGGAATTTTCAAGAAGCTCCCGAAGAGAAGGAGCGGTAAGAGCCGGGGCGGTTGAATCCAAATCTTTCCGTTGATCCACAGAAAGCATCGGAATTTTTGGAAATTGCAAATAATATTTGACCCAGGTTTTGATTCTTGGCAGATGAAACATTTCAAACACCCTTGCGGCGCTTTGATTTTTTTTTCTAATGTCATCCAGCAATATCTGAGCCACCTCTTGAGATGCCGCTTCTGTGTCTTCAACGGGGAAAGAGAGGGTTTTGGAAATTATATTTTTGAGTCCTTTTAAACTCTCTTCCCTCATTTCAACCAGGAGGGCTGCCTGACTCGTTTTTTGCCGTTCAATAAAATCTGTTAACCCAAATGAAATATCTCCCTGTGTTGAAAAGGCGTGATGATTGCCAATCATGATCAAGTGACTATTTAGAATAGCTTCTTTATAGGGGATAAATCCTTGCGCAAAATTGTCGATTTCCTCTCCATACTCATCAAGAATTTGAAACCAGCGGAGGTCGGCCTCTGAAAGGTATGAAAAATTTCTTTTTGCGCATTCCAGCACGATTTTGTTATCCAATTTTTCGAAAAGTTTTTTTAATCCGTTATAGGCGCGTCGAAGTTCGGATGCGGCATTTGATTGCGGTTTAAACCTGTCTATTTCTTTTGTCAGCTCATCCACATAATGTCGCCAGTCGGCATGCGTAGAACCGGCCGATAGATCAGCGCCCGGCCGATAACAGATGAGGGCGTAGCTCGCCGCCTTTCTTTTCAAGATGTCTATCCATTGAGTTATTGTTTGGTGAGTTGTTGTTTGGTCGTCAGCCTGGGTGCTGCCAGATGTATTTCCAGATATATTTATCGAATAGCCGCACAATAAAATGAAAACCGCAAAATAGGAGATACCTTTCATTAGAGCGGCAATCTAGGAAAAGGAGAATTACTTGTCAATTTATTTTTTTCTGGCGGGACAGATTGTATTTTCTGATTTTACCGAGCAGCGTCGATTTTGGGAGTGAGAGCGCCCTTGCGGTTGCTGTCCGGTTCCACTGATTTCTTTCTAAAAATTCATAAATAATGTTTTTCTCCATTTCGTGAATGGTTTCAGAGAAGGAGACAGGGATCATTCTGAGACACTCCCCGATATCTTTTTCAGTGATCAGCGGACCATTTTTCAAGAGCTTTACGCGCTCCAGAATATTTTTAAATTCACGAATATTTCCCGGCCAGGGGTATTGAATAAGGAGTTTGAGCGCCCCTGAACTGATATCGGTGTTTTCCAGAAAATGTTTTGCAAGGAGCGGGATGTCCTCTTTCCGGTCCCTGAGCGGTGGAAGATAAATGGGGATCAGGTGCAGCCGATAGAACAGATCTTCGCGAAAATGCCCGGTCTTCACCATCTGCGCCAGATTTCGATGTGTCGCGGCAATGATTCTGACATCGATTTTTTGATACTGTTCCGACCCCACTGGTTTAATTTCCCGCTGTTCAAGCGCTCTTAAAAGTTTCGGCTGCAGTTCGACCGGGAATTCCCCGATTTCATCCAGGAAAAGCGTTCCCCCCTGTGCCGACTGAAAGGAACCGGGGCGGTTTTCACAAGCGCCGGTGAATGCCCCTTTGACATGTCCAAAAAGCTCGCTTTCGAGAAGCTCTTTTGGAATAGCCCCGCAATTTACAACGACGAAAGGCCTTTTCTTTATATTCAAGCGGTGATCGCTTCTGTTATGGAGCGCGCTGGCGATCAATTCTTTTCCGGTCCCCGTTTCTCCATAAATCATGACGGTGGTTTTCGACAGGGCTACTTTTTCGACCAATTCAAAGACGTACTGCATGAGAATGCTTTGTGAGACCATTCCTTCAAAAGGGGCAATCCTCGATTTTGATTTTTCTTTATAGCGGAACTGAAGCGTTGTTTTTCCGATTTGAATATAAGCCTGGTCGCAGATGCCGGTTTCCCTGATTATGATTTTATTGAGAAAGGTGCCATTCCGACTCTTGCGGTCTATTAAAAAATAGAGGCCTTCCCGCTTTTCGATGAGGCAGTGCTGGGAAGAAACATAGGGATCTTTAATGACAATGTCGTTCTCAACGGACGATCCGATTGTTGTAATTCCGTGGGCAATCGTCATCCCCTCGGCGATCCCCCGATCACGGAGACTGAGGGGAATGCGGGTTTCTCTCTGATCACGATCATAAAGTATCAGTTCAGCTTCTTGCGGAGGGTGCAATAGAGGAGTCTTTAATAATGTTTTTGTTTTTTCAGTTTCCTCTGGCATAGAAAGAGGCTGGGGTAGCATCTTCATCTCCTTTCGTCGAGTTAAAAATATCCTGGGTGAGGATGGTATCGTGGTCGATGCCGCAAACCTGTGTCATCTGGGTTACCAGGCGTCTTCCGTCGATTTCTCTCTTCATTTGTATGATCCAGTGAATGGCGCTTGCAATCTGTTCGCGAATGGCTTTCAGAGGGAAGGCAAAGCCCGCCATCATGACCATATTTTCAAGTCGTTTGAGCGCGTCTCTCGGTGAGTTTGCATGGCAGGTCGAAAGACATCCTTCGTGCCCGGTATTCATCGCCTGAAGCATATCGAAAGCTTCAGCGCCGCGACATTCTCCAACAATAATCCGGTCGGGGCGCATGCGAAGGGCATTTTGAACCAGCGTTCGAATTGTAATTTCACCCTTTGCCTCGATATTGGCGGGACGGGCCTCGAGCCGGATTGTGTGTGGGTCAAGAATTCTTAGTTCTGCCGAATCCTCAATCGAGATGAGGCGCTCGCCAGGCTTTATAGAGTTGGCAAGGACATTCAAGAGCGTTGTTTTTCCAGAGCTTGTTCCGCCTGAAATCAGAATATTTTTCTTTGAAAAAACCAGTTCTTTGAGGAGAAGAGCCATCGGTTCCGAAATCGATCCGGCTGAAATAAGATCCGTCAATGTTTCAAACGATGTCAAAAATTTTCGAATCGTAAGCAGCGGGCCATTGAGCGAAATCGGCGGCAGCGCCACATGAATTCTTGAACCATCCGGAAGCCTGGCGTCGACAAGAGGGGAGGCCTCGTCTGCATGCCGCCCGAGCGGGGCAAGGACGCGGTCGATGATGTTAAAAAGCACGGAAACATCCGGAAACTGATCCGGGGTTTTTTCGAGCGCCCCCCTTTTTTCAACATAAATATCTTTATGGCCGTTGATCATGATTTCTGTGATATTTGGGTCCGAAAGATAGTCTTCAAGGAAGTCAAGTCCGAGGATCGATTTTAAATGTCTGGATATATAGGATTGCCGTTCATCCGGATTTTTAAATGAGACATTGTTTTTTTCAATAAGATTTTCGAGTTTTTTTGAAAGTCTTTCTCTTAAAATATTTTCCGGAAGAAAGAAAATATTGCTGTCTTGCAGATTCTTTTTAAGTGATTCTGAAACTTTCTCTTTTTCGGAAAGTTTTTTCTGGGCGAAGTCAACCCTCAGTCTAAAATGGGCAATTTGAATGACATCGGCCTCTTTCAGCAGGCACTTTTTGATTCGCTTCTCATTGACAAAGGTGCCATTGAGGGAACTGGAATCCTCGATATGCCAGTCATTTTCCGAGAATGTGAGCCTCGCATGGAGCTTGGAGACTTTGGCATCATCCAAAAAAATATGTGAACCCATGTTTTTTCCGATGGATACGGGGCTTTGATCAAATATGAAAATCTGATCTTCAATCTGGATCTGAATGGTTTTCATTCATGACCTCCTTTACGGCAGGGGTAACATAGATCATCAATTCGGTATTTTCGCTCTTAAATTCCCGGGCTTCAAAGAGCGCCCCGAGAATGGGAATGCCTGAAACGATCGGTACACGGTGGCTCCCTTCTCCATCCTGGTGATGAATTAAACCAGAGAGCGCGATCGTTTCCCCGCTTTTTACATTCAGGGAAGTTTCTAATTTTCGCGTGAGTAAGCCCGGTATCCCTTCAACGGCTGTTCCTGAATTGAGGGTTGAAATTTCAATTTTAAGGGTGGTTGAAATCTGATTCTCAGGGTCTGCTTTTGGCAAAATATGGAGCAAAATGCCATAAGGTTTCCATTGAACGGAGAGCGAGCCCCGGTGAGCGAGGCGAATCGGGATTTCACCCCCCGCCATAAAATGGGCTTCACCCCCGTTTTTACAAACCAATTTTGGATTTGCCATGATCTTTGCCCACCCTTTCTTCTCAATAGCGCGTATGATCAGATCAAATTCGGAATTTGCCCCGGCGGCAATCGTGTAGGGGGTGAAATTCTGGCGAATGGCAAAATGAGTGTTTATCAGTTCTGGAAACTGTATGCCGATTGCCCTCAGTCTGTTTTTATTCAGTTCAACCATTTTAACATCTATTTCAATCATCTTTTCAAGCGGGGTCGTCTGGGCGGAGGGGAGGGAATCTGCGAGATTAATCACTTTGTCTTCATATCTCTTTTCGATCTTTTGAAGCCGCTCTAAATCCTGCGATGTCATAATCTTTCCGGAAATAACAACCTGATGCCCCGCCTGTTTTACCTCAATCCCCTCGATATCCCTTGTCAGCTCTTTGATTTCCCGCTCAAGATCGAGCGCAAGCTTCGAATAAACCAGAACATCAATCGTATGATTTCCAAACTGGTCTTTGACCGCTATTCTGCCATTTCCTTTGGAAAGGGCGGAAATGGCAATTTCATCTTTTTCAGGGAAGATTTGCGCGCGAATGAGCTTTGGATTTAAATTTTCTATCTTTTTAAGATTTGGAAAGTGAAGCCTTCGGATTTCTCCGATAGAAAGGCGAAGTTCTTCCGCAAAAAGATTTGGCGCAAAAAGATTTGCCGGGAATAAAATAAACAATATAAAAAAAATGTGCATTTTTCCTCTAGGAGTCTGATGGCCTTGCAAGGGGTATGCCAGCGATTTTTGAGTGATTTTTAGCTTAGGCGGCGGACGAGGGGGGTCGGGAATCCGTCCCACATGGCAATATGACCGTAAGGAGCGTCCCTTTCTTTTTACTGCTTTCCAGCTGGATCGTTCCCCCATGCGCCTCAATAATTGCCTTTGAAACCGGGAGTCCCAATCCTGCCCCCATTTTGTGGTTCAGAATATCTCCAACAATTAAAAACGGCTCAAAAATTTTTTTCTTTTGTTCGCTGTTTAACACCTCTCCATGAAACGAAATCTGAATTTCGATATCTTTTTGATTCTTCTTGGCTGTTACCCAAATCTTATCTTCTTCGTGGGCTGCCTTCAGCGCGTATTCTAAAATCTTTTTAAAATTCTTTTGCATAAGTCCCGGATCGGCTTTTATCTTTAGAGGCGGGATCAGCGCTTCAAAGACGATTTTTTTCTCAATCGCTTTTGGATGAAGATTTTCAATGACCGAATGAATCATCTCATCTAAATTAATGGGCGCTTTATGGGGGATCAATTTTCCTGTCTGGGCTGTAACGAGATCGAGCGTTTCTTCAACGAGATTTTCCAGACTTTTTGCCCCCTCCTCGATTCTTTTTATGAATAATTGTTGTTCTTCTTTTGTCTGAGCCAGCCCCTTTTGATAACTTTCGGTAAAGGCTAAAATGGTTGTGAGGGGGGTTTTTAGCTCATGTGAAATGAGCATCAAAAATAGATTTTTGGCATGATCGAGTCTTTTCAGTTTTTCATTTTGATCCCGGATTGTCTTTTGAAGTTCAAAATATTCGATCCCCCGTTTGATTTCCAATCTTAGCGCATCGTTTTCCCACGGTTTTGTCAGGTACCGGTAAATCTGCCCGCGATTGACCGCCTCAATCACTGCCTCGATATCGGAGTAGCCGGTGAGGAGCATTCGCACGGCATGAGGGGCGATCCCCCTGCTTTTCTCAAGCAGCCGAACCCCGGTCATCCCCGGCATCCGCTGGTCGCAGAGAATGAGGCTGACATGCCCATGTTTTTTAAGTAATTGAAGGGCTGCATCAGCCGAATCCGCAAGGAGGAGTTCGTAGTCAGCGCCGAGGGTTCTCTCCAAAGCCGCCCGTATTGCTTCCTCGTCGTCTACGATCAATAGTTTATGCCGATCCATATCTATTTTATCGGCAGAATTTTGTTGTCGAAGAAGTCGACAAAACTCTAAAGTTTCGGCCAAGTTATATAACTTACTGATATAACATAGAAATTCAATGATTGAACGGTTGACAGTCTCTGCTATGTCGATCCCGCCTACAAGATGAACAGTTCGACGTTCATAGAAGCCGCTGTTTATAAACCACTGAAATCATAAGATTATTTCCAATTTCTGCCAGCATGGCACAGCCGTTGCTTTATATTTAAGGTAAAAGGGTATCTGAAATGTTGGTAAAGAACTTCCAATCTATATTTATTTATCTTCAATCTGAAGTGGTCAGAGGAGTGTGGTGTATGAAGAATGTTGTGAAATCGATGCTTGTGATGGTGATTGGTTTCTCTTTGGTTTTTTCTGTTGGGTTTTTTCCAGTCGGCTCTGTTTGGGCAGTTGAGGGAAGGTTGAATATTGAAGTAGAAGTGGAAAACGCAGAGTTAAGACATGCTGCAAGGAAATTTGAAGAAGAACAAAAAAGGGCCCGGGAACATGCCGAACATGAAATAACCGTGACCAGAGATAGACTAGCTGGGCATTTAAACGACGTGAGGAATGGTGTCGTGTTTAATGGCCTTATTGGTGATTTTTTTGAATCATTAGAAAATGATGATAATGGTTATAAAAGTATTCGTCCCAAACTTGAGAGAAAAGTTAAGCTGATTATAGCTTTATCCAATCGCTTGAAATCGCTTAGTGAAAGTTATGAACGAAAATATGAGGAAGATGACGATTACAGTTGGGTAACATTTCAAAAAGATTTGGAGTTAGACGAAGGTGGTAATCCGATTATTAAAGTCAAATATCAGGATAAAGAGCGAGAGCTTGATCTTTCAATTTTTTCTTCTGATGCTTCCGATGAAGAGGGAACGACAGCGGCTGAATCAGAACCAGATGGCCATGCCCATGCAAAAAAAGTCGAAGCGGCGGAAGACGAGAGCGCGGGCGATGGTTGGAACAGAGTTTTTGGTCGGGATGATTCCGATGATGATGATGATGACAGGCCAGATCGGAAGAAAGCCCGCGAATCAGAAATAGTAGAAGGATGTCAAATTCCCCAGCATGATAATCAGCCGACTTCTGGGGAAAGGGTGTTTGGTTTAGGGGCGCTTACGCTGTTTGGAATCGGCGCATCGGTTTTGGCAGGTGTTAACACCAGTTATCTTTACAAAGAGCGAAAGAGTTTAAGACACCAGATGGAGCGTGCGAGCGCCAATGGCGATTCCCCTTTCTTATATCACGGCGCTTATGCGGCGCTAAACTATCAGAATCCATTGGGGGGACTCGGTGAGACATTGGGGCCGATCTCCATGGCAATCTCTTCGATCCTTATGGGTGGAGATCGCGGCTATATGAATCAGATGGAGTATTTAAAAAGTCAGAGAATGCGGGCGATTTTGAGCGCCATGGCTCAGGCACGCGCGAGTACCAATGTGACTCAAAGTTCAACCCGAAGGATTGAAATTCAGAGAAATCTGCAGGGGCTTGATAATATTGCCAGAAATTTGTTTGGTGATCTGAATAATATAGGTGATAGGATAGATGGGGCTTTCAAGAATATCGGTGATCAGCTGACAGGGGGGATGTCCCAGGCTGAATTAAATCAGACTCTAAAAAGTATAAATAATATGTCACAGAATTTAGCTATCTTAGGAGGATTGAGAAATACGTTTGATGAATTTGGCGATAGGATTAAAAAACAGGCCGCAGAAGCGATAGAGGCAGCCAATAATGCGCAAAATGCCATCAATTCAAGCGGTGGTTTCACTCAGACGTTTGAACAGGCATCCAATGGGCGCTTCTCGTCTAGCAGATCAGGATCAGGGCTTACCACAGGACCGAATGGTGTTCTCGTCGCGCCGGGATTTCCTCAAACCGGTGGTGGTAGTGGCTTTGTTGGGCTCCAAGTGAATGGCCGATTTGGACCTCGGTAAAGTAAAAAGATTCAATTAGATTCCGTAGTCGTTGTGGTTCAAGTAGAAGCTGAAATAGTTGCCTCTGAAGCGAGTGTGGGAGTTCTGGAAGGAAAAATGCCTGGTAGCAATACCAGGCATTTTTTTATCTTTTTCTGAAAATTGACAGGATTTCTTCAATAGTTGTTGTTTTCATGAATTCTTCAACATTTTTTTTATCAATGATAGAAAATCGGCAATCGGGGGCCATTTTTCGAAATAAATCAGGTGGGAACGGTCTTTTGGTTCGGCCACTTTTAATTTCTAAAGCCATAGCGGGTTTATTGTTTTCAGTCACAATAAAATCAATTTCCTGATCGTTTTCACGAAAATATTGCAAGGAGAAGTTTTTTCTTCCAAAAAGGAGATTGGCAATGTGTCCGCCTATAAGGTTTTCAAACAAAAACCCCTTCAATCCTTCCTTTTTCACAGAGGGATCGACCAATGCGGGATTCGGAATAATCCATTTGGGAATCGATCGCTTGGTTCTATGAATTTTGGGAGAGAATTTTGAAAGGGGGAGAAGAATGAAAGCCATTTCAAGCAATTCTGCGTAATGAACGAGAGTGGCCGAATTTCCCTGCCCCTGAAGATGTCCGAGGATTTTTTCAAAACTCACAATTTGTGAGGGCAATTTTGACACATACCAAAAAAGTTGTCTCAAAAGCGCCGGTTTATTAACGGCATGAAGGATGAGAATATCCCGCCCAAGCGTTGGCTCAACAATGCTATTTAAAATATATTCTTTTGATCGTTCTTTATCATCGCGGAGCGAATATACTTTGGGATAGCCCCCCAATTCGGAATATTCTTTTAGATTTGTTTTAAATATTTTTTTACATTCCGGATAAATCCAATGCGGGAAATAATTTAATTCAAATCGGCCTGTCAGACTTTCGGATAATCCCTTTTCAACAAGGATCGCTGAGCTTCCAAGAATCCAGACATTTAATGATTTCTCTTTTCTGCGATCTTCATCCCAAAGCATTTTGACGGTTTCCGACCATCGGGGTATTTTTTGGATTTCATCGAGAATGAGCATTCTTTTCTCTGAAGGGAGCTCTCTTGCTTCTTTCCAACGATCGATGATGAAATCAGCCGTCGGAGGGGAGGGGAGATCGGCGCTTGCGTAAAGTGTGTTTCTTTTATCCATCAGTCGGGTCATGGCAGTTGTTTTCCCCACCTGGCGCGGACCAATAGCCACCTGAATCAGGCCTTTGGGGTCGACCCAATGCTCGAGCAGAGATTTTGGAAGGAGGCGTTTCATATTTATGAAGTTAAATCAAATAGATAGAAGAGTCAACCCTTTTTCCGAGCTATAGCTCGGAAAAAGGGTTGACATTATCTTTTCATCAAAAAAGAACTAAGCATAATTTAGGACTTATCACGAACAATCAGATTTTTGAACTATATCCTTGTGACTGCTTGCAGATTCTCTTGCAACCATTTTTCTTTTAGGCTACGCTTTGGCCAATAAAAAATAAGGAGACTCTATGTCCATTTCTCTTTTTTCTTTTGATGGCTTGATGTTCATCTTCCGCTGGATTCATTTTCTGGCAGGGATTACCTGGATCGGAATGCTCTATTATTTCAATTTTGTTCAGGGGGCGTTCTTTAATGAGACGGATCCGGCGACAAAATCGAACTGTGTTCAGAAATTGGTGCCGCGGGCGCTCTGGTGGTTCAGGTGGGGGGCGATGTTTACCTTTATATCGGGTCTTATCATTATATTAATGAAGGGACATTCCGGGGGATTGGGAATTTTTTCGACTTCATGGGGAATTGCGATCCTGACGGGGGCAACGCTCGGAACTTTCATGTGGGCGAATGTCTGGTTTGTCATCTGGCCGGCGCAGAAGGTTGTCATTGCCTCTGCAACACAGGCGGCTCATGGCGGGCAGGCGATTCCAGAAGCGGCAACACTGGGAGCCCGCGCGGCGATTGTTTCACGAACGAATGTTTTATTTTCAATTCCGATGCTCTTCTTTATGGGGGCAGCCTCGCATCTTCCATTTGAGGTTTCAGAAGAAGCGAGTCTTGGATTGCTTGTTTTGATTCTTGCTATTCTATTTATTCTTGTTGAATTAAACGCGCTCAGAGGAAAGATGGGGTATATGGCAACTGTGAAGGGGGTTATCCATCTGGGGATTCTCTTTGCAGCGCTGCTCTATGGCCTGATGGAAGTGATGTTGTAAAGTGAAATTGTTTTCTACATTGCTTATGGTTTTCACTTGCATTTCACTCTCCTGTTCTGCGAAAGAGAGCGCTCTTTCTAAAAAGGGGAAAGCGCTCTATCAGGCGACCTGTACGGCCTGTCACAATGCCGATCCAAAAAAAGAGGGGGTGATCGGCCCGGAAATTTATGGCCCCCGGCTCGATGTGATGACTGAAAAAATAAAAAAAAATGTTTACCCGAAGGGGTATAAACCAAAGCGTCCGACAACGATTATGGTTCCTCTCCCTCACCTGACCGATGCCGATATTGCGGCGATTCACGCTTATCTTAACGGAAAATGACCTTTTACGAAGGCGATACCTCTAAACTGACCCCGATGGTCAGGCAGTACCTCGAGATTAAAGAAGCTCATCAGGATTGTATTCTTTTTTTTCGGCTCGGCGATTTTTATGAAATGTTTTTTGACGATGCCAAAGAAGCGTCGTCAATTCTCAGTATTACGCTCACTGCAAGAAACAAAGGGGATGAGCTTAAAATACCGATGTGTGGAATCCCCTATCACAGCGCGGAGGGGTATATTCAAAAGCTCCTCGATGCCGGAAAAAAAATAGCGATTTGCGAACAGATCAGCGACCCTGCGGGTGGCAACCCTTTGCAGACCAAAGGGATTGTCGAGCGGCGTGTGGTGCAGATGATTACGCCTGCGCTGAGACCGAACGATCTCCATCAGACATTCGCGGCCTATCTGGCATCCGTGGCGATTGAGAGGCAAAATGAGCCGCGGCTCTGCGAGCTGCGGTTTGGACTTGCCTATCTCGATCTTTCAACCGGCCAATGTCGTGTGACTGAGCTACATCAGGAAAATGAGCTGTTGGATGAACTTTCGAGGGTTGCCCCAAAAGAGCTTCTGTGGCCAAAAGAATTTAAGGATCATCGTTTGTGTTTGATCATTCGGAAGCTCTTTCCAAAAATGCTGATTAATTTTGTAAGTATGGGTGAACCGTTGTTGGGAAGGGCTGTGGCTACGCCAAGGCGCGCTCCGGAAAGTATTTTCTCCCCTTTGCCTCCATCGGAGTTCACCCCTCTCACAAAATCAGCTACCGGGGCTCTCTTCTCTTATCTCAAGCGGGCACAGTATAATTCTCTTGGCCACGTTCAAAAAGTTGAGCGTTACGAAATTCAAAAAACGATGCGGCTTGACGCGCCAACGATCAGAAATCTTGAACTCTTTGAAACACAGTACGAACGAACGGCTTATGGATCTCTTTTTTGGCTTCTCGATCAGACATCTACAGCAATGGGGCGGAGGCTTCTCAGGCAGTGGCTGCTCTATCCGCTTCTCGATCTCGAAGAGATTAATAAGCGGCAAAAACAGGTCTCTGTTTTTTTTGAAAAGCAGGTGTTGCGCGCGTCTATTCAAAAAAAATTAAAAGAAATTTTGGATCTTGAACGGATTATGGGAAGGCTCACGCTCGGTTTTTCGAATTCGAGAGATCTCCTTGCATTGAGAAACGCCCTTCAAATGATTCCTCAGCTCAATTATCTTTTTCAGTCAGAAGGGGTTGGATTTTCGCTCCCTTCTTTCCCGGCTCTCTGCGATCTGCTTTCTTGCGCCATTGTCGATGATCCCCCTTTGTCTCTCAAAGAGGGGGGGATGATACGCGAGGGGTTCAACAAAGAGCTTGATGGATTGATTCTTATTTTGCGTGACACCAAAACCTATCTCGCCAATCTTGAGAGACGAGAAAGGGAAAGAACAAAAATCCAATCGCTTAAAGTTCGTTTCAATCAGGTGTTCGGATATTATATTGAGATTACAAAAGCGAATCTTTCTTCAGTTCCGGCGGACTACATCCGAAAACAGACGCTTGTTAATTGTGAAAGATTCATTACCCCAGAGCTCAAAGAGTTTGAAGAGAAAATTTTAACGGCGGAAACGAGGCGATTCGAACTGGAATATCAACTTTTTGAAGAGATCAGGGGGAAAGTTATAGAATCTGTGGTTTTACTTTTAAAAGGCGTTCATGAGCTGGCGGAGATTGATGTTTACTGTTCATTGGCTCAGGTTGCGGCGGAACAAAATTATGTGCGCCCTCAGCTGACGGATGATTTTGATATTGAAATTGAAGAGGGGCGTCACCCCGTCATCGAAAAATTACTCTCCGAGAGATTTGTGCCCAATGACATTCGGCTGGATAATGAAAAGAATCTGATTCTCATCATTACCGGTCCCAACATGGCTGGAAAATCAACCGCGATGCGCCAGACTGCTCTTATTGTCCTCCTTTCGCAGATCGGCTCTTTTGTCCCGGCTTCGCGGGCAAAAATGGGGCTTGTTGACCGGATTTTTACACGGGTCGGCGCGCAGGATCATCTGTCAAAAGGGGAGTCGACCTTTATGGTTGAAATGAGAGAGACGGCAGAGATTTTAAAGTTTGCGACCGCAAGAAGCCTGATCCTTTTGGACGAAATTGGAAGGGGCACCTCGACTTTTGATGGAATGAGTATCGCCTGGTCTGTTGCGGCTTATATTCATGACACCCTTAAAGCAAAGACCCTCTTTGCCACGCATTATCATGAGCTTGTGGCATTGGCCTCTGAGAAATCGAAGGTAGCGAATTTTCATGCGGCGGTTACGCAAATCGGGGAAGAAGTTGTTTTCATCCGCAAACTTAAGCCAGGGGGGATGGGGCGAAGCTACGGGATTCAAGTGGCGAGACTGGCAGGGCTGCCGGCGGCGGTCGTCGAAGGGTCGAAGGTAATTTTGAGGAGACTGGAGGACGGCTCCAGCCCAAGCAAGAGATATACTTTTTAAGTATTTCCATGATCAACATCAAAAGCGCTCTTTTTTAACCAGTGATGTTTTTTACATTGACTGCAAAAATCAATGGGGGTTTAATATAGTTGATGCTTCATCTCAGAGCGCGGCAGATCCTGCCCAGACTTTTAAAGCGCATTCAGTACTTTCCTGTGGTGGCAATCCAGGGGGCACGGCAAACTGGAAAGAGTGTTCTGGCTCGTGAGCTTTTGAAGACTCGGCTTAAATCATGTAAGTATGTAAGTTTTGACCAGCAAACGATGCGGGCTTGGGCCAGCGACCATCCCCACACATTTCTTGCTGAGCACTTTGAGGCTGCAACGTTGGTCATTGATGAGGCGCAGAAGGTTCCGGCAATATTCGACGCGGTAAAATACGAAGTAGACCAGAAACGCCGTCCGGGGCAATATGTTCTGCCAGGATCAACGGAGTTTTCTCATCTCACTAAAGTAAGGGAGTCACTCACAGGCCGCATGGGTAGGGTGCGTATTTTTCCCTTGAATTTGGCAGAATCTTTCGGCAACCATTTCAAGAACCGACCGACGCGAGGGCAGGTGATGACCTACCTTAAAACTGGCGGAATGCCAGCCATTTTTGCGATACGTGATGAAGAAGCCAGAGCTGCTCAATTTGAAGATTGGGTAACCCTTACCTGCAGCCGTGATATCATTCAGTTTAAAACCTTAAAATTAGATCCAGAAATAGCATTTAATGTACTTGTGCAAACTGCGAAATTGGAAGAACCCACCCAAGCTGCTATTGCTCGGGCGCTTAAAATCGATGGCAGACGCGTCGGCACGCATCTTAAAGCTTTATGCGGACTTTTCGTAGTTCAAAAAATATCCCCCCACATTTCTAGCAAAGGGAAAGCGATTTATCTTCCCCTGGATAGTGGAATTGGGGGATATTTAGGCGCGAGCTTTGAAAGACAGTTACAGATTTTTGTGATGAACGAAAGACTCTGTAAAAATGCCTATAAGAACGAGAAAGCCAAAACCGCATGTTTTTATCGATCCACAGGACATAATTTTATTCATTGGGTGGAGGTGCCTCTTGGCGAATCACCGTTGGCCATTCAATGTATGACCAGAGAACAAATCAAGAAAACGGATGCCGAGTTGATGCGCGCGTTTTTAGCCAAGAACAAAAATGCTCGTGGTTTTGTTCTGGCTCCGATACCAGAACCAATGAGAATCAATGGTATTCTCTTTAAGCCTTGGGAGGATGTACTTGATTGAGAGCTTGGAAAGGTATCCCCACGTCTAACATTTATTCGAGTGTTAGGCTTTTACTTCAATTATATTATAAGTATTTGATATCATTATATTTTTATAATAATTCGCTTTCATAGGAGTGACGCAGAGCGTCCCTGCTCCGGGAGGAGGGGGCTCGGTCTATTTCTGCGCATCCATATAACTAGCTGAAATCATTAATTTTTTCTTAATAGCCCTTCGGTGGCATAGCTGTTGCACTTCTTCTTTATAGAATGAAGATTTCAGTAATTGAAAAGGTATCTATTGTGTTTGCTCTCATTGCGATTCTCGGTTGCGGAGAGTCCCGTGAGAAGGTCGAAAAGAGCTTTGTACACGATCCCAAAGGGGGGAGTTCTTCCCCTCAAGGCGATTCGGTTTCTATCGAGGGGGGGACGCAATTTAATGGATCGATTGGCTTAAATGAGCTTGATCCGCGTGAGTACCAGATCATCGCAGCTACTGACTTTTCCGGGAGGCTGATTGAAGAACCGAAGGTGAATATGGTGATCAGGGTTTCTGAAAAAGGATTGATTGAGCAGGGAGAGATTGTCATTCGCGGAAGGGATCGCGCTCAGGGGACCGCTGATGATTTTATGACATATCGCGCGACTTGTTCATCTAAAGAGGGGAGACATTGCGGGGTATTCGTGAAAGGGGCTTTGGAAGTCAGGTTTTTTGACGGTGTCGGATATGTTGAATTGAAGGCAGTTCCGAAAGGTCAAAATGAATTCACAGGCGACATTGTGGTTGATGGCCGCCAGAGACGTCTTGGAATAATCGATTTGAAAAAAAATGAACTTTAAATAAGGAGGATACAATCAAATGAAAACACTAAAACAATCGTTTCATCTTATAGGGATGATCGGCTTATTTATTTTAATGTCAGCCTGCGGCGGTGACGATCAGGCGGGTGAGAACACAACGCCAACGGTCAATTCAGATGTCTTTCAGCCGGATGTTTCGGCCTCTCAGGAGAATTACAGAAGGGAGTTTGATTTTATTGGATCGGCCGAGAAAGGCGAATATGTGGGAATTGGCCTTGAAGAGCTTGAAAGTTCAACACCGTCGTTTGAAACCACGCTCAGATTTCCAACAGCGTATCGCTGGCTGACGAAGCTCGAATTTTTAACAAGAAAGGGGCAAAAGGTAAATTCAGATTCCTTTCTGGATCGGCCGAGGGCCCAGAGAGAAAGAATACGCATGACGCTCGAAAGTGATGAGCGCCCTGGAATGCGCTTTGTGGCCGAAGGGACGCTCTTCTTCAGATGGCCGACTGGCTCCATCTTGGGCGGGCGGGATGTGCTTCGTGGATCAAACTTTGAGATCCATTTCCCATCTGGCATCGATCTTCAGCTGCTTGACAATGGGGATGACAGACGAATTGCGAACGGCGTCATTATCCTGGTTGAGCAGGATCCTCTGACAAAGGCTGTGAGAAAGCATCGCATTCAATATTTTGGTGATGGATCACGGCTTGGTTTTTAAGTATATTTGAGCGGTGAGCTCAGCTGACCTTCTTCTCGATGAATTTTTGAATTTCATCAAAGTGGAGAAAGGGCTTTCGCTGAATACCATTGAATCGTACCAGCGCGACCTCATCAAATACATCGGATTTACCGGGAAAAAATTCCCAAAAGAAAAATTTTTGAGCCTTGGCAAAAGGGCGATCCTTTCTTATCTTGTGGAGCTGCACAAACAAAAGCTCTCTTCCAAATCGATTGCAAGAAATCTCGTCTCCATACGGGTTTTTTATAAATTTTTATTTGCCAATAACCATATAAATGACACCCCGGCTCTGGATATCGATTCTCCCCGGCTCTGGCGCAAACTGCCGCAGGTGCTGACGCTTTCCGAGGTAGAGAGGTTGCTCTCGCAGCCGAGCCTCTCTCATCCACAGGGGATTCGGGATCGCGCGATGCTGGAACTCCTCTATGCTTCAGGGCTTCGGATTTCAGAACTGACACTTCTTAAAACGGAGAATCTCTTTTTTGAGGAGGGATATTTAAAGGTGTTCGGGAAAGGATCAAAAGAGAGAGTTGTCCCCTTTGGGGAATCGGCGCATCTGGCTTTGGACTCTTATCGAAACAGGGTCAGAATTCAATGGGATCCCCTCCATCAGATATCCTATTTTTTTCTATCGCGGCAAAAAGATAAAATGACCCGCCAGAATGTCTGGACACTCATCAAGAAATATGCGCTTTCGGCGGGTCTTTCGATCCATATTTCGCCCCATACCCTGCGGCATACCTTTGCGACACATCTTTTGGAGCGCGGGGCCGACCTTCGCGCTGTGCAGATGATGCTGGGCCACGTCGATATCGCAACGACGCAAATCTACACGCATGTCAATCGCGAGCATCTCTACGATGTCTACAAGAAGTTTCATCCCAGAGGCTAAGCCAGATCCTTAAGATCGATGCTAAGTCTTGAAGAATCCCCCTGGTTTTGATAGCGTAAACGGGTGCAGGATCGAATACATCTTCTCTTCATCTATTATCCAATTTTTTTGATATCGCTGACAGTCCATGAGTTTTGTCATGGGCTGATGGCTCACCGACGGGGGGATGACACGGCAAAACTCATGGGGCGTTTGACTTTGAATCCGCTCCCTCATCTTGACCCGATCGGCACCGTTCTTTTTCCGATTTTTTCGATTCTCTTTGGCGGGATCTATTTTGCATGGGCGAAACCGGTTCCTGTAAATCCGCTCAATTTCAAAAATCGGCGCACCGATATGTTTTGGGTTGCGGCTTGCGGCCCCTTTTCGAATTTTTTGCTCGCCTTTTTTTCGGCATGGATCTATGGCATGACAATGAGTTACGGCAGTCGTTTTATGGACGAGGCGATGATTCGGATGGTCAAAGATCTCACTCAGGTCTCCATTGTTTTAAATCTGTCGCTTTTCTTTTTTAATTTAATTCCTGTCTCTCCGCTCGATGGCTCTAAAATCATCGGGCGATTTTTGCCATCAAGGGTGAATCAATTTTTTGAAAGCATTAACCCGATGTATGGCGGGATTTTTTTATTGCTCCTTTTGGTGAGCGGGCTTCTTGAATTTCTCGCGGTTCCAATCATAGGGGTTGGAAATGCGTTGATCCGTCTTTTTATTTTTTAGAGATGGCTATACAAAGACCCAAAGTTGTTCCCAAAAAAGAGGTTGGCGAGCGTGTGGTGAGCGGCATGCGACCGACGGGGGATCTCCATTTGGGGCACTATTTTGGGGCGATTAAAAACTGGCTTGAGCTTGAGCGGCGCTATGAGTGTTTCTTCTTTGTTGCCGATTGGCATGCGCTGACCTCTGAGTTCAAAGATCCTTCAAAAATTCGAAGCTATGGGATCAGTAATGTCATTGACTGGCTGTCGGTAGGGATCGACCCGTCTCGTTCGGTAATTTTCGTGCAATCTCATATCAAAGAACATGCGGAACTCTCTCTTTTGCTTTCGATGATTACACCGCTTTCGTGGCTTGAGAGAAATCCAACCTACAAGGAGCAGCTGCAGCAGCTTTCAGGGCAAAAAGAGCTCTCAAATCTGGGATTCCTCGGTTACCCTGTGCTTCAGGCGGCAGATGTTTTGATCTATCAGGGGAACTGGGTGCCGGTTGGGGAGGATCAGGTTCCACACCTTGAGCTCTGCCGTGATATAGCCCGCCGGTTTAATCATCTTTATGGTCAGATTTTTGTCGAGCCGCAGGCGGTTCTAACAGAGTTTTCAAAACTCCCCGGGACCGATGGAAGAAAGATGAGCAACAGCTACGGCAACGCGATTTTTTTGTCTGATCCGGAGGAAGTCGTTTCAAAAAAAATTATGACGATGATAACCGATCCGGCACGCAAACGGCGCGAGGATCCAGGAAATCCCGATATCTGTCCACTCTTCGATTTGCATGAGGTTTTTACTGAAGAATCGGTCCGGAAAGAGCTTGATCAGGGATGCCGGACTGCGGGAATTGGCTGCATCGATTGCAAATCTGCGTTGCTTGAACGCGTTCTCCCCTGGTATAAGGAATGTTCCAAACGTCGCAAGGAGTATGCTTCAAAGCCGGACGCAGTGTTGAAGATTTTAGATGCAGGGGGGGAAAGGGCGAGGGTCGAGGCTGAAAAGACGATGACAAAAGTGCGGGAGGCTTTAAATTTGTGAGTTATCCATTGTCTTATACGGCGCCTTATACTGTGAGGCTCGATGGTTTCGAGGGTCCGCTCGATCTCCTCCTTCATCTTATTCGAAAGAATGAGATGGATATCCGGAATATCGAAATTTCAAAGATCACCGATCAATATCTTGAGTTTTTAAATTCGATGCGTGTTTTGGATGTCGATTTGGCCTCTGAATTTATCGTGATGGCTGCCACTCTTATTTATATCAAATCAAAGATGCTGCTTCCTTCGCCGCAGCCTGAGACTGAAGAAGAGGGTATCGATCCCAGGGAGGCGCTGATGGAGCGTCTCATTGAGTATCAAAAGTTCAAGTGGGGGGGGGAATCGTTGGCCGGCCGGCCGCATCTCGGCGACGATCTTTTTAAAGTCAATGTGGTCGATGATACGCCCCGGGAGGCAATCGATCCAAAGGAGGAATGGACAGGGGTAGGAATTTATGAGCTTGCCGTAGCCTTCCACGACCTTCTCATGAGAATGACGCCCAAGGTGCATCATATTGAGTCGGGTGAAATTTCATTGGAAGACAAGATTCTTGAGATTGTGAATCAGCTGAATCAGGATTTAAAAAAGGCTCTTGAATTTAGAAGCCTTTTATCCAACGGTTCCTCAAAAGCGGAAATCATTGTGACATTTCTTGCATTGCTCGAGTTGACACGTTTGCGTTGTATCAAACTTTTTCAGGCTGTTCACGGATCAGATATTCACTTAAAAGTGACAGATCAGATATCTCATTTTGATATTCGCAATATGAGACTTAAAAATGATATTCGCAATATGAGACTTGAAAATGCAACTTGAGACATTACAGGCGATTGTGGAAGCCTTGATTTTTGTGTCGGGGTCTGGGGCTCCGGTAACTCTTAAAGAGCTCGGGGAGACGACAGGGGCATCTCAGGCAGAGCTCAATACGGTTCTTGAGAAGCTTAGGCAATCGTATCAACCGGGGTACCACGGGATTTCGTTGGAGCTTGTCGGCGGGGGCTATCAGTTTCGGACGAAACTGGAACAGGGTCCCTGGATCAAAAAGCTGCATCAGACAAAACCGGTTAAAATGACGCGGTCTCAGATGGAGACGCTTGCCATTGTCGCCTATAAGCAACCGGTAACGCGGATTGATGTCGATGCCATTCGGGGTGTGGATAGTTCGCATCTCTTAAGGATGCTTCTTGATCGGAAAATGATCCGGATTTTGGGGATTAAAGAATCTCCCGGCAGACCCCTTCTCTATGGGACCACGCAAGACTTTCTCGAATTTTTTGGGTTAAACGGGATTCATCAACTCCCATCCCTTGAGTCTTTGAAAGAGCTTCGGGTTGCTGAGCGGAGAGAGCCGCTGCCGCTCTTTGAAAAGGATAGTATTAAAGAAGACGAGTTGTCTCAATAATCGTCAAAAAGTCTCGCGGTTACTCTTCAAACTCGATCAAGTCTTCAAGATCCGACGGCTCAATTTTAAAAACCCATGCGAAATAGTCCGGATCATCTTTATGTTTTTTGAGATCTTCCGAGATGAGATCGTTGACTTCTAAAACCACGCCATTGATCGGGGCACGAAGGTGCAGATCTTCCTCGATACCCGTAATAAAGACACATTCATCTCCTTTTGAAACTTCACTCCCTTCCTCAGGGAGATCAACGTTTTTTATTTCACCGATTCGGTTAAAGAGCTGCGCTCTAACGCCTATCACAAGGAGGTCGTCTTCAACTTTAATAAATTCAACAGGTTCACTGACGGTGTTTTTAAAAGTCCCCATAAGTTTACGATTGAAAATATTTATAACCTATACATTTATAAATTAACTTTGCAACGGAAAAATCACCATAGACAAGATTCGGTATTGGCATGACCTCTACCACATCCATTCCTATCACTTCCTTCTTTTTAAACAATCCCCGAAGGAGGGCGAGCGTCGGATACCATTCAAGTCCGCCGGGTTCCGGCGTTCCCGTCGTAGGAATAATTGATGGAGAAAAACCATCGACATCAATGGTAACATAAACCTGATCGGTCAACTGTTTTAAGATTTCCTTTTCAATGAGGCCGCGTCTTTGAATTTCGTGATCATAATAAACGACAACCTTGTTTTTTTTTACATAGTCAGCCTCTTCTTTGCACATGCTTCGAATGCCGATAGAGACTGTTTTCTGACAGTCTTTTCTGATCTGATAAAGAACAGAGGCATGGCTGTAGGGATTCCCTTCATAAGATTCTCTCATATCGGTATGCGCGTCGATGTGAAAAATAGAGAGGTGTCGATATTTTTTAAAGAGCGCTTTAAAAAAACCGTATGAAATGGCATGTTCTCCGCCAAGCAAAACAGGCCATTTTTTGTCTTTGAGAATTTTTGTGGTTGCTTCTTCGACAATTTTAAATGCCTCGGCGGCCGGGGTATTTTGAAGGGGGAGGGGATCTATCGTATGAATTCCCACATCATGGAAATTTTTTCCAAATTCAATGTCATAGTGCTCAACCTGGCCAGATGCGTGAATAATCGCTTCAGGCCCCCGATGTGTCCCCTTTTGATAGCTTGTTGAGGCTTCAAAGGGGGCAGGGATGACAACCACTTTCGATTTTTTATAATCTGACTCGTTTCGATCGAGGCCTAGGAAATTTTTGGCAAGTAGCTCAGTCGTCATGACAAGGATTTCAGGGGACCAAAATCGCGGCCGCAATGGTTGTTATCCAAAGGCCTGATTTGTTGCCGATGGCAGATTGGGTGATACTTCGTGTGGTTACAATCTCTTCGTTTAATTTCCATTGATTTTTTCGTTCATCATAATTTTTATCGACATCAAAATGAAGCCCGAGCGTTGTCGCGAGCATTTCCGCGGCAAGTTCTTCGGCATAGTCTCCAGCGACTTTTTCTGTTTCTCCGTAGGGGTGATGTTCGCTTAAATAGCCATATTTGCTTCGGTCGGCAGGGACCGCAAGGCCGATCGAGGAGGCAATCAGGCGATTCGGTTCATTTGTTGAATGTTCCGCAAGAACCGCAAAGACAACCTGTCCCGGATGCAATTTTTCAATCCCTTTGTCGCGGGAAATGATTTTACAATGCGGCGGAAAAATCGAAGAAACGCGAACCAGGTTATAACAAGCGATTCCGGCATCGCGAAGCGCCATCTCAAATGAGCTCAGTTTCGCTTTATGAATGCCAGCCCCTTTTACAAAAAAAATTTCTTTCGCAACAATCATGAAAGAATTTTTCTATCAGGAAGCCCATGTTTGTCAAGCATCATATTGAAAATCTGAAATGGTTCGGTTACTCTGCCTTCATGTCCTCAAAAGAATATCGCTTTCTTGAGATAGAACGAAAATGGCGCGCGCGCTGGGAGCCACAGCATGTCGTTACGGAAAAAGACCGGCGCCCGAAATATTATTGCCTCGATATGTTTCCGTATCCGTCGGGTTCCGGGCTTCATGTGGGGCATTGGCGCGGCTATGTGCTGAGCGATGTCTGGTCGAGATTTCAGACGCTGAAAGGTTTTAAGGTTCTCCATCCAATGGGGTGGGATGCCTTTGGTCTTCCCGCTGAAAATGATGCCATTAAAAAAAAAATTCATCCAAAGAAGAACACAGAAGACAATATCCATAATATTCGGCGCCAGCTCAAAGAAATTGGCGCAATGTTTGACTGGAGCCGGGAGGTAAATACCACCGATCCGTCGTTTTACCGATGGACTCAGTGGATTTTTCTTCAATTCTATAAAAAAGGGCTTGCCTACCGAAAGCTTGTGCCGATCAACTGGTGTCCGCGTTGCCGTGCGGGGCTTGCAAATGAAGAAGTGGTGGCCGGCAAATGTGAGCGCTGTGAAGCGGAGGTGACAAAGAAGGAGCTCAATCAGTGGATGCTAAAAATTACCGCTTATGCGGATCGTCTTCTCAAAGATCTTGAGTCTCTCGATTGGCCTGAAAAGGTCAAACGGATGCAAACAAACTGGATCGGAAGGAGCGAAGGAGGGGAGATTGTATTTGAGCTCATCGGCTCTGCGAGCGGCGGCTCTGACGGCAAAAAATATCCGGTAACCGTTTTCACCACAAGGGCAGACACCCTATGCGGCGCAACCTATATGGTTTTGGCGCCAGAGCATCCTCTGGTTTTAAAGATTTGCGACCCAAAACAGAAGAAAAAGGTAGAGAGCTATATTCAAGAAACAGCAAAAGAGAAAGAGATCGATCGGACAAGCAGCGAGCTTGCGATTTCGGGTGTCGATCTCGGGATTTTCGCGATCAATCCCGTCAATCAGAAAAAAATTCCTGTCTGGATTTCGGACTATGTGTTGATGGCGTATGGGACCGGAGCGATTATGGCAGTCCCTGCTCATGATGAGCGCGATTTCCGGTTTGCGAAGAAATTTGGATTGCCGATTATTGATGTCATCCTGAGCGAAGGCAAACCAAAAGAAGCCTATACGGGCGAGGGAAAACTGATTAACTCTGGTGAGTTCAACGGAATCGAATCTCAGATTGCGCGAAAAAAAATCGTTGAATCTTTGGAAAACAAGGGAGCTGCGAAAGAGGCGGTTCATTATAAACTGCGCGATTGGGTTTTTTCAAGACAGCGATATTGGGGGGAACCGATCCCCATTATTTATTGCGAAAAATGCGGGGAACTTCCATTGAGAGAGGAAGATCTGCCGCTTCTTCTCCCTGACGTCGAACGGTATCAGCCAGCGGGGACGGGGGAGTCGCCTTTGGCTACGATTTCCAAATGGGTGAACACGACATGCCACAAATGCGGTGGGACCGCGCGACGTGAAACAGACACAATGCCCCAATGGGCCGGCTCCTCCTGGTATTTTTTGCGATATGCCTCGCCCCACTATCACGAAGGGCCATTTGATCCAAAGGCGGTCAGGCATTGGATGCCGGTCGATCTTTATGTGGGGGGGGTTGAACATGCCATCTTGCATCTTTTGTATGCGCGTTTTTTTACAAAGTTTCTCTTTGATATTGGATCTGTCGATTTTCAGGAACCCTTTTTGAAACTGTTCAACCAGGGGATGGTCTGCCGCCATTCTGACAGAACAAAAAAAGTCGAAAAAATGTCAAAATCGAAAATGAATGTTGTGAATCCGGATGAGATTGTTGAAAAATATGGAACAGACACACTCCGCCTGTTTGAACTTTTTATTGGGCCGCCCGAACAAGAGGCTGAGTGGAGCGATCAGGGAATTGAAGGGATCTATCGGTTTTTAAGGCGTAGCTGGCAGTGGGTGCTTCACACAGCTCATCCTGATGTCATCCTGAGCGTGCAGCGCGAAGGATCTCTCCCTTCCGAAGCGCCAGATCCTCTTTTAGACCGCGAGCGGCATATCCTCATTAAAAAAGTGACAGAGCGGCTTGAAGGATTCCATTTTAATGTTGTCATCAGCGCTTTCATGGAATTCATGAACGTTGTGACAGATGAGAAGAATCGTTCAAGGCCGGTTGATCAAAAACTCCTGGATGATTTTTTGATTCTTCTATCCCCGTTTGCCCCTCATATTGCCGAAGAGCTCTGGGAGAGTTGCGGCCATAAAGAATCGATTTTTAAATCGGAGTGGCCCACTTATGATCCGAAAAAAATTGAGTCGCAAACCATGACCATTGTCATTCAGATCAATGGAAAGCTCAGGGCTGATATGGAGGTTGATAGAGACAGCCCGGTTGAAAAGATTAAGGAGATGGCCAGATCCCATTTAAACATTGTGAAACAGCTTCAGGGAAAATCGGTCATCAAGGAAATTTATGTGCCACGGAAGCTGATTAATTTTGTGGTGAAAAATTGATACGCCAGATCTAAAAAATAGAACTACCCCAAAAAATTTTTTGTCGGTCATTCTGAGGGTGATAGCCCGACATCGATTTTCTGGCCTTCCCAATTAAAAATCTTTTATTTTTTTCATTTTTAGCTGATCTT
>CAYJMQ010000004.1:0-69983 GCA_964371555.1 uncultured bacterium | reverse complement strand
TTGAATTTGTGGCAGAGGAAGGGCTGGCAGAAAAGATTGAGAGGGCAAAGGAGATACTGAGGCATAAGTTTCCTGAAGGTAAATGGGGAAAATCATCGGAAGAAAACCTACGGATTCTTTGTGGCGAACACAACAGATGGAGAGCGCAGATAACCTTTGGTTACCGATGGAATAGCCAATGATCAATGGCCAATGAAATGACCAATGGAATAAAAAGAAGGACGGCATCAGAAATGAATTTCTAGCTCTTTTTTGAGGGAGAGCCTATTCCGAGAGCGAAGCCCAGGGAGAACCCAAGTCGGGTTTAAAAACCCCTTCATGAACAAAGAGATTATTTGTGTAATTCCTCATGATGAGCTTTACGTAAGAGCGGGTTTCTTTATAGGGAATCTCTTCAATGAATTCCTCAATGTCATTTGTCCAGTATCGCCTGATCCACTTTTGAGCGGCCTCTTCATTTGCGTTGTAGCTTGCAAGAACAAAAACAAGATTTCCATTAAATTTCTTCATGAGGTGGGAGAGATAAAAAGTGCTATAGAGAAGATTTTTGTCAGGATCGAAAAGATCATTTTGGCGCCATTTTCGTTTCAGGCGCTTTGCCATCACTTTTCCCATATAGGGGGTCATCTGCAAAAGGCCCATGGCATCGGCGGGGGAGACAGCGTTTGGATCGAATGCGCTCTCCTGGCGCATGACTGAAAGAATTAAAAATGGGTCGAGAGAAAATTTCCCGGCATATTTTTGAATGAGATCCCAATATCGTTTCGGGTAGAGAAGAAGCAGATGTTCGTCGGGGAGATCGTCGAGATATTTTTTCTGAAGTTGGTTCAAGAGGATAAACGAAGAAATATAGTCTTTGCCGAGATGATAGAGAGTCGCAATGTAATATTGAAATAACCACGGTGTGTTGAGAAAGTCAGGCAGCGTCGTCGCGGAGCGGAGTTCATCGACGCCGTCTTTGCCAAATCCAAGATGAATCAGTTTTTCACCTTTTAGAAATGGGGCGATATGGTCGCTTCCAAACGCGTGTTTCGAATAGCGAAAAATAAGCTGCTTTTCAAACTGAAGCGCTTTTCTCTGTTTTTTTAAATAGGAGAGCGAACGGATGCCATAGTATGAATAGGGATTCTTATCCGCGAGTTCGTCAAAATAATCATTTGCCTCGCCGGTATCCCCCATTTTTTTGCATGTCTGCGCGAGCCAGTAGGTGGCGGTGTCGAAGTAGTCAGACTCGGGGTAGTCGCGCCTGAATTGCCTAAAACGTTCAACGGCGGCTTTATAGTCTGCCGCCCGGTAGGCGTACCATCCCCGAAGATATGAAATTTCTTCCTCAACCTGCGGGCGGATGTTTGGCGCCGCCGAAAGATCGATCCATTCCTTTGCCCGCTGAAAGTCTTTGTTCTCAGCCGCGATTTTTGAAAAAATAAAATAACCATTCGAAAGATAGCGATGATAGGGCCAATCGATCAAAAGCTGGATATATTTTTTGGCGATCTCAGGGCGCTCCTGATTCCAATGAAATTTTGCCAGTTCCAGAAGCCATTTGGGAGAGTAGGGGAATTTCTGCGGATCCGCTTTCTGGTATCGCGCGAGCAGCGTCAGGTATCGAAGCTGTTTTTGTTTGTCGTTCAGTCTTTTATAGATTGCAAGAAGCTTCTCCAGCGCCGATTCCACCTTGGGATGCTGGCTGTCTACGCTGTTTAGAAATTTTTGAAACTGTCGAATCGCGACGGGATAATTTTTATCGCGCTGATTTTTCAGGGCCCGTTCATAAAGATTGAGACGAAGCTGCGTTAATTTCTCTTCACGGGTTAAAGGGGGCGGAGAGAGCTCTTTTTTGGGTTCGCAAAGCTCCCGCCAGACTTTTTCAAGACGGTTCTTGGCGACACTTTCCGGATATTTTTCGAGAAGCTCGCGATGAAACACCCCGGCCTCTTTGCATTTTCCCGTTTCGAGTTTCATCTGGCCAAGATAATAGAGCGCATATTCCCTGAGCGAAAAATCGAGAGGGGTCAGGGCTTTCGTAAAATAGATTTGCGCTTCCTTGAGAGATCTCCTCTGATAGTTGAGATAGCCGAGTGTCAGTTCGAGATACGGTTTTTCATACGATTTCTCAGGCGATTTCTCAGGCGATTTCTCAGGGTGGAGCGGGTCAGGAAGTTTTTGATATTCTGCCGTTTTATTTTGAATTTCCGAGATCAGCGCTTCTCTTTGAAGACTTTCATAGGGAGCGCGATCAATAGGGATTTCTATTTTTCCATGTGATGAACAATTCAGTAATATACAACCCGCTGCCACTAACTGTGGGATCAATTTCTCTCCATTTGGCGGACTGTGGCAAGCTCTGCCTCTTTGTCAAACCATTGCAGCAATTTTTTTACAACAGGCCCTACGCTTCCGCCGCCGATTGCTTTTAAATTGCACCGGGTGACAGGAAGAACCCTTTTTAAAACGCTTGAAAGAAAACATTCATCGGCCTGAAACAGCTCTTCCTTTTTAATTTTTCTTTCTTCAACGTTCATGCCATGTTTTTTTGCCACCTCTATAATAAACGCCCGCGTCAATCCCTTTAATACCCCGCTCTCAATAGACGGCGTCATCACCATGCCATTTTTAACAAGAAACAGATTGCTGTTTGACGCTTCCGTAAGGAAGCCTTCTTCATTCAACAAAATGGCGTCATTTGCCCCCCGCTTTTTCGCTTCAATAAAGGCCAGCACATTGTTTAGATAGTTCCCGGATTTAATGTTGGGATCCAATGCCCGCGGGTGATTTCGAATGACAGAGACAACCGCAACGTTAATTCCATCTTCATAGAATTTTTGGGCGAGCGGGCGAATTTTTTTGACGATCATAAGAAGCGTCGGCCGCGGGCAGAGTTTTGGATCAAAACCAATATCTCCATAGCCGCGCGTCACAACAATACGAACGTAGAGTTCAGATTTTGGATATTTTTTATAGTAGGCCCTGAGGGTGCGAAAAACCTCATCCCCCAGCCCCTTTTTTGTGACAGGGATTTTAAGACTCAACCCCTCTGCCGAATGAAACAGGCGATCGATATGTTTCGAAAGCTGGAATGGATAGCCGCCTATCGTTCGCATCGTCTCAAACACGGAATCCCCGTAAAGAAAACCATGATCCAGAACCGGAACAGAAGCGGCGCTGAGCGACTGTATTCGTCCATTGATATTGGCAAGGCCTTCAATCCTTTTTCCCCCGTCTTTTCCCATAGTTCAGAACTCTAGCATCGTGAAAAAAAAAAGACAACCTGCCCGAAAGAAATGGATTTAAGAAACCGATTCCACAACCATCGCGCTTGCTTCGCCGCCGCCGATGCAGATGGCGGCGAGGCCTCGTTTGACCTGCTGGCGTTTCATCGCGTAGAGGAGCGTTGTGAGAATCCTTGCGCCGCTTGCGCCGATCGGATGACCGAGAGCGACAGCGCCGCCATGTATATTGATTTTTTTTGGGTCGAGTGAAAGCTCTTTCATCACCGCCAGGGACACGACTGCGAAGGCTTCATTGATTTCAAAAAGATCTATCTCTTCCACGGAAAGATTTGCTTTTGAAAGCACTTTTTGGATGGCGGCAATCGGCGCTGTTGTAAACCATTCCGGGGCCCCGGCAACATCGACTTGCGCGATGATTCTTGCCAAAGGCCAATTATTCTTGTCAATGAGGCCGCGCTTTTTTGCAAGCTCTTCCGGCATCAGCACAACGGCCGCCGCGCCGTCATTAATTTTGGATGCGTTGGCCGCGGTTACCGTTCCATTTTTTTCAAATGCCGGCCGAAGCCCTGGAATTTTTTCGGGGGAAAATTTTTGGGGTTCTTCGTCCTGGCTGATCGTTTGGGGATTTCCTTTGGCATCGGTCGTTGCAAAAGGGGCGATTTCTTCTTTAAAGAGACCTTCCTTTTCTGCCCGCCGGGCCCTGAGGTAGCTCTCTTTTGCAAAATCATCCTGCTCCCGCTGCGAAAACCGGTATTTTTTCGCGCAGAGTTCGGCGGCAGATCCCATGTGGAACTGGTGATAGACATCCCAGAGTCCGTCTTTAATCATTGAGTCGGAAATCTGGACATGTCCCAGGCGATAGCCGCCGCGCGATTTTTCAAGAAGATGCGGCGCCAGGCTCATATTTTCCATGCCGCCCGCAACCACAATTTCAGATTCCCCAACTTCGATCGCGTTTTTGGCGAGCATGACAGCTTTCAGTCCCGACCCGCATACTTTTCCGACGGTCATCGCAGGAACTGTCGAGGGGATTCCCGAAAATATTGCGGCCTGCCGGGCGGGGGCCTGGCCGATGCCCGCCGTAAGAACGCACCCCATGATGACCTGAGAGACATCGTCGGGTTTTATCGACGCGCGTTTGAGAGCTTCTGAAATCACATGCGCGCCGAGTTTAGGGGCGGGGGTTTTGCTCAACGCTCCATTAAAACTTCCAATAGGGGTTCGCGCCGCAGAGACGATGACGATGTTTTTCATAAGAGAACCGTTTAAGTAATCGTTAGTAATCATTGAGTCAAGATTTTTCGAGATCCTTCGCTGCGCTCAGGATAGTTTTTGTCGCGAAAAGCACAAAAACTATTTAGATTCTGCTGAAAAAGTGTCTGAGCGCAAAGCGCGAAGAATCCCAGCGGAGATGCTTCGGGACTTCGTCCCTCAGCATGACTTTTTCAGCAAAAACTATTTAATTGACAAGCTCTTTTTTAAATTTTACAGTTCCGCTTAAGTTACAGTGTGTTGTAGATGTCCTCGTTTGTAACCAGCAAATATAAAAGGTTTTGCAGGAGGTATCGATAATGAAAGATGGGATGAAAAAGGTTTTTTCTCTTTTTCTCTTTTTCTCTTTTCTTAATTCTCTTCCGGTCTTTGCCGAATTTAAACAATATGGCTGTGTGATTCAGTCGCCTGGCGAAAAAAAATTACACGACTATTCGATTGAGCGTCTCAAAGACTTGACAGCTGATTTCTCTTCTTTTGGCGGTGGGGGGACCGGAAAGGGGTCTTTCAGTATTTTTGATTTTAAACATGGAGATCCGTTCCCGTTTGTTCCAAACAGCGAAACGGTTCCGTACGAATTAAGGACGACAAGTAAAATTCTCACGCTTTTGGTTGAGTTTTCTGACGCGGAAGGGGTCGGCCCCAAACACAATCAGATTGCAGAGCCGATGGCGTATGATAACGCGACGTTTTGGGTCAAAGACTTTTCTGCCGAACATTATCAAAAAATGCTTTTTGACCGGACAGTCGGCGCCCATACGATGGCCAATTTTTACCTCGAAAATTCTTCCGGAAGATATACCGTCGAGGGGGATGTTTATGGCTGGTTTTCCGTGCCATATCCCGAGGTTTATTATGGAAAAGACGGAGAAGAACACAATATAGATAATGCGAATGGTCCTGTGTGGAGAATTATCGACGATCTTATCCCCTCTACGGCCGGCGCTGTCGACTGGTCGCAATATGATCTCGTCGATCGATATGATTGGGATCAGGATGGGGATTTTGATGAACCGGATGGATATGTCGACCACGTGATGATCGTCCATGCGGGGGTGGGGCAGGAGGCGAAGGGGGGCGCCCAGGGGGATGATGCCATTTGGTCTCACAGGGGGCGTGCGAATTTTCAACCTCCGGGCATGCCGCTGATCAAAGGGCCTTCCAGATTTGCGCAGCGCGGCGGGATTCAGGTCGATCCGGTAAACGATATTTGGCTTCTCGATTACACGATGATGCCGGAGAATGGCGCGCCCGGTGTTTTCTCACATGAGTTTGGTCATGATTTGGGACTTCCAGATCTTTATGACACGAGACCCAGAAATAAAAGTGAGTCATCCGTGGGATTCTGGTCGATCATGTCAGCCGGGAGTTGGGCATCGTTGGCCGACCGTCCGCTTGGCACGACTCCCACACACTTTAGCGCCTATGAAAAAATGGAACTGGGATGGCTCGATTATGACGAGGTTTCTCTCGATCATGCGGATGTTCATAAATTTGCGCTGCTCGATCGGGCTGAGTTTCATGGGCACAAAGCGCAGGCCTTAAAAATCGATCTTCCTCAACAGATGAAGGTTTTTAAAGTTTTTGAGCCTGCCGAAGGAAACTTTTATGAATATAGCGATGTGGGCCATGACAGCGTTCATGCGTTAGCCACAGAGATTGATCTTTCAGGCGCTGAAAAAGCGGTTCTCAGGTTCAAGGCCAATTATGACATTGAGTTGGCTTACGACTATGCCTATGTCGAAATTGAAAACGACGAAGGAAAATTGGCTCCGATTCCCGGCAATATTACAACTGAAGAGAATCCGAATGGGGCCAATATCGGGTACGGGATTACGGGGACAACCCAAGGGGAATGGGTCGATGCGGAGTTTGATCTGACTCCTTATGTCGGAATGAAGCGGCGCCTTCGTTTTCGATATGTGACCGATCCGGCAGAAGGGGGGAAGGGATTTGCAATCGATGATCTGACGATCGATGCCATTGGGTTCCGTGAGAACTTTGAAGAATCGGACTCTCACCCGTGGAGCCGCAGCGGTTTTGTGCGGCTTGAGAATGGCCAAGTCCGTCGGGAATATCCCCATAGCTATATGCTTGAGTGGAGAACACCTTACGGATTCGACCAGGCGCTGAATTCGATTTATTACTTCATTCTGCCTCCGTTCGTTCATCGGTACGCGTATCAGCCTGGGCTCGTTTTGTGGTACCGGAATGCATCAAGAAATCTCGGTGATAATCAAGTGGGACAGCATCCGGGTGAAGGGGGTCTTTTGGTTGTCGATGCGCGTCCGGAGGTTGAATGGGTGAATGAAAAGGAAGCATTTTCCACGCGCTTCCAGCTTCATGACGCGGGATTTGGCTTCGAAGCCTCCCAGAAATATGATCTTGGCGGGATGGGGAAAATTTTCCTGGGGGGGACTCAGGCCAATCCTATTTTTGACGATTCAAATACGTATTATCGCGCAGAACAGCCATACAATTCAGTCGTTGTGCCCAAAATGGGGGTGAGGTTTTCGTTGCTCAATACTTCGCCGGATGGCTCCGCGGTGCAACTTATGGTTCATTACACAAGACCCCAGGGATTGGCTCCGGTAAAAGCCTTGCGCTTTTACTGATTTTTTGCGAAAGATTTACCCTTCGCAAAAGGGCCGCCGCCCGCAGGGCTGCAGCCCGCAGAGATGACGGTCATAAATTTTAAAATTCCTCTTATTTTGGTCGGTCCGCCTGGCGCAGGAAAGTCGACGCTGGCTAAAGCTATTGCCAGACAATGCGAGATCCCCTGCTTTGATCTCGATGAGATGATTGAAGAGGCATATCGCATATCCATCACAAAATTATTTGAAGAGAACAAGGAATCGTATTTTCGGTTATTGGAAACGCAATGTTTAGAGGGATTTGTGAAGAGACCCAAGCCAGCCTGTTATGTTCTTGCGACCGGCGGAGGGACCGTTATTTCAGAAAAAAACCGCTCTCTTTTAAAACAGTCTGGAAAATGGATTTATCTTAAGGCATCGTGGGAAACCATTGTTCAGAGAAGACATCCGATTCTTCCTGGAAAATCGCCTGGAAAATCGGATGAAGACATCAGATTTCTCTTGTCTCAACGCGTTGATTATTATAATGAGTCGCAGTGGGTGATTGAAGTTGATGAAAAACCGACGGTAAAAATCATTCAAGAAATTATAAATTGTTTTTCCAGTCAATTTTAAGTTAAGGAATCAATAGCCTGAAATGGATGGGAGGGGATATGGGAAGAGACGATTCAAAGCGAACACGAAAAATGATTCAGAGAAAACACCGCGCGAAAAAGAAGGCGCGGGAGAAGAGAAGGGCGGAACTGAAACGCGAACAGAGAAAATCGGCAAAAAAGGGAAAGTGATATCATGCCGCAGGAAATGGACTTGCGACTAAAGGAGAAAAAGATGATTTACAGGGTTTACTTTTATATATTTTTTACTTTCTTATTTTTGAGCTCGTCTCTTTTTGGAACAGACGGCAATCGCCCTACTTTGGTCGAAGCGCCGGTTTCCACTGTCTATGCTCCGGGGGGGTTCGATGATAACGATAACATTCAGATAGTTATTGAAGGAATCTTTCCAAATACCTGTTATAAATCAGGTCCTTCAAAAGTATCTGTGACAGGCGAAAGAATTCAAATTGTGCAGCAGGCTTATTATTATGACGGGCACTGTTTTCAGATGATGGTCCCCTATGAAAAGGTCATCGATATTGGCATTTTAAAGGCGCAAAATTATGGCGTCTTTGTGGCTGATGAAGTTTTGCCTTCGGCGCTCCTTCCTGTGAAAGAGGCCAAAAACGATAAAACCGATGACCATCTGTATGCCCCTGTCAAAAAAGCCGAACTGGTTTCAAAAAATCCGTATGTTTTGGAATTAATGGGAATCTTTCCCAATAGGATGATGCAGATCGATCATGTGATTGTAAGCCGACCTCTCAATAATGTGATCGATGTTTTGCCTATTGCAAGGGTCGACGAAAGAAGGTGGTCAGGGGTCCCAGACTCCGAGGCGCCTGTCCCATTTACGCATGCTGTGGATCTATCATCCAATATTCAGGCAGACATGAAAGAATCGAGGCGGTTTCTGATCCACATCCGGTCGTTAAACGGACAGTCGGTCAATTTAATCGAAGATTTTTAATAATGACATAATGGAATCTCTTCGCAAGCATTGGACAGCATGGTTGTTTATTTTCCTGATTTTTCTTACGGCTGTTTTTGCAGCTGTCAGAAAAATAAAAAAAGAGAGGAAATATATGATTGAGAAGACAGAGGCATGGGGGGACGTTGAAATCACGCGCCACAAACTTCGCAATGGACTCGATATCATTCTTGCCATTGATAAAAAAGTTCCCGTATTTGCGTATCATACCTGGTTCAATGTCGGTTCCAGACATGAAAAAAAAGGGAAGACGGGGATTGCGCATTTTTTTGAGCATCTTCTCTTTAAAGAGACCAAAAACCTCAAAGAAGGGGAATTTGATCGTATCATGGAGGCCAATGGGGCAATTACCAATGCCGCAACCTGGGTTGACTGGACCTATTATCATGAGGTGTTGCCGAGCGATCCCGAAAAAATGGAGCTTGTCATCCGGCTGGAGGCCGATCGCATGAGCAATATGATTTTAAATGAAAAACAGATTGAGTCGGAGCGGGGGGTCATTCAGAATGAACGAAGATTCCGTGTTGATAATGACATTGACGGTGCGATGAATGAAAAGCTCGACTCGCTGGCTTACGAGATTCATCCTTACGGACAGCCGACCATTGGCTGGATGGAAGATATTTCAAAACTGAGCCTTGAAGATTGTATCTATTTTTATAAGACCTATTATGCGCCAAACAACGCGACCATCATTGTTGTTGGAAATTTTAATCAGGAGAAAGTTCTTGGCTGGATTGAAAAATATTATGGATCGATTCCATCTTCCGAAATCCGGGAACTGGAAATTCCTGAAGAGCCGCCGCAGCGGTCCCCGAGGCGCGCAGTTTTAGAGCGGGATGATATCGATACTGAAAAAGCGATCTACGCCTACCATGCGACAGATTATAAACATCGCGATACTCCGGCGTTGGAACTTCTGGCGGAAATCCTTTTTAACGGGGAGGGTTCCCGCTTATATAAAAGGATGGTAATCGATGAAGAGATTGCAACACAGATTTCTGCAGCGCTCCCGCACTTTAAAGATCCGGCGCTCTTTCAAATCGCAACCTCCATGCGAAAAGGGCATTCGGTTAAAAAGGCGGATGAACGGATTTTTAAAGAAATTGGAAAGATTCAAAAAGAGGGGGTTCACCAAAAAGAGTTGGATCGGGCCAAAAACCGTTTTGAGATGGACTATTACCGGGGGCTCGAAAGTGTGAACGGAAAAGCGCGGGCGCTGGGGCATTATCATATTATTTCCGGCGATTACAAAACGGCGCTTCATTTGCTGGACGGTTATCAGGCTGTAACAACGGCCGATATTCAGAAGGTTGCGAAGAACTATCTGGCAGCCGATAATCGTACCGTTGTGGCCGCAGTGCCCCTATCTTTGGCCCCATCTTTGTCAAAGACGGGAGCGGCAAAGAAGGTTAAAAAGAAAGAAAGGCGGCGTAAAAAATCACCAAAATAAAATAATGAAACTCAATTTCAAATATAGTAAGCTTTTTTTGGTTTTTTTTAGCGTTTCTTTGTGGTTGGGGTGGTGGGATTCAGGGTTTTCAACAAAGAGGTGCCTGGCATCGGTTAACATGACACAGCTTTCAACGGGACAAAAACTCATTATCTCTGAAGATAAAAGCCTTCCGGTCGCCACCATTTACGCGGTAGGCAGATATGGTTATGTGTGGGATCCGCCTGAACTGGAAGGACTGACCTCCCTTGTCGGCAATATGCTTCTTCGGGGGACACTGACGCGGAGCCGTGAGCGGCTTCGTGATGAATTGGATCAGCTTGGCGCGGATATCGATGTGTCAGTCGGCGCGGAGGGGGTTCAGGTGTTTGGGCAGACCCTCACACGCAATCTCGACAAATTTCTTGAGATTTTTTCAGATGTCATTTTGCATCCCAAATTTGACGCCAAAGAGTTTGAAAAAGAAAAACGGGAGACGATCGCAGATTTGAGGGAGATGCGTGAAAACGACCAGTCCGTCGTGAAGTATTTCTTCAAGAGGGCATTATTTGAGGACCATCCGTATGCCTTTCATTCCGAAGGTCGCGAGTCAACGGTTAAAAAAATGACCCGTGAAAAAATTGTTTCCCACTACAAAACCTATTTCGTGCGCAACAATTTTTTCTTTGCCGCGGCCGGCGACATTGATTCACAAAAGATCTCTCAGAAACTATCTCATCATTTTAAAGAGATGACGGCAGGCCAGCTAGCGGCATTCAGTTATCCAAAGTTAAAATCGTGGAAAGGGAAAAAGATTCTGCTCATTGATAAACCAGCCCGGACCCAGACACAAATTATTATCGGGCATTACGGAATAGACATTCATCATCCCCAATTTTTTCCGCTGATGGTGGCCAACAATGCTTTTGGCGGCGGATTTACCTCTACTCTCATGCAGGAGGTGCGCGTGAAGCGGGGGTGGAGCTATGGGGCATATAGCTGGTTTAGTCCTGGAAAAGCGCCTGGCGAATTTGCGATGTGGGTCTTCCCGGCCGAGAAAGATACGATTGAGACGTTGAAACTCGTCCTTTCTCTCTATAAAGATTATGTAAAAAAAGGGGTGACAAAAGACGAATTTGAGCGATCCAAAAGCAATCTCATCAACGAATTTTCTTTTAAAATCGACACCGCCAGGAAGCGCATTGGACAGTGGGTGGCAATTGAACTGATGGGGTTGCCTTCCGATTATCTGGATACCTATCAGGATCGTATTCGAAAAGTAACGCTCGATCAGGCACGTGAGGCCATTCAGATGTTGAGCAAGCCCGATGATCTTCAAATAACGATTGTCTGCACCGCCAAAAACCTGAAAGCGCGTTTGAATGAGCTTTCAGATAAAATCGGAATTCAAATAAAAAAATATACCGATGATTAAAAAATGACCGATTTATTTTCTCAGGCATTGTCTGAAGGATCGTCTCTTGGGTTTTTTGGGGCGTTTGTTTTGGCCTTCGTTTCAGGAATTTTGGCGAGTCTAACCCCCTGTGTTTATCCTGTCATACCGATTACGGTAACGTTTATCAGCAGCAGGGCGAAATCTCATCTGCACGCAGTCTGGCTGTCGCTGATTTATGTGATCGGAATGGCGATGACATACACGGCGCTTGGGGTTTTTGCCGCTCTTACCGGAAAGGTTTTTGGAAAGATTACGATGACCCCGTCTGTTTTTTTTACGGTCGGCGGAATCTTGTTTTTCTTCGGTCTGATACAGATGGAATGGATTCGCATACCGGTCCCCAAAGCCCTTTCCAACCTTGGGGGGGGGAGGGGAGACGCGTTTGTAATGGGGATTACCTCGGGTTTTATTGTGGCCCCTTGCACTGTCCCGCTTCTGGGGGCGATTTTAACCTTTATCGCGACACGTCAGAGTCTTGTTTACGGGGCGCTCATGATGTTTTGTTTTGCGCTGGGGATGGGGCTTTTATTTGTCGGACTTGGGATTTTTACCGGACTCCTTGCAGTCTTTCCAAAATCTGGGAGATGGCTCATTGTCATTGAGAAGGGGACGGCGGTTTTATTTTTTATTCTCAGCGGCTATTTCATTTACCGCGGCATCGCTCTTTTGAGCTGAAGTTTTAGCCCTCAACTCATCCTGAAACTCATAAACAATGTCATCATCCTGCACCAGTCCAAGGGTTTCACGAGCCGATCTCTCCTGAAATGCCCTCTCTTTTTTCATTTTTTCAATGTTTTTAGAGATATCGGTATTTTGGTTCTCAAGATTTTTGAGAGAAGCTTCGAGTCTCTTGAACTCTTTTTTGAGGCGAAAAATTTTAAGAAGCCCGCGATCTCCAAAGGCCGTGAAAAAAAGGGTAAAAATGACAAAACCGAAGATCACCCAACGAATTTTTTTTTTTAAATGGGGCTCAATTTGGGGCATCGCCGTCTTTCGGTTCGGTCGCAATGGCGAGATGATTGAGTCCGGCTTGTTTGGCGAGGTCCATCACCTGAACCACTTTGCCGTGCGAAACACTCTGATCGGCCTGAATGATAACAAGGGTGGCTGGATTAAGCTGGGCCTCTTCATAGAGGCGGTCTTTGAGTTCATCGTCTGTCACATATTTTTGATTAATTGCGATAGATCGGTCCTGGGCGATTGAAATCGTAAGATCCTTCCGGTCACGCGTGATATCGCTCGCGGATGACTTGGGGAGATCAACCTTAAAACCAGGCGCTGACGCAAAGGTGGTTGTGATCAGAAAAAAAAGGACCAACATGAAGATAACATCAATAAGGGAAGTCAGTTCGATGGTTACATCGTCTTTTTCCTGGTCATTTTGTGAAAAATTCATGATTTAAGAATCCCCTGTAAGCTCATCAACTATTTTCAATGAGTACTCTTCAATTTCTGCAACAAATGTCTTTACCCTGGCGCCCAGATAGCGATAGGCAACTACCGTTGGAATGGCAACGATCAGGCCGGCAACGGTTGTAATGAGCGCTTGGGAGATCCCCCCCGCGAGCGACTGGGCATTTCCAACCCCCTTTTCTGTGATTACAGCAAAGACTTGAAGCATGCCGAGCACGGTTCCAAGGAGCCCTAACAATGGGGAAATGTGGGCAATGGTGGCCAATGCGTGAATATTTTTCCCAAGTTGAAGCGATTCTTTTTTTCCACTCTCTTCGACATTTTCCTTAATGAGGTCTCTCTGTTTTCCTTCATGTCTCAAGGCTGTCAGAACAATCTTGGAAAAGGATGATTTATTTTGTTTACACAAAGTGTGGGCTTCTGAAAATTTTTTTTGGCCCACGAGTTCATCAACCGTATCGGCAAGATCTTTTGGAATAACTTTATGGCGTCTCAGCGATAAAATTCTCTCAAGAAAAATGGCCAGAGCCACAATCGAACAGATGAGAATCGGCCACATCACCGGCCCCCCTTTTATAAACCATTCAGGCATCATAGTGTATCCTCCGATAAATCAGCTCTGCGAGCGGCGGCTCTGCGAGCGGCGGCTCTTTCCAGCTGATTTGTTAATTTTATCACAACTCATTTCGTAAACTCAAATATTTACCTTGCACGGCTTCGCTCATTGGCGACCACTTTTTTTTTCGCTTCCTGCTCTTCTTCTGTCTCCCCCTTCGCTGAAAGCAAGGCAACCTTGAATACCTCATCCATCGTTTCTACAAGTTCAAACGTAATTTTTCTTTTAACCTCATTCGGAATATCGAGAAGATCGTTTTTATTCTTGGAAGGGAGAATAACCGTCTTTATCCCGGCCCGATAGGCTGCAAGAACTTTTTCTTTAATCCCCCCCACAGGCAGAACATGCCCTCGCAATGAGATTTCTCCGGTCATTGCGACATCTTTATTGACCGCGCGTTGACTCATAAGCGACGCAATCGCTGTGGCAATCGCTGCCCCCGCCGAGGGCCCGTCTTTGGGGATGGACGCGGCAGGGAAGTGGACATGAATCATATAGTTTTTAAATTCTTTGGGATCGATTCCAAGCGCCTCTGAGTTGCTCTGGACATAACTCATGGCTGCCTGAACCGATTCTTTCATAACATCCCCAAGCTGGCCGGTGAATTTGACCCCCTCTGAATATGGGATTTTCGTTGTTTCGATATGGAGCAGCGCTCCGCCAGCCTCATTCCATGCGAGTCCCTGCGCAATCCCGATCTCGCTTATTTGCAGGGCTTCATCTTCAAACATCTTTTTGGGACCGAGATATTTGTTTAGGTTGTTGGCCTTGATAATGAAATTTTCATGGGATCCTTCGGCAATTTCTTTTGCCACTTTTCTGCAGACATGGCTGAGTTCCCGCTCAAGATTTCTCACACCCGCTTCACGCGTATAGCCTTTAACAATGAGTTTGACAGCCTCATCTGTAAAATGAATTTTTTCCCGGGTTAAGCCATGCTCCTTAATCTGTCGTGGAATGATATGGTCGTTGGCAATGATCACTTTTTCTTCCAGAGTATACCCGGAGAGTTTTATGACCTCCATCCGATCCTTGAGCGGTTCAGGAATCGGATCGAGAAGGTTTGCAGTGGTAATAAACATGACCTGGCTAAGATCGAAGGGGATTTCAATATAGTTATCTTTAAAAGTGTTGTTTTGAGCTGGATCGAGGACTTCGAGCAACGCAGATGAAGGATCTCCGCGCTCGCCGCTGATTTTGTCAATTTCATCGATCATAAAGAGGGGATTGCTGGTTCCCGCTTTTTTGATCCCCTGAATGATCCGGCCGGGGAGGGCGCCGACATAGGTCCTTCGGTGGCCCCGGATTTCAGCTTCATCTTTGACGCCGCCCAGAGAAATGCGCATAAATTTTCGGTTCATTGCCCTTGCGATCGATTGCCCAAGCGATGTTTTTCCGACGCCCGGAGGTCCGACAAAGCAGAGAATCGGGCCTTTGAGATCTTTTTTGAGCTTTAAAACCGCCAGATATTCAAGAATTCTTTCTTTGACCTTCTCCAGGCCGTAATGATCTTCATCCAAAATCTTTTTTGCCTGATGAATGTTTAACATATCCTCCGTCGCGTGTTCCCACGGAAGCTCGATCAGCCAATCGAGATATGTCCGGATTACATGATAGTCTGCTGCGACCGTGCTCAGGCGCTCGAGACGCGAGAGCTCTTTTTTGATGACTTCCATCGTTTCTTTGGGAAATTTTTTCTTTTTGAGTTTTTCTTTGAGTTCAAGAAGATCTGTGTTGGCCTGGTCATCTTCACCCAATTCTTTTTTAATTTCATCCAGCTGCCGTCTCAGAAAATATTCGCGCTGCGACTTTTCCATCTCCTGTCTGGCCTTCGATTGAATTTCTCCCTCGACTTTCAAAAAATCGATTTCTTTGCCGAGGTACTCGATGAGTTTGCGCATCCGGAGCTTCACATCGAGCGTTTCCAAAATATGCTGCTTTTCTTCCATTTTAAAATTGATATAAGAGGCGATCAGATCTGTGATGACACTGGGGCCTTCGTCGAGATTCATTTCAACAATTCTTACGATCTCTGAACTGTAGCGCGGGTTTTCTGAAACGAAGCGGTTAAACAGCTCAATGAGATTTTCCATGAGAACCTTTGTTTCAAGATCTTCCGATTCTTTCTCAACAACCTCTGTGATTTCCGCGACGAGGTATGGGTTTTCCTGTGTATATTTTTTAACTCTGATCCGGCAGAGCCCCTGAAGCGCAATTTGGAATGTGTCTTCGCCGATCTCTTCCTTGCTTACAATTTTTGCGGCAACGCCGTATTCATGCAGATCTTTCGACCCCGGTTCCGCGTTTTCGAAGCTTTTGGGGGCTACAAGAGCGATGATCTGGTTAGCGCCTTTCAGCGAGCGAAGCAGATTGACGTTTCGATCGCGCCGGACGAGGAGCTGGACAATGGCGAAGGGGAAAACGACAACGCTTAATATCGGAAGAACCGGCATCTGCTGTGGTATCGAAAACTTATGGGTTCCCTTTACCTTTGGCATCTGGCCTCCTTACTCCCCTTATCGGAAGCTTTTTGGAAAATTGAAGCTTATACGGGTTTTACTCTGGCTGTTTGTCTATCTGTTGATCTGGCTGTTGATCTGGCTTCTCAGCCATTCCTTTAGCGTAAACCGAGAAGTAGAGTTTTATCTTATGGATATCTTTCGGCTCTGTATCTTCTGGAAGCGCCTCTTTGACCTCGTTAAGTGCAAGCACTTTACCAAAGAGTTCGTTTGCCAATGCCAATGACTTTCTATTCTTATCGATTTTGGTGAGTGTCTTTGATTCTATTTCTCGATATCTGACAGACCATTTGCCATCTTTATAACTGACACGGCAGCTTGGGGCCGTCCTTACTTTCACGAGATACCCGTCTCTCTCCTCTACTTTTTCATTCAAATCATCGTTCGATTCATAGACGACTTCATCTGCCTCCGATGCGGTCTTTTTCAGTGTGATCTCTTTTGAGAGATGCTCGCCATTTTCATAGAATCGGTCGATGATGAGTTTCGGCTCTGCCTGAGTTAGCGCGATAATTCTTACAAAGTAGGATGATTTTTCTCGGTCAATTTTTAAAACCTCATCTCCATAATAAACAGAAATTCTATCTTTAACTGTTTTGATCTTAAGAACAATCTCGGCCCCGGCATATTGGGCGGTCAGGTTCTCAATCTCCTGATCGATCAGGAGATTGGGCATCCCCTTTTCAGGAGGGGTGGGGACAGGACGGTTTTCAGCCTGAACATCAGGTCCCTGAGTGGGGGGGGTCTGGTTCGCAGCCGGTTCAGACTTTCGCGATTCGGTTCCACAGGCCGATAAAACCATTAACGTTATGAGTAAAAGGGATGTTTTTTTCATAATAACCTCTCTACTTAAAACTTAGAGCAAGTCGCGTGCCAAAATCAGCTATGAGTCATTTCAATAACTTAGTCAGATTTGTAGAGCTTTAGAATAAAATTGATGACAATTTTTGTTAGCCAGGTGTCGAACTGCGCTACTAGACGAATTGAATTTTTTGGATACAATTAAATATATGAAGTCCAATGGTTTTTATCTGCTCGTCGTCTGTCTGACAGCGATTATTTCATTGATTGGGAGCAATGGGTTTTCACAGACAAAACGGGACGAGTCGACAGCCGAAGAGGTTAAAAAAGTCAATCCCTTAACCCCCGTGGCTCAAGGGACGGCGGTTGTTTTAGACAATACGGTCAATCAGGTCCTGCCATTTGATGTTTCAACGGAATCGCAGCTTGTGAGAGACGAACAGGATTGCTATAAATCGTGCCAACAGGAAAAAGACAGACTCATTCAGGAGAGTTTAAGCGAGGTTGACCGGGGGGCCGCATGGAGCGATTTTTATCGCTGCAAAGAAGAATGCCCCGAAAAAGCGGCGCAAAAAAATGCCGCGCATGAGCGGTCTGTTTTTAGTCCGGAGAGAGCGCCCGCCGGTTCCGCAATGGAGCATCTTAAAGAGCGGTAAGCTTTTCGCATTCCTCTTTTAAGGTTTTAATCTTGATTTCAAGGCGGGTGAGGTAGAGATTCGTTTCTTCAAGGAAATCTTTCTCATCGGTTGATGAGTCATAAATCTTTTTAATTTCCTCAGCAAGCCACTTCTCGCCCGTTTCAAGGAGTTTTTGCAAAAAATATTTTGTTTCTTCTGATATGTTTTGAATTGCCATGCCAAACCAATCATAGGTAAAAGTTTTTCAGGTGTCAAATAACTCCAGCTTGACAACCTCCCCCTTTTTTTGGAGAGTGCCTGTCAATGTTGAATGGTGGGTGGAATGACGGGCTTTAAAGACGGATCACACGTCGTTGCGGTGACCGGGGCGGCCGGATATATCGGAACCCGCCTTCTTCATCTTCTTGAATCTCAAGATTCAATTTCAAAGATCGTCTCGATCGACCAAAAGATTCCATCCGGAAAATTTCAAAAGGTAGAGACGTACCGTATGGATATCAATCAGAAGCTCGATCAGATTTTTAAGATTCATGAAGTCGATGTGGTTGTTCATCTCGCTTTTATCGTCGATCCGGTTCATGACGAAGATCTGATGTATCGTGTCAATGTCGGCGGGACAAGAAATGTTTTTGAGGCATGTGAGAAAACAGGGGTCAAGAGAATCCTCATGGCAAGTTCTGGCACGGCCTATGGCGCTCATGCGGCAAATCCTCAGTTTCTAAAAGAAGAAGATCCCCTGAGAGGCAATGAGGATTACCCATACGCCAGAGATAAGGTTCTTATGGAGCGCCTTTGCAGCGAATATCAGAGCAAACACCCCGAGTGCGATGTGATTGTTTTTCGTCCCTGTATTGTGATGGGGCCGCATGTGAAAAATTTTATTGCGCGTTATATGCAAAAAAGAGTTGTTTTTTCGGTGCGTGGATATGATCCACAGATGCAGTTTGTTCATGAAGATGACATTGCGGAAATTTTTTATCATTTTGTGCTTCAGGGGAGAAGAGGGGCATACAATGCGGCGCCGGATGGCGTGGTTAGGCTGAGCCTCGCTGCCCAAAAATTCAGGCGACGCCTTTTGGGACTCCCGCCCGCTGTCATCTATCCGTTGACAGAAGCGGCATGGAGGATTCGATGCAAGTCTCTTACAGAGGCGCCGGCAGGGCTGCTTGACTTTATTCGTTATCCGTGGCTGATTGAAAATTCGAAGTTGAAAAAGGAAATTGGGTTCAGTTATCATTACACAACTGAGCAGGCATTAGATGCGTTCGTCCGGACACTCAATTTGAAAGGATAGATTATATGGTCTCAAATACACGCATGACTGAGATTCGAAGGCTTCGCAAAAAAACGAAGCTTGGGAAAAAAAGAAAAAAGAAAATAAAAAAGTTTGGCACAACACCGCCAAAGCTTCCTACGAAATAGTCTCGATGCCTTCCATACTTATTTCGAATGATGATGGGATTTTAGCGCCGGGACTTCAGGTTCTTGCTGAAAGCCTGAAACGACTTGGAAAAGTGACGGTCATTGCTCCTTCTCAGGAGCGGTCGACGACGGGGCACTCGCTCACGCTTCATAAACCGATCCGGGTTGAATCGATCCATTCCGGTTTTTATTCTATCAATGGAACCCCGGCCGATTGCGCCTATATCGGGATTAAAAAGCTTCTTCGATCAAAGCCCGATCTTGTGGTTTCAGGGATTAACCGGGGGGCCAATCTCGGCAGTGACACACACTATTCGGGAACCGTTGCGGTTGCCCGGGAGGCAACTTTTTTGAAAGTTCCCGCGATCGCCATTTCCCTGGTCCATGAAGGTCTTGATAACGATATCGATTTTGGCCCTGCCGCGGAATATGCGTATCAGATTGCAAAACAGGTTTTGAAAACAGGGCTCCCTGAGCAGGTTCTTTTAAATGTCAATGTCCCGGAGCTGCCGCTTCGGGATATTAAAGGAATTCGTGTCGTCAGAACCGGTTTCCGATATTATAGCGACCGGATCATGGAACAAAAAGATCCGAGAGGGAGAAATTACTATTGGCTGGGGGGGAAATATCTTGGCTATGACCAAAAAGGGGACACCGACTGCAAGGCCATTAATGAGCGCTATGTTTCTGTAACCCCTCTCCATATTGATGCAACCCATCATGAAACAATCCGCCGCCTAAAAAAATGGAATTTGAAAACGCTGCATGAAACTACTCAAAACTCTTTATAATTGGGTTCTCCACTGGGCGCATACCCCCTATGGAACACCCGCGCTTTTTGGAATTTCATTTGCCGAGTCGTCTTTTTTCCCGGTCCCCCCGGATGTGCTGCAGATCGCCCTTTCAATTTCACGACCGAAACGCTCATTTTTTTATGCGTCTGTTTCATCTGTCGCCTCTGTTTTGGGGGGAATGGCGGGGTATGCCATCGGCGTTTATCTTATGTCGCTCATTGGCTGGCCGATTCTTAATTTTTATGGACTTGAGGCGCAATATGAGCATGTCAAAATTCTTTTTCAAAAATACGATGCCTGGGCCATCGCGGTTGCAGGTTTTACGCCGATTCCTTATAAGCTCTTCACAATCGCTTCAGGGGCCTTTTCGATCCATTTTGGCGTATTTGTCATAGCCTCTCTTCTCAGCCGTTCGGCGCGGTTTTTTTTGGTGGGGCTGCTCATCTATTTTTTTGGCGAATCCATTAAAGAATTTATTGATAGATATTTTAATCTCCTGACCCTGCTCTTTTTTGCTTTGCTTATTTTAGGTTTTTATCTTGTCAACGTATTTTTAAATTAACATCTCGATTAGTCCGATAAGTAAATTGAAATGAAATATTTTTATTTAGCGCTTTTGGTTTGCGTTGGCTGTGCGCATTTTGAAAATCCGCAGAATAAACATACAGTCGAAAAGGGGGAGACGGTTCCGCGTATTTGCCACCGGTATCAGATCGACTTAGAGAGGCTTGCCGGGCTTAACCCTTCCCTTGAAAAAATCGCTGTTTCTCCAAATGAACCACAGATAAATCTGTCGGAACCCCGTGGACCGCTCAAAGCATCGTATGGAGAATCTTTTAGGGGGGAGCGGAAAAGCCATCTCTTTATCTGGCCTGTCAGAGGGGTTGTTTCTTCTGAATATGGGAGAAGGTGGGGGACATTCCACAACGGCATCGATATCCTGGCCCCTTTCGGTTCAAAAATCAAGGCGGTTCGTTCAGGGAAAGTCATTCACAGTGGAGAGGATCCTGGTTATGGGAATGTTGTCATTATTTACCATGGGCACGGTATTTCGACTGTTTACGCGCACGCCTCAAAACTTCTCGTCACAAAAGGGATGAGGGTCCAAAGAGGGCAGGCGATTGCGCGCATCGGCTCCACCGGCCGCTCCACCGGCCCCCATCTCCATTTCGAAATCCGCCGCTTCGAAGAGCCGCAAAATCCGATCAATTATTTGCCATAAGTCGGCTGCCGCGCGACAAAAAATGTCATTTTTTGCCGGATGACGGCCAACACTTTAAGTCGGGAACTTTTTAACCTTATGAAATAACATCATAATTTTTTAAAGTAGAAAAGTTATATTGTGGCACGTCTGTTGCAGAAGCATATACTAGGAGATTGTTTATGAGAGGACTCTTATTTTTGATGCTTTTTCCCATTTTTTTTCCTTCTCTCTGTTGGCCAAATCCCGAAGATGAGAGAACTTTGGAGGGGGGGGATCAGACGTATGCGATTCTGGTTCAAGGATCAAAAGAGCCCTGGACAACCAACAATTTGAAACTTGTTTATTTGACTCTGATAAAAAGGGGGGTGCCAAAAGAAAATATCATTGTGGTAAGCCCCTTGGTTTCTTTGGCCTGGAAAGATGGCGGCTTGAAAAACACGCTCCCTGATTTAGACGGGGATGGAAGATGGGATGTGAAATGGGGGACGACATTTAACAATGTCGCTGATGCCTTTAAAGAGCTTGGAGAAAAAGTTAAAAACCATAACGCGCAAATTTTTCTCTACTTTACCATGCATGGGTTAAAGAGCAGGCTTTGTCTGGAATCAATCATCGGGGAAAATAAAGATATTGAAAGCGTCGAATTGAAAGAGTGGCTTAAGAAAAACTTTCACGGGTCGCAGGAGATCACCCTTTTTATAGAGGCTTGTTATAGCGGTTCTTTTATAGAAGTTTTTGGTAGAGAAATCTTGGACAATAATGGCCGCGAGTATCTTTTTTTTGCTTCGGCTGATGAGAGCAAAAAAAGCTATTGGGCTCCTTTTAAGAACGGGGAACGTTATACTGATACTGAGGCACAGAAGTGCGAAGCCTACGATTTTGGGGTTTTCACCTATCATTTTTTTTCCGCTTTAAATGGGAGCTATCCAGAAGGTCCGCTGATTCCAGAAGCAGACTTTGATGGCAGCGGAATTGTTTCTCTCGAAGAGGCCTACACTTATGCATGTTTCAAGGTAGCAGATTTTCGTGTGGCTCCCTATGCTGACTGCTCACTCCCTGTTTTTGAATGTTTTCAAATAAAGGATCTGGCGCCGTCCCCTTTGATGGAACCTCTTGATATCCCTTTTGACGATTAATACTGAATCATCGTATAGATATCGTAGCCTTTGAGTTTCTCTCTCCCTTTGAGAAACCGCAGCTCAATCAGGAAGGCAAGACCCGCAACCGTTCCGCCAAGCTCTTTTACGAGATGAATGACCGCCTCCGCAGTTCCGCCGGTTGCCAGAAGATCATCGACAATCAAGACCCGTTCCCCCGCTTTAATGGAGTCTTCGTGAATTTCAAGGTGGTCTGTTCCATATTCCAAGTCGTACGATTTCTTGATTGTCTTATATGGGAGTTTTCCCATTTTTCGAACCACGCAAAGACCCGCGTTGAGCTCATAGGCCAAAACCGAACCAAAAATAAATCCACGCGATTCAATCGCCACCACCTTATCAATTTTTTCATTTTGGTAGCATTCAAGAAAGATGCTGATTACTTTTTTGAATATCTTCGCGTCATTCAGAAGAGGGGTAATATCTTTAAAAATAACCCCCTTTTTGGGAAAGTCAGGAATATCCCGGATTTTCTCCCGTATTGAATCCATCTCAAGCGGAGTATAGAAAAGCGCTGTTCTCATGACAAGCAAAAAATAGGAGTTGTGTCATTTAAAAATCACTCATCGCAAAAAACTACATGGAAGTTGACTGGACTTAATCGCGGAAATTTTGCATATTACCCAATGGAGGATGAAAATGAAGAAAATGGTAATAAATATTGGATTTTGTGTTGCAATTGTTTTAGGCCTTATAAATATAAAAGGGGCTTTTGCAAAAGAGATAGATTTAAAAATAACCTCTCTCACGAACATTAGGGGGAATGGTGCTCTAGAAGCTTGTGGAACAGCTACTCATCCGGAAGGTAAAAAGCCGCTATTGGTAACTGTAAAACATGATGAATCTTATTATACAACACTGACTGATTTTCAAGGGCGATGGTGTATACTTTTTAAACGTTGGACATTTGGTGGATCAATCGAGGTAGAGGCTTCTACGTTGGAAGGTGTAAAAGGAGCCACTATTAAAATGTAATGTAACATGTGATATTTCACATCTATTGAACTTCTGATATTTCCCGACATGCTGATACTTCGTCAAATCTTTTTTGTTGTTCCGTACCTAAGTGTTCTCTGAGCCGAGAGACGATGGTAGGATAAGAACGAACTTCTTCAGCACATAAAAAGAAACGATTTTTTTGACATCTTCCCATGAGAAGCATCCAATTTTCTTTAGACAAAAAGATTTTCGGACATAAAACGACCAAATCACTTTTTGAAACAACCCCATTAAATGGCTTTATGAGTTCTTCATCATCCCCTAATTTTAATATCATTTGATTAAGTTCGGAAAAGTATTCTTTAAAAGCCTGATGTTGAGAATCTTGATAGGGAGTAATAGGTAATTCTTGTTCTACTTTTGATCGGAGATTATCTACCTTATCAATCCATTTTTGAATTTCCTCCTCTTCGTTACATCCTGTAAAAATTAAAAATAAAAAACTGAGTTTTAAAATTTTTTTCATTTATTCTTTGCTTCTCTTTTCTACTTCTTCTAAACCGGCTGGCTTTTTATCATAGTCTCCATGAAAAATAAGACGTGAAAGCTTATCTTCATTGGCTAAAAAACGATAATTGATGGCAAAAAAGGAACTGGATGCTTGAATATAATTTCTTGAAGCTTCCACAAGATCTAAAACTTCTATTTCTTCTCCCAAGGTTAATCTTCTAAAGAGGTTGTCTAAAATATTTTTTGTAAGCTCTGAGCGTCTTTTTAAATTCACATGATTTTCTAAGTCTAAATTATAATTATTGACTAAATTTTTAAGTTGCCTTTTAAGAACCTCTTCGATTCCTCTTTTTTGAATTTTTAAAATTTCTTTTTGCGCCTTAGCCACACGAATTGCAGGGGCAAGCCCAAATCCAAGCCCTCCTACACCCATTGGAAGTCCATCAAAAACTCCTCCTGCAACGCCTCGACTTAAATTCGATCCCCCTAAAAATGAAAACTCTTCTTCTTTTTTAACCAAGTCAGCTACCTTCACTAAATATTCCATCTGTCTCAATTCAGGAGCTGTATCTAGCACTCTAAATTCAAAATCTGTGTAATTCAACGGTTCAAAATTTTCAAATTCGGGAAGATCAATGGGTTGTGGTTTAATTTCCACCTCACTTGCATGTCCCATCAAATAAGAAAGAGAATTAAGTTCCTCATTGATTAAAACTTCTAAAGATCGAATATCTTCCTGGAGGGCTAAAACTCTTACCTCAATATCTTGAGAAATAGTTTGCCTTTGTCCGCCTAATTTCTCTCGCATTTTTGAAATATTCAAAATTTGATTAATTAGATTTTTATTTTCCTGAATTTTTTCCAAAAGAATTTCATCAAACAAAATTTTAAAATAGAGATTTCGACCAGTCATCAATTCATTGGCCCAGAGAGCTCGATAAGATTCTTGAGTAGCCAAATAAAGTATCTCTTGTTCTTTAACTCTAAACCAATTTGCAGGTACCAAAAAGGGAGCTATATCTTCAACCATGCCAATAGCTGCCATCGGTTCAAAAGTGATTGCAGCTACTTTCCAAAAGTTAAGATGAGGAAGAAGATTTCCTCTCGAAACTTCGATGGCTTCTTTTGCCTGATAAACACGCTGGGCATTTTCTAAAACCAGATAATTTTCTGTACTTATTTTTTGAGTAATCTCTTCAAGAGAGATAGTTAAAGAGTCAGATGAAGCCAAAGATTCCAAAGAAAATAAAGAAAAGAAGAAAATAAAAAAAGCATTAAGGATATTCTTCACATCTCAACCCTTTTTGCGATAAACTCATAAATAGCAGCATTTGTCGTAGGACGTACTTGACCTTGAATTTGAGAAACCGTTGTGAGTTGACCTTCAATAATGGCTTGAGCAAGGCTTGTTGCAAGTTCTTTCTCTTGATTATTGTTTAATGTTCCTATGCTATCTTGAGAGGTGGCATCAGATAAAAGAAGAGCATAAAAATTGGGACAAATTTCTGAAGAGATAAAAACTTCTCCTGTAATCATATCTGGTCTGACCCCTTCTACCCGACATCCTACAGAAGTTAGAGGATTTTGAGGACTCCATTGAATGACTTGTACATTAAAATACAAATTTGTAAGATCTGATGTTATTTCCTCAATAGTTCTAATGCGACTAGGATCTTTCGGATATGGTGGAAGACTAGGAGCAAAAGTAATTCTTAAATTAAAACTTCCGCCTTCTTCTTGAAGAGTTCCTTCATACGTTCCTTTTAAGGACTGATAAAAATGATGTCTTCTGGAAAGATCCTCTTCCATTTTAATGGCCCTTTCATTTTCTGCTTCAAACTCGCCTTCCATACCAAATTTTCCAGTCTTTTTTTGTAACTCTTTAAACGATTGATCTTCATCTTGGCACCCTAGTATAAGCAATGAACCTATGATCCAGGTTCCTAAAAAAATATGTCGTATCATAAATATCCCCCTTCCAAAAAGTCAAATTCCACCGTCAGGGCCATAACATAACACCTGACCTGTTTCCATAGCATAAAACTCTGAGGGAGTGTGGCAAATACGTAAAATATAATCCCCTTTGATTTTTTCATGATCTCTCTCTTCATTTCTTATTGTTTTATTGACATATACCCCCCATAGGGTATATGTCAATAAGAAAGAGAGAAAGGAGAATTCTATATATGGAAAATGTAATTTTAGGAGGTGATTCGCATAAAAAGTGTAAACATTGCCAGGATGCAACTGTGCCCACTGACCCATCTAAAAACCATCCTGATTACACATCACTTCTTTCACGCTTGAGCAAAGTCAAAGGGCAGATGAGCGGTATCGAAAACATGATTTTAGAACGGAGATATTGTGTCGATATCCTAATTCAATTTAAAGCCGTCGCAGCGGGACTTAAGTTTATTGAAATGGCCATTTTAAAACAACATATTCGAAGTTGTGTACGAATGACCATGAAAGAAAATAATAAGGTTAAAATCGAAGAAAAAATTGACGAGCTTATACGGTTGGTTTCGAGCCGTCTCGAATAAGAGATTTAAAATACAAGAAAATGCTTAATAAAATTATTCGTTTTTCTTTGACCAATCGACTTTTTGTTGTCTCTAGCGCAGCTTTTTTGCTGGTTTACGGCACCTATGTACTGATGCATCTGCCTGTAGATGTATTCCCTGATTTAAATCGCCCCACAGTAACTATTTTAACTGAAGCGCCAGGGATGGCTCCTGAAGAAGTAGAGACTTTGGTTACTCTTCAACTTGAAACGGTTTTAAATGGATTGCCAGGTGTTCAACGTGTGCGTTCTTCTTCCGGGATTGGTCTTTCTGTTGTTTATGTCGAGTTTGACTGGGGAACGGATATTTATAGAAATAGACAACTTGTATCTGAAAAACTTCAACTTGCAAAAGAAAAATTACCAAAGAATGCAATCCCGGTAATGGGGCCCATTGCTTCCATTATGGGGGAAATACAGCTTCTTGGTTTAATTTCTGAAAAAGGAGAAATTTCTCCTCTCGAACTTAGAACATTGGCAGATTGGGTGATTCGTCCAAGGCTTCTAAGTATTCCCGGTGTTGCACAAGTGATTGCTATCGGAGGAGGTGTGCGGCAATATCAAATTTTACTTTCTGCGGAAAAAATTCAAAATTTTCAATTAACCCTGGAAGACATTGAACACTCGCTGACCCATTTAAGTCAAAATACAACCGGTGGATTTATTGATCAGGAGAAGAAAGAATTTCTAATAAGAAATATTGGAATGGTTCGTTCAGAAGAAGATATTCTTAATTCAGTGGTGGGGCTGCATTTTGGTGTTCCAAAACTTGTTCAAGATGTCGCTCAAGTTAAAATTGGCGCTCAAATTAAAAGAGGAGATGGAAGTGTCAATGCCAAACCGGCTGTTATATTGAGTATTCAAAAACAACCTGGAGCAAATACGGTAGAGCTCACAAAGCGTATTGATAAAGCGCTCGATGAAATTGCAAAAGGATTTTCAAGCGATGTTAAATTAGAAAAGGACTTATTTAAGCAATCCCACTTTATTGAAGCTGCCATTCATAATGTCGAAGAAGCACTGCGGGATGGCGCTATTCTTGTCATCATCGTACTTTTTATTTTCTTACTTAATTTTCGGACAACAATGATTACCCTCACAGCCATTCCTCTCTCTTTTGTCATAACTGCCATTGTGATGAAACTTTTTGGCATTACGGTAAACACGATGACATTAGGCGGATTAGCTGTTGCGATCGGTGAATTGGTAGATGATGCTATTGTGGATGTAGAAAATATTTTTCGCAGGCTTAGAGAAAATAAAAAACTGGGAAAACCTTTGCCCGTTTTAGAAGTTATTTATAATGCTTCTTCCGAAGTAAGAAACTCTATTGTTTTTGCGACCATTATTGTTGTTCTTGTTTTTCTTCCTCTCTTTTATTTAAGTGGAATAGAAGGAAGGCTTTTTATTCCATTAGGAATTGCTTATAGTGTTTCTTTAGTAGCTTCTCTCATCGTATCTTTAACCCTAACCCCTGCTCTTTGTTCCTATCTTTTAACCAAAGGCAAACTCATGGAGCGAGATGAAGGATGGTTTGTGCGCTTTTTAAAATATTGGGATGAAAAATTTCTCAATTGGGGGCTAGACCATCCCAAAATTGTGATGGGTGGGTTAGGCATACTCTTTCTTGCCTCATTGACATTAATTTTATTTATGGGAAAAGAATTTTTGCCTAAATTCAACGAAGGCACAGCTACCATTACTGTCTTAGCAAATCCGGGTATTTCTCTTGAAGAAAGTAATAAAATTGGTACCCAGGCTGAACAACTTATTTTAAGTGTTTCTGAGGTGAAATCAGTTGCCAGGAGAACAGGACGCGCAGAAATGGATGAACATGCTGAAGGTGTCCATTATTCTGAAATCGATGTCGATTTTAAGGCCAAATCTCATCGATCTCGAGAAGCTGTTTTAAATGACATTCGAGAAAAATTAACCACCATTTCTGGCATTTATGTAAATATTGGCCAGCCAATATCCCACAGATTAGATCATTTGCTGTCAGGGGTTCGTGCTCAAATTGCGATTAAGATTTTCGGAACAGATCTAACGACATTAAGAAACAAGGCAGCTGAAATTCACAAGGCCATTGAAGGTACCCGGGGATTGGTTGACCTGCAAATAGAGCAACAGGTGCTCATCCCTCAAGTAAAAATTCAGTTATTAAGAGAAGAAGCAGCCAAATATGGCATTGTTCTGGGTAGTCTTGCATCGATGCTTGAGATGGCATTACATGGTGAAATTGTAGCCTATACTTTGGAGAACCAAAGATTTTTTAATGTATTTATGAGATTTGATGACAGTTCCCGTTCTAACATTGAACTTATGAAAAAAACACTTATAAAAATTATGCCCGATGGTACACGGGTAACTTTGGAAGAGGTAGCTGATGTATATGAATCGACAGGCCCAAATATTATCAATCGAGAAAACGTTCAAAGAAGAATCGTGGTTCAAGCCAACGCATCCGGTCGAGACTTAGATAGTTTAATTCAAGATATAAAATCTAAAATCAGCAAAAATATAAAATTACCTGATGGTTATTTTATTAATTTTGGAGGTCAATTTGAAAGTCAGCAAAAAGCTTCAAAACTCATTACTTTTTTGGGCATCCTTTCTCTCTTAGGTATATTTCTGGTTTTGTATGGACATTTCAAATCCAGCTTTATTGCCATCCAAATTATGCTTAATATTCCCATGGCTTTAATTGGGAGCCTTATTGCTATTTTTCTTTCTTCTCGCATTTTGTCCGTAGCAACATTGGTAGCCTTTATTACGCTTTGCGGCATTGCCAGCCGAAATGGCATTATGATGATTTCTCATTATCTTCATCTCATGAAACATGAAGGTGAAAATTTTTCTAGACAGATGGTCATTCGAGGTTCTCTTGAACGACTTGTCCCTGTCTTAATGACAGCATTGACAGCCATGTTAGCGCTTATTCCTTTTGTTCTGGCTAAAGGACAAGCTGGTAAAGAAATTTTGCACCCGGTTGCTGTTGTTATTGTGGGGGGACTTTTTAGCTCCACTCTTTTGGATATGATTGTAACCCCAACAGTCTTCTTCCATTTTGGAAGAAAATCGGCTGAAAGAGCTGCAACTTATCAAAAACCTGTTATCGAAGGAGGTCATGACACATGAAATATCGATATCTTATTTTAACTTTTTTCATCCTGGGATTAATAACGTCCTGGGATTTTGTTCAAGCACATGAAGGACACGATGTTCTCCCTGGCGCCATTCAAGCTCCTCATGGAGGAACAGTGAAAGGGGTAACCCTGCTTTATATCGAGCTTGTGAATGATTCATCCGGGATAAAGCTCTACCCTTTAACCCATAAACTCTCTCCTATATCTCTTAAAGATATTTCTATTGTGGCAGCCGTGCAGATACCAAAAAAGAAAAAACAAACGATTAAATTAGATATTGTCAACGATCACTTTGAAGCAAAACCTCAAATCAAAGGTACCCATAGATATCTCTTAGAACTTATCGTAGATTATAAAGGCAAAAAGGAGACAGTTACTTTTCAGGTAGAGCCTCCTCAAAATTAAAAATATGTTGAATAAAAAATCATTTATTAAAATTATTATTTTAACAATTGCGGTGGTTCCTTCAAGAGGAACGGGAACCACCGCTCTTAAAATTAACTTTGAAGATTTACCAAGCCTTGTAAAAGAAAAAAATAAAAGTGTTCAGGGAGCCACTTTTTCAGTTCAATCGGGAGAAGCTCGCACAGGGTATCTTTTGCGGTCTTATCTTCCTACGTTAGGTGTTTCAGTTGGAGGGGAATCATTCAAATCCGGGGAATTTGGCGACACCAGGCAACAACCCTTTGGAGGAATTGAGACAAAAATAAATCTTTTTAAAGGGGGGCGGGATTCATTAGAAGGATCTGTCCGAGAAAAACAGTTGAATGCTTCTCAGCAGGAACAGCAAAAAATATATTTTGAGGAATTAACGAAGGCAAGAGGAATTTATTGGAATTTAGTTTTCCAAAAAGAGACACAAAACATTTTTAAAGAAGCGCTAGATCTTAATGAAAAAAATAAAGGAGCTTCTGAAAAACGTATTCAAGCAGGCTTAGCAACCCTTACAGACAGAATTGAGTTTGAAATCAATAAAATTCAACTTGAACAAGACTTGAGACAGGCTGAATTGATGTCTTCTAATTTTCAACGTGAGTTAAACGCTGTATTGGGATTGTCTCCAGAGACAAATCTTGAAACTATTGATGCCGCTCCACATCAGCACGATGAGGGCCTTTTGGCTTTAAAGGCGGATTTAATTAATTCTCATCGAGAAATTTTACAATTAAAAGCAAATCAAGAAGCTTTTGAATTTCAAAAAAAACAATTTTATCGTTGGTGGACTCCCAGTATTGATGGTTATGCGGGGTATTTTTTGTATACGCAGAGAGAACGAGAAGCAGCCACACGGAATGCTCGATATGAAACTGTTGGCGGGATTAAAGTAACTCTTGATATTTTTGATGGTTTTCAATCTAAAGCAGAAGGCGCTGCCGCAGGTCTTCAAGCCATGGCATTTGAGAGTCTTTCTCTTCAACGTCAAAAAGAATTAGAAGCTCGTTTTGAGGCAATGAAATCAGAATTAAAAGTCATTCACGAGCTTGTTCATATTGGGGAGAAAAACTTGAAGTTAGGGAAACTTTATTTCGATCGAACACTGGGCGAATATAAGAGAGGTGTTAAAAACTCTCCAGATGTTCTTAGCGCAACGCAAAAATATATCGAATATAAGAAAAGATATTCGGAACTACGAAAGAATTATCATCTTGCTCGAGCAGATATTCTGGCAATGGTCGGACGATGAGAATTCTTAGACAAAAAACTATTTTAAAATGAACTACAAAAGGGGGAGAAAAATGCGTACCACAATCTTTGTTGTCGGTCTCATATTGTTGCCGTCCTTATCATTTGGAATGCCTTATTTTGCGCGAAAATATGGAACAAGCTGTAATCTTTGTCACACCGCTTATCCCAAACTTAATGCTTATGGCGAGTCATTTCGTCTTCATGGCTATCGATTTCCAAAAGGGGATGAGGAGATGGCAAAGATCAAGCAGATTCCTTTGGGGGGGGAGTGGCCGTCTAAGGTCGCTGCTATTTTCCCCGCGGGCGGAGTGGGACATCTGAGGGCACAAAGAGTGGAGGACAGTCGTTTTACGTTTGAGCTTCATGAACTCGAATTTTTTTATGGTGATAGTCTGGGAGAAACCTTTTCATTTTGGGCAGATTTTACAGCCATTGATGAAGGTACCTTTCCCGGCACCCCTTTTTCGCGAATGTTTTTGGGGATTTATGATCTTTTCGGCGCGCGCTTGCCCAAAAACGCATTCAATCTTCAGCTCGGTTATTTTGAACCAGCCACCAATGCCTTTTCTGCTCACAGAAGATTAATGCTGAGAAACTATCTTTATAGCGACACACGCGTTGTAACGGCTGGTCCCAATCTTTCTCCCTCAGCATTCAGAATGAGAAATAGCCAGCTTGGCGCAGAGCTCAACGGTATTGTAGCGGATCGGCTTTCTTATTCGGCCGCGGTGGTCAATGGCAGTGGCAATTTGAATGACATCGGATCACAAAAAGATTACTATGCGAGGCTTCTTTGGAAGCCGGTCGGCATGCATTTTAATGGGGAAGGGGATATGAGCGAGGGGTTACGTGCGGGGGGCTTCGGTTATTTTGGGAGGTCGAACTATACGACCGATAATGCCGCTTTTAGAAACAGTTTTTTTCGCGTGGGGGGAGATATAGGTGTTGAATACCACTCGTTTGAATTGAGCGGGCTTTTCCAGGCAGGCAGAGATGGCAACATGGACGCACTTGGAAGAAAGCTCAATACAAACAGTTTTGCCATCGAGCTTCTTTATAATCAGTTTTTTTGGGCATGGTTGACTCCTGTCTTTCGTTACGAAGAATTTAATTACCATGAAAGCGATTTTCAAGATTTTAGTCGTTATGTCATTAGTTTCGTTGCCCAACCGAGTCCGAATATGCGTTTCACCTTGGAAGGACTTCTACATCCGGAACATCTGGATGGAAAAAACAGCACTATTTTGGAAGCTCGTTATTCGTTTTAAGAGGTCATTGTTCCCTCTCCGTTGACTGACGCGGGAAGAAATGTTACTTCGTACAATTTGATCCCGAAGGGACACGTCCCGGAGAAAAGCAGATGTCACGAATCTATCTCGATTACAACGCAACAACCCCGCTGAAACCCGCCGTCTATGAAGCGATGGTTCCGTATCTGAAAGCATCTTATGGAAATCCATCGAGTATTCATTGGGCGGGGCGCGAGGCAAAAGAGGGGGTGATGATTTCACGTGAAAAAGTCGCCAGCCTTTTTCACGTTGATCCTCAAGAAGTTATTTTTGTGAGTGGCGGCACAGAAGCGAATAATCTGGCGCTAAAAGGGGTTTATTTTAAATTTCAGAAGAAAGGGCGTCATATTATTTCGACAAAAGTGGAACACAAATCGATTCTGGAGTGTCTTCACTATTTGAAAACATACGGAGCAGAGGTGACTTATCTTTCTGTCAATGCCAGGGGTGAAATCAATTTGGATGAACTTAAAAACGCCATTCGCAAAGATACGATTCTTGTTTCTGTTCAGGCTGCAAATAATGAGACCGGGGCGATCATGCCGATAAAGAAAATTGCCGCTCTTTTAAAAGAGCGGCAGATTGTATTTCATACCGACGCTGTGCAGCTTGCCGGGAAAATGCCCTTTTACTTTGATGAGATTCCTGCTGATCTTGTCTCTCTCTCAAGCCATAAGATCTATGGTCCAAAAGGGGCGGGAGCGCTTATTATTCGGGGCGGGATGAAGCTTGATGCATTGATTCATGGTGGAAATCAGGAGAGAAAAAGACGGGGGGGGACAGAGAATGTTCCAGCTATCGTTGGATTCGGCGCTGCCTGCCAGCAGATTGAAGAGGAAAATTTTTTCGATATGAAGCGAATAGAAAAATTGAGGAATGCCCTGGAGGAGGGGATAGTGAGCTGCATATCAGGGGCTTATGTCAATGGTTTGGGGGCGGCGCGTGTTCCAAACACATTGAATGTAAGCTTTGACGGACTCGATGGGGAGGGGCTGCTTCTCAATCTCGATCTTCAGGGGATTGCCGCCTCATCTGGCTCCGCCTGCTCGAGCGGATTGCTTGATCCTTCACATGTGCTTTTGGCAATGGGGGTTTCGGAGGAATTGGCCCTTAGCTCTGTTCGTTTTAGTCTGGGGTATCAAACAAAAGAGGAGGATATTGAAACAGTCATTCGGTGTCTGCCCGAAATTGTCTCAGACCTTCGAAGGATGAACAGGGCATGTCAGTAAAGAAAAAAAGAGTGGTTGTGGCGCTCTCAGGCGGGGTCGATTCGTCGACAGCGGCTGCGATTCTTAAAGAAGATGGATACGAAGTCATCGGGGTTTCAATGCAGCTTTATGACCACTCTGACTCGGATGATCGCTTCGACAGCTGCTGCTCTTTGAAAGAGGTCGATCAAGCCCGCCGTGTGTCACAGATTTTAGATATCCCTTATTATGTTTTAAACTTTGAAAAAGTTTTCAAAGAAAAAGTGGTCGACTATTTTGTTGGCGAATATCTTAACGCGCGCACACCGAATCCCTGTGTGAAATGCAATGAAGAGGTAAAATTCAAAAATCTCCTGATGAAGGCAAAAGAGCTCAAGGCCGACTATTTGGCAACAGGGCATTACGCGCGCATTCATCATAATCGTGAAACTTCAGAGTACGAGGTGTTAAAAGCCAAAGATCGCAAAAAAGATCAGAGCTATTTTCTTTTTGGTTTGCCCAAAAAAGAGCTCTCCTATCTCCTTTTTCCATTGGGGGGACTGACCAAATCTGAAGTGCGCGATATCGCAAAACGGGCAAATCTCCCCAATGCGGATAAGCCCGAAAGTATGGAGATCTGTTTTATCCCGAATAACAATTATGCCTCTTTCATTGAAGGAAAACTAAATGGCGGTGCCGGCAAATATTCTGGCTCCATTGTTGATCAAAAAGGGGAAATTTTGGGCGAACATGACGGGGCATTCCGATTTACGGTGGGGCAGAGGAAGGGAATTGGAGCTTTTGGACCATCCCCCAAAGAACCACTCTATGTGATCGATATTGATTCAAGAACAAATACAGTAACGGTAGGTGAGAGAAAGGATTTGCAATTTCGTGGTCTCATCGCAAAACAGATAAATTGGCTTTCCATGCCGAAATCAAATGAGGTAACAACCCGCATTCGACACAGTGTTTTCGAGATTGAGGCTGAATTGGATGCTTCCTATAATGAGTCTCCTTCTCAAATTCAGCTGACATTTTTAACTCCCCAGCGGGCCGTCACCCCGGGACAGGCTGTGGTTTTTTATGAGAAGGAGCGTCTGTTGGGGGGGGGATTTATCGAAAGGGGGATCCGTTGAAGCGGGTTGCGGTTGAGACATTTGGCTGCAAGGTGAATTATTCAGATAGTGAAATGCTCAAATCGAGCCTCTCTGAATTTGAATCTGTCTCTACGGATGACGTTGCCGATATTTATATTGTCAATAGCTGCACGGTGACTGAAAAAGCGGATCAGGAAGCAAAACAGGCGATTCGACGTTTTAAAAAGAAAAATCCGAATGCCGCCATTGTCATCACCGGATGTTCTGCCCAGACGAGATTTCAGGAATGGGCAAAGATGGAAGGGATCGATTTTATCGTTGGGAATACCCTGAAACACAAGATCCCCGAAATTTTAAATGAACATCGATTTTTGATTCAACCAAAGCTTTGGGTCCAAAATGCGTTTAAAAATATCGAATTTCAGCATTCTCCCGTTCAAAAACCGGCTGAACGCACCCGTTTTTTTCTAAAGATTCAGGATGGCTGCAACGATTTCTGCACCTTTTGTGTGATTCCTTATGCAAGGGGGAAGAGCAGGAGTCTTGCGCCAGATCGAGTTATCGACCAGATTCGAACGCTTATCGATGCCGATGTCAAAGAGGTGGTTCTGACGGGGGTCTCTTTAGGTTCTTACGGAGCCGATCTTTCGCCCAAAGTTACTCTGGCGGCGTTGGTCCGACGAATTGAAAATGAAACAAAGCTTCTTCGACTCCGGATCAGCTCGCTCGAGCCGGAAGATGTGAGTGATGAACTGCTATCTGTTCTTAGAGATTCCGTCATCTTTTGTCCCCATTTTCATCTGCCGCTTCAGTCGGGTGATGACTTCATTTTGGAGAAGATGAAAAGAAATTATTCGGTTTCTTATTATGAAAAGCTGATCAGAAAAATTTCGAACGATTTTAAAGATGTTTTTATTGGTATCGATCTGATCTGCGGTTTTCCGTATGAAACTGAAGAGAGATTTCACAACAGCTGTCATTTCCTCGAGTCTATCCCCTGGAGCAAGCTCCACGTGTTTCCATACTCCAGCCGAGAGGGGACTTCGGCTGTAAGATTCCCTGAGCAGGTGAAGAGATCAGAAATTGGAAGGCGGGCAGAGAGGCTTCGAGAGATGAGTCAGCGGCGCCATATCGCCTTTTTGGAAAATCAAGTTGGGAAAAAACTGTCTGCTCTTGTAGAAAAAAACCCAGGGGATGGCCCAGGGGATGGCATAGAAGAGAAAGAAGTGAAGGCATTAAGTCGAAATTATGTATCGATAGTCATTGGCACGGGCAAACTTTTGTCAGATAAACCCTCCATAAGGAAATCCCTGAATGAGGAAATTTTTCTGATTCCCTCTGCGCGTGAAGGTGAAAAATTGGTTGCTTTATGAAAAAACTATTTCAGGTTATCACAGGCCTCTTTTTTTTTATTTCTTTGTCTGCCAGTTATTCCGAGGAATCAAAAATGCCAGACGATCAGGAGTCTTTGAAAAAGATTATCTGGGAGACGATTGAAGAATTCCGGCTTTATGAAAGAGCAAATGGGGACACCGAAGAATCGCTTCGAACGATCTATGACGACGGATTCTATCTCAAGGGGAAAGACGACACATTGAAAATCGGGGGGTGGTATCAGGGGGATCTCAATGTCTTTAATCATGGGAATGAAGGGAATACGCGGTTTCGAAACCGTCGTGCCAGGCTCGATATCCGGGGTATTCTTGAAGATCACTTTGAATATCGTCTCTTCCCTCAGTTTGCGGGGGCATCGGCAAACCTTCAGGAGGCGTGGCTGCAATACAAATATTTCTCTGATTTCAGAATGAGGCTTGGTCAGTTTAAAGTCCCCTTTAGTCTTGAAAGTCAATATTCTTCTCTCTGGACCGATCTTATTGAAAAGAGTATCGGCGTTCAAAATATTGAAGCTGCGGAAGATATCGGCTTTATGATCTTTGGAAATCCATTCCAGGGGCTATTGGAATATGCTGTCGGGGCATTTAACGGACGTTCCAGAACCCTTGAGGACAATAACGACGCCTTTGATGGAGCAACCCGTTTGATTTTTGCCCCTTTTAAGAGATCTGGAAATGAAACGTGGAAAGAGTTTTATATTGGGGGCTCTTTTACAATCGGTCGATCGAGAGAAGATCTTGCCGCCACCGGTTTCTCAACCGTCGGTGGGAATCGTTTTGCAACTTACGGCGCTGCAACACGTCATGCAGATCAGAGACGAAGATATGGGGCTGAGCTGCAATGGATTTTTGGGCCGGGGGATATTAAGTCGGAATATGTGAGCGCAAGATTTGATAACGTTGATCGGTCTGGACGGAAAGAAGATGTCAAGACAGATGCTTGGTATCTCTCAATCAGCTATCTTTTGACCGGGGAGAGAAAACCGAAGGATCGCTGGATCGTGCCCAATAAGAAGTTTTCCTGGAAAGAGGAGGGGAGTGGGGCATGGGAAATTGTGGTTCGTGTTGAACAGTTTTTAGTCAATGAAGCTCCATTTCAGGCGGGTTTCCTCACAGGTTCAAACAGCGCCAAGGCTGCCACCGCAGCGCTCAATTGGTGGCCAAACAAACATACCCGATTGATGCTCAATTATGAGTTTACAGATCTGGATGAACAGGTTCCCGTGGGGAGTGAATCAGAAGACTACGAGTCTCTCGTCCTCCTTCGCGCGCAATACAATTTCTAAGGAGTAGATTTTTTTCGCCAATTTCATTACGCTGATACTTTAGGGGGATGAGATGAAAACAAATGGGGTGTTGATTGCCTATGTTGTGATGTTCATGGCTGCTATCGCAGTTTCAATTTTGCTGATAACTGCGCCCGCCTCGCAACTGCTGGGCGGCAGCGAATATGCGATTCGCAGCGCATTTCATGGGCTATTTGCAGGGATTTTCATGGTGACGACCACCATTGGGCTTTATCAGGCATTTCGTCTTTGGATGGGGGCTGAAATCAATATCAAAGAGCTTGAGATAGGGAGTCTCATCAATTCAATCATCTGTTTTTTTACCATTCTGTTTGGCAACTGGATCTATATTCCCTATCGATCTCAAGAGGGACCTCGATCTTATTTTTTGAAAACGACCCCGGAGATCCACAAGATTTTCTTTGAGTTTAAAGAATTTACAGCCCTCTTTACGCTCCCTCTTTTGGTTTCTGCCACTTATATTATTTGGATCAGCGGAGATCGTTTAAAAGAAAACCGGTCCCTGAGAATGACCGTATCGCTTTTACTGATGCTTGGCTTTTTTTATTTTTTAATCGCGTTTGGTCTGGGGGCTGCAATAACAAAACTTAAATCCGTTTAAAAGGGGAGGAAATTGTGAACAAACAGGGGGCCGCGCAGGCAGCTGTTCTATCAGCAATGCTTGGTTTTTTGACATTGGCGGTGGTTAATCTCGGAACAGAAATCTCTTCGAATTTTAAAACAGTTGTCCATAAGGTGGGTAAAATTTGGATACCGGGGGCGGAAGGGATCGGCCCATATTCAGGAAAAGAGACGTTGATGCTCGTCGTCTGGCTTTTAAGTTGGCTTATTTTGGGAAGGATTCTTAAGAATCGGGAATGGAACATGACAGTTGTTCTGATTCTTTTTTTGATCGGGACAGGGATTGCAACCACGCTCCTCTGGCCCCCTGTTTTTGAGTTTTTGGGAGCGCAGTAGGGTACATTGACCGAAATATAGGCATTGTGTAGTATGGCTTCCGTATGCAGAGAAAAAGTCCTCTTTTTGAAAGATTGGAAAAAACCCTGGGATATCAGTTTAAAGACCAGAATCTACTTACAGAATCGCTGATTCATAAATCTTATTCGTACGAAAATCTGGCTTCAAAACTCAAACACAATGAGCGGCTTGAGTTTCTGGGTGACGCGGTTTTGGAACTGGTTGTGAGCGATCTTCTGATGGAGCATTTCCCGGAAGCTGCGGAAGGGGAACTCTCCCGGCTCCGCGCCTCGATTGTGAATGAGACCCAACTTGCAACGGTCGCCTCCCAGCTTGAACTTGGAAAACTGATCTACCTTGGGAAAGGGGAAGAGCAGACGAAGGGGAGGACAAAGAATTCGATTTTAGCGAATACATACGAGGCGGTTTTGGCCGCTATTTATATGGATGGAGGATATGAAAAGGTTTATGCCGTTGTTCAGGATCAATTTCTTCCATTGATTGCGCAGGCAAAAAAAACAGGTTTTGATCATGACTATAAAACAAGGCTTCAGGAAGAAATGCAAAATCGTTATAAAAAAGTTCCCCGCTATCAGGTAAAGGAGGAGACCGGTCCCGACCACAATAAGACTTTTCGCGTAGAGGTCAGCATCAAAGGGCGACTTCTGGCATTGGGTTCTGGCAAAAGCAAAAAAGAAGCAGAACAGGATGCCGCCAGATTCGCGCTCCAGGTTCTCAAAGAAGAAGACCGGTTTTAACCAGATGACAGCCAATATTTTTATGATTGCCATTGTCGGCCGGCCGAATGTCGGCAAATCGACACTCTTTAATAAATTAGCGTGCAAGAATAAAGCGATTGTCGCCAAAGAAAGCGGTGTGACGCGAGACTACCAGATAGAGAGCGTCTATTGGCGCGATTGCACATTTAAAATTGTCGATACCAGCGGGTTTGAATTGGAAAAATCCGAGCTTAGGCAAAGCATTTTGAAACAATATGAACAACTGCTCAACAGAGCGGATGGATTTCTTTTTGTATGTGATGGTCAGTCGGAAATCACAAAGCTTGATTATGAATTGCTTGAGAAAGTCCGCAAGCAGAATAAGCCGATAGTCCCGATTGTAAACAAAATAGATACCCACTACTTCAAAAAATCTGAAGGCGAATTTTATCGTTTTTTTGGGAGAGTTTTTGAAAAGATTGCGGCAGAAAGAGGGGAAGGTCTTAAACATCTGCTCAAACGTTGTGACGAGACATTCACGCTCACTCAGCAAAATAAGCCGCCCGAATCGTATATGATCCGGGCGGCGATTATGGGCCGCCCCAATGTCGGAAAATCGACACTGATGAATCAGCTTTTGTCTGAAGAGCGTGTCATTGTAAGTCCGATTTCCGGAACGACACGCGATGCCATTGATTCGATGATTGAAGTAAATGGACAGAACTTTCTTTTTATCGATACGGCCGGGTTAAGAAAAAAGAAAAAAATTCATGAAAAAATAGAATCCCTGTCTGTAAAGAAAGCGCTTGAATCGCTCAATCGCGCAGACATTCTTCTTCTTGTCATAGATGCCATAGAGGGCCCCGGCGATCAGGATTTAAAAATCGCAGATCTTGCATGGAGACGAGGGGTGGCGATTGTTCTTCTGATTAACAAGTGGGATCTGCTTCCGGACGAAAAAAAAAGCAATACCTTTTGGGAAAGACTTTTGGCGCAAAAATTTAATGCGTTTCATAAACTTCCGGTTCTATTTATTTCTGCGAAAGAATCGAGAAATATCTCAAAAATTTATGAGCTCCTGACAGCCGTTAAATCTTCTTATGAAAAAGTGATTGATCGGGAAGAGCTGAAGGAGCGCTTCAGTCAGTGGACTTTGAGCAGAGGGATTTCCATTAAGAAGAGTAGGGGACGGAAATTCATAAAATTCTTTGATATCGTTCAGAAGGATCACGCCCCGCCGGTGTTTGAAGTAAAGATGACTGAGGCTGATATGGAGCCCCAGTATGATCGGTATTTGAAAAACAGGATACGGGAAACTTATGATCTGTGGGGCATTCCCATTAGGTTTGTATACAGGAAGGTTTGAAAGAAAGTGTGGGGAGATATTTCCCGGAGCGTGCCTCAGCTACGCTGCCAGCGCGCGAAGGGAACATATCTCCCCACACAGTTACATTTAAAAACTATAGGTAAGATTCATGACAAAGCTAATCGTATCCCCGTTAAGCTGCGTGCCGCGATTGGTGCGATTGCCCTCATCCTGAAAGAAGATAAGCTGGTAAGAGGGTTTTACTCCCAGATAAAGCTGTCGTTCTTTGAGTGGAATTTCAAAGCCTCCCCCAAATTCAATGCCAGGGCCCTCGTCAGTTGTCTGGGCCGGAACATCGCTTCGCGATTTTGTCCGAATGAATTGCCCGCCGCCAACAAAGATATAAGGATTGGCGAATGTCAGCGCGCGCGAAAACTCGTCTGAAGTGAAATAGAACTTTCCCCGCCCCAGAATGTCAAGAAGCATCGCGGTTCCCTTTATTCCGTCAATCAGAAATTGATGCCAGCTGTTATTGATTGTAAATTCGATCGCAAAACTTCGCGTAAAAAAATAGGCTATAAAACCACCGACGCTCAATCCGGTTCCAAAAAGGGTTCCCAGCCCCCCGGTGAAACTTCGCCCCCCGACATGCAGTCCGATATCGACGAAACGGGACTCGTAGAAAAAAAGCTCATCCTCAGATTCTTGTTTTAAATCGTAGCCATAGGCGGAAGCGTCTTCGAAGAGATCCGGCGCCTGACCCAAAGCAGACGGCGAAAAGAAGGAAATACAAATAGCAAAAAAAATCCAAACCGCTTTGGATTTTTTCATATTTTTATCATAGCAGAGTAAGAATCAATTGACAATAAAAGAAAACTTTTCTATAAGACTAACGTATTGATATGTCAGATGAATTTAGTAGAAAGCTTTTAAAACGACCGGATATTGTTCTTGCCTCTCTCAGAAAAGGATATCAATGGGGACAGGAGAATATCAAGGTTGTTATGAGTGTCTGTCTGTTATTTTTGGGACTGGTTGCTGCCGGAATTGCCATCGATCAGTGGAAAAAGTCAAGAGAAGATGTCTCGCTTTCGGCATTTTATACCGCTGAGCTAAAACCAGACACAAAAGTTTTCGAAGAGATGTCCCGGAAATATCCAAAATCGAAGGGGGCGCTCCTCGCATATTTTAAACTGGGTGAGTTAAATGCGGGGGAGAAGAAATGGAAGGAAGCGATTCACTCTTATGAATCCGCGTTAAGGTTGAGCAAGGATCGTTTTTATAGATTGCTGGCATATTACAATCTGGGCTATATGCATGAGATGGCAGGGGAGTGCGAAAAGGCAATTTCTTATTTCAGGGAAATTACCGATATTAAAAAAACGCGAATTCTTCTCTGGACATTTGGGGCGCGCCCAAATGCTTTTTGGCTCTCATCCGCCTACTTTGGAGTCGGCCGTTGTTATGAAAAACTAGCTCGTTTTTCGGAGGCAAAAGAGACATATCTGCGTGTAGCCGATGAATTTCCGGATACCAGCTATGCCGACAAGGCCCGCGCGTACGCCCGATTGGTCCGCTCTGAATGAAATATATTTTAGTACTGCTGATTTTTTTCACCGCTTTTGGCTGCAGCCATTCGCTTGAGCGATTCCCCAAAAATGAATCGGGCCGGATTCCCAAGCAGCATTTCATCGCGCGTCTTTTTACCGCCTCTGATCTTACCGGGAGATTGAATAAACCTGAAGAACGCTCATCCCCGCTCATTATAGGGGATACGATTTATCAGGGCTCTGTGCGCAACCGCTTTTTTGCGTTGTCCAGAAAATCAGGAAAAATTATCTGGAAGAAATTCATCGAGGGGGGGGTGGAGTCGAACCCTCAATATTTTGATGGAAAAATTTACTTTGGCGCGAATGATGGACATTTTTACTGTATTGACGCCAAATCCGGGCAAACGATCTGGAGTTATGACACAGAAACTGAAATTCTTTCGCGTCCCCTCATTAAAGGGGGAATTGTCTATTTTTTAACCGTCAAAAACGGGCTCTACGCGTTAAAGTCAGATACGGGGAAATGGCTTTGGTACTACAATAAAGGATACAGCCAAAAAATATCGGTGAGGGGGACATCCTCGCCTGTCTTTCAAGATGGTAAAATTTATGCGGGATTTTCAGATGGGAGCATTGCCGTCCTGAATGCATTTAATGGCGCTGTTGTCTGGTTCAAAAAACTGACAGAAGGGGATAAATTTGTAGATATCGATGTTACACCGATTGTTTCAGAAAGAAGGATTTTTGTGGCGACATCAGATGGTTTTGTCTACGCCTTAAGCAGTATAGATGGGGAAATTCGATGGAAAAGAAAGTTTTCGAGCGCTACCGCGCTGGCGAACGATACTTCCCGCATCTACCTTTCAACGCACGAAGATGTGATTGCATTGGATCAGGATGACGGTGAAGAGCTCTGGAGATTTCGTTTTAAGGAAGGGGCGACGACCGATTTTCTTCTGATTGAAGATCAGCTTATCTTTGGAACGCCGAGCAGTTATGTCTATTCAATTGCGACTGACAATGGAGAGCCGATCTGGCGGTATACGACAGATTCCGGCATGTTTGCACAGCCTGCTTTTGCCAATGAGCGTCTCTATCTTTTTACGAGATTGGCTTCATTACATGCCATAGATCCGTTCTACCTCTTGCCAGAAGCGCAATAGGAGAAGGGGAGAGAGTGCCCCCCTTCCATTTCCCCCCGGCAGTCTACAACGTCAGATAAGGGTTATTATGTAAAGTATTAGGCTTCATTGAGACTATTCAAATAGCTCGAAGCCTATGATCGGTTGTGCTCGTTTGAAGATCTTATCTAAAGTCCAAAGAGGTATCTGATATTCCCTGGCGACAGTGGCAATGAAACAATCGAGTGTAGTATAATGATTACAGAGCAGATGGAAAAAGCGCAGTGTTGCTTTTTTTGTTTGCAGTGGCTAAGATGGGCTTAGAAAATTAAAAAATCATTAAAAGAGGGTTATTTATATGGATTCGAAATTTAAGATGTTTTCACCCGATATCCCGAAAGGGACCCCGATTGTTGCGCTGACCGATGAAGCGGTTCATAAAATTAAGGAGCTCTCAGAGAAGCTCCCGGAGGCGAAGGGGAAATATCTCAGAGCCTATGTTCAAGGGGGGGGCTGTCCGGGGTATACGTATGGATTTAAATTCGACGATAAAAGAGCAAACGACAATATCGTAGAATGCGGGGGGGCGACACTTTTGGTTGATCCCCAAAGCGCCGAGCTTCTCCTCGGATCTACGATCGATTACAATATGGGGCTGACAGGAGCCGGTTTTGTTATCAAAAACCCCAATGCCACGGGGAGTTGCGGGTGCGGGAGTTCGTTTAGCGTTTAGTCCCCTCTTCTCACAGCAAAATTGCAGTCTGATCCCTCCCCGCCCCCCCTTTTGTCCCAACATTAAATTCCTTTAATGCCGGGATACTATAAAGATAAGAATAGCGGATATATGCCAGGGCAATGACGGAGTTGTATTTTGGAGAATCACAGGAACTTGTAATATATCCCGCGTCTTCCCCTTCCTTTGTTAAAATTTTTATGCCTGCAATAGGTAAGCGGTCACCGCTTAGTTTGAGAAGAACCAGTTTTTTATTCACATGCCCCCTGTGCTCCAGCCGCGCTATTGTCTCTTGTCCTATGTAACACCCCTTATTGAAATGGAGGGCATGATACAAATCCGCTTCCTGAGGAATTGTCTCTTCGGTCATATCAACCCCATACAAAGGGGTTTTCGACTCAATCCGGAGGATCTCCTGGATTTCTTCAGAAATGGGCGAAATGGGCTCTGGCCATGGGCGCACCCCGCATTCGTTTTTCAGATCAGAAAGCGCCTCCCCATCCCCCCAGATTTCAAATCCGTCCAAACCCCAGCATTTTTTGCGGATAATCAAAAGAGAATGTTTCTTGTAGATCATTTCCACAAATTGAAGTTCTTCAGTTGGAATTTTTGAATCGAGGATTTTATTAAGAAGGTTTTGAGCTTCGGGTCCCACCACCCCTACCCCATTCCAGGACAAAGGTTCCTCTATTTGAACATCTTCGATGACAAGATGACGTTTTAAAATGTCTCTGACTTTGTTTGTCAATTTTTTATCGCACTCAATTAGTTCGCAATCTGGCGCGCAATAGCAATAAAGGTCCGCGAGCATTTTCCCCTTTTTATCGCAAAGGCAATTGTAAGAGCCAAAGCCTGTTTTGAGATCCTTAATATTGTTTGTGAGCATGCGGTTCAAAAAATCGCGGGTGTCCAGACCCTTGATTTTAAAACAGTTGAATTGAAGGTCCATTATGCCCGCCCGCTCTGTTGCGAGGGCATATTCTTTGTTTATATCCATATTCCCTCCCTATCTCACAGAAATCTGGTCTTTTGCGATCGTTTTTATTAGACTTGAAACCGGTATGCGAACCCACCCGTGCCCGTGGATGATCTACGATGGTCAGTGCGGATTTTGCCGCCTCTGGATTGAGCGTTGGAAAAAGATGACAGGCGATGCGGTCGCATACGCGCCGTTTCAGGACGTTTTGGCTCAATTTACAAAAATTACGAAAGACCAGTTCAAATCTTCCGTGCAGTTTGTCGAAACGGATGGAACCATTTATAGCGGAGCCGCGGCCGTCTTTAAATCGCTCTCTTATGCCCGTGGAAGAAAATGGATGTTTTGGTGTTATAAAAATATTCCGGGGGCTTCGTTTGTAACGGAATCGATTTACCGGTTCATTGCAAACCATCGACCGCTTTTTTCAAAATTAACGACGCTCTTTTGGGGAAAAACAGTTGAGCCGCCGACCTATCTTTTTTCAAGCTGGCTGTTTGTCAAAGCCCTTGCCATCATCTATGGAATTGCTTTTTTCTCGCTCTGGATTCAGATCCGGGGGCTCATCGGCGCAGATGGGATACTTCCTGTTGAACTTCTCTTAAAAGCGATCAAAACCCACGTGGGATCCTCGGCCTACTTTTGGTTTCCAACACTTGCGTGGCTTAGCCCGACCAACTTCTTTCTCGACTTTCTATCGATGGGGGGCGTTATTCTATCGATCATTCTCTTTTTAGGATTTGCGCCGACAATTTCCCTATGGCTTCTCTGGGTGTTTTATCTTTCTTTAACGATAGCGGGCGGCGAATTCATGCGGTTTCAGTGGGATGCCCTGCTCTTGGAAACAGGCTTTCTTTCCATTTTCTTATTTCATTCTCAAATCAGATCCCGCTGGAAACAGTTTGTGATTCCATCGCATCTGATTCATTTTCTTCTCCGTTGGCTTCTTTTCAGGCTCGTCTTTAGTTCAGGGGTTGTAAAGCTGACCAGCGCCGATCCGACATGGCATTCGTTCACAGCGCTGAACTATCACTATGAGACGCAGCCGCTCCCCACCCCGATCGCCTGGTATGTTCATCAGCTCCCCGAATGGTTTGACAAAGTCTCCTGTGGTTTTATGTTCGCGTCCGAATTGTTTCTCCCGTTTTTGATCTTTTTTCCAAGAAGGCTCAAATTTTTCGGTTTTGCCGGGCTTGTGATTTTCCAGATGATAATCATCCTCACGGGTAACTACACCTATTTCAACTGGCTTACGATCGCCCTTTCTTTTTTGCTTTTGGACGACACCTGTTTTAAACGGTGGTTTTCTCAAAGAGAGCCGAAAAAAATTCCGGCCTCTCTCCGTAGACAATCTTTGATTGCGGTCATCGCCCTTTTTGTTCTGATTGTTTCAAGTACCTTCATGATTGCGCATTTTTCAAGGCGTATTCCCTCCCCGCTTAAAAAAATGATTGCTGTCGCGCAGACCTTCCATCTTGTGAATAGCTATGGGCTTTTTGCCGTGATGACGACAGAACGAAATGAAATCGTTCTTGAAGGGAGCTATGACAATAAAAACTGGCTCGCTTATGAATTTAAATACAAACCGGGGGACATCAAACGCCGGCCTTCTTTTGTGGCCCCGCACCAGCCGCGCCTTGACTGGCAGATGTGGTTTTTGCCGCTTCAAAATTTTCAGCAGTCGTTTTGGTTTCAAAACTTCCTCATGCGTCTTTATCAAGGGACTCCCGATGTCATCTCCCTTCTTGAAAAAAATCCCTTTGAGGGAAAACCACCCAAATATTTACGCATCCAATTCTACGAATATCATTTTACCGATCTAAAGACCAAAAAGAATACCCGCGCCTGGTGGAGGCGTACCTTGAAAGCAACCCTCCCCGTCACACCCGTTGTAATTGATAAGAAACCTGATCGACCTTCATGAGTGGACGGGGAATTAAATTACTTTTTATTGGATAGGGCAAAGGACTGTGCTACAACTCCGTTCGTGATAAGGGTGTTGTCTCGAACGGTATTCTTTCTTTCTCTTCTTCTTTATATCTTGGGTGTCATTGGTATCGGGGGTACGATTTATTCACAGACTCTCGAGGCGGAGGCGATGGCGCTTGCCTATTCATCCATACACCTCAATAATCAACTGGAGTCGAGGTATCATCTGAATTTATCGCACAAATCGAAGAAAAGACCGGCATGGTTTCAGTATGGACTCTCCGTAGATCTCTGGGGGGTCATTCCGCAGCAGACATCAGACTGGTTTGATGTTCGAGAAATATTTGCAGGCTTAAATTCAAAAAATTTAAACCTGCGAATTGGAAGAATCCTTCCAGACTGGGCAAAGCGGGATATCGATACAATGTGCGGGGGGCCGCTTCAAAAAATGTTTCCAAAATTTGTGATTGATCCATTAACGAACATCACCGATGGAATCGTTGGAATTCTTGGTTCCTATCAGCGCCCCATCTTCCAAATTGAACTTTTCTTTTCACCGCTGTTTATTCCAAACAGGGGGGGGATTCGGTTTGAAAAAACTTCAGATGAGCATCTCAGTTCTGTTTCCCGCTGGCTCCCCCCTCTTTTTGAAGAAATAAAAGTGGGGGATGCGGTGATTCCTATCGATTATTCGCTTCATCTCCCATCAGCCAAAAATGTCGTATTGAATCAAGGGGGATGGCTGCGGATTTCTTTACAGACAGAACGGATCCGTTTTGCCGCTCTGGGGGCCGCTTATCTCAATCCTGAGCCGACTCTTCGTCATAACGCTAAACTTCATATTAAAGATGAGTCATTATTAGAGGCGATGGTTCATCTTTATCCCGAATTTATTCGGGAGCAGATGATCGGTTTCCAGTCTGGGGTGAACATCATCCAGAGCAAAATCTTTTGGGATATCGATTTTTTTTACGATGGGGTTTATGTCGATCGCGAATCGGCATTAAAAAATATGACAGGGGTTCAGATGAAAACAAACCGTCGCTGGCTCCCTGAGTGGACTGTGGCCGCCCTATTTACGAAAAATTTGAGGGATGCCGCGATCCCCCCCTCCCCTCTCCCCAGCCACCCCGAACAAACGTTGTTTTCAAAAATAGCTCTACGGCCATCGGCTGCTTCTCAATTTTCCCTTTCTTGTGAAACAGATCTTTCTATGAGACAGAGGCAGCTGCGGGGGGAAGTCGCTCTGGGACCTTTTACACAGATGAAATTTGGTATCGGTTTTGATGTCATCTCCGGCGAAGAGCAGACCTATTGGGGGATGTTTCGCGCCAATGATCGGATCTGGATGAAGGGGAGTTATGTTTTTTAAATATCTTCTTTTAAGTCTTGTGTTTGTGTGGATAACTGGCTGCGGCTGGGTTGGAGAAAAAGCCCCTTCGCCCAGATCAAATAAAGAGCGGCTCGACCTCACAAATGATCCGGCCCTCAGCGACGGTTCCTGCCAAATCGATCTTGATAAAATTAAAAATCATTTTGAAATGGGAACCCTGGGTGAAAATGAAATTAGCCAAACGACAGAATGTCTGCTCTCCATACTCCATGAGGCCGATGAACAAATTGAACCACGCAAAAAAGGGGAGCTCACGAGAAGGGAAATAGAAACACTACTCAACTCAAAAATTCTCGGTGATCCTGAGGAACTTCAGATCTGGGTCGACCGCCTCTTTTCGGCGCGTAATCTTCTTTTGGGTGAACGAGGGGACTCAATCCGTTTTTCTGAAATTGAAGAGGTTATAAAAAGGGTCAGGAGGGGCTCTCAAAAAATCAGCCGGCTTTCGAAGCTCTCTTTTTCATACAGAGAGACCCATAAAAAAGAAGATCTCTACTGGGAACTGAGGAAAAGACTCTTTAGCGGTTACATCGATCTGATCCGCGCGATGTTTGAAAATAATCACGGTCTGATCGATCATGATACTCCAAAAGAGCTCCTTCTCAGACAATATCAGCTTTGGGAAGGGCTCGAAGACGAGATCGGATCGCACTACATTCGGGCTGGCTATCTCGCCAATCGTATGCTTTTTGGAGAGAGCGAAGAGAATGTTGTCGCCCGTGAGATGCCAGAATTCTTAACATATCTGGAATCGGTCTACCATCTGGTCACTCAAATCAACCAGCATCTGGAGAAAGAGATCTGGACATCCAAAGACTCTCTTAGTTTCCTTCATGCCTATCAATATCTTTTGCAGGTATTGCTAAAGGCATTTTTTGATAAAAATCTTTCAGAAATAAAACGTGAGGAGTTAATTACACTCCTTGAGCTTCTTCACGCGCATATCGGTGGAAAGGCTCGCGAATTTGTGACCGCGGTCTTTGAGTTTAAAATGCAATTATTTGGGGGAAATCCTCAAGTTTTGGGTCGCGATGAAATTAAAGAGCTTCTTAAAATTTTTGATGAAAGTATCGATATTTATGGAAAGGCCTCTTCCCTTTTTTCTTTTTCAGGGGAAATTTATGAAATCAAAAAAGAAGAAATAGCGGCATGGATTAAGGCTCATGACGGAAATCTCTCCCCGGAGATCAGGAAAAAATTTAAGCTGATGATTTCTGATTTCACAAAGACGCTCTATCTTTGGACAACCCCCTTTCAGAAAACCGAGGTCATTCGAAAGCATTCCTTTACACTCACGCAGACAGCGTTTGTGCCGATCGATCGCATCATTTCAGCCTATGATAAAAACCGCGATGGAAAGCTCTCCATGGTTCCGCTTGATCCCGGCTCCCCTGCTGAAATTGGAGATATAGAGCTCACATCATTTCTGGCGACCCTCCAGAGGCTTGTGAAAGGACTCGACATGCTCACCGAAGGGGATAAAAAAGAGAATCTGACCCCCCATCGAAGAATTTGGACCAATCCGCTTGATTTGGACACCAAGACACTTGGAAAAATTCTTATGCTCCTTTCAGATCAGATGCTCTATAACAGCAATGGCGACAACACTCTCGATCGTTATGAAATTATCGAAGCGACGAGCTTTATTCTTGAAAACAATCGGGCTGTAACCTGGTTTTATTGGGATCATGAGGTCATCCCCTTCCACCATCAGTTCCCAAACTCAAAAGAGATCGGCTTGCTCAGAGAAAATCTTGTGGAATCGCTTAAAAAGGTTCCAACGCTTCGGTGGTATTTTCCAGTGGCCATGAAGGTGATGTCAGAAAAGGACATCATTCAATACATTGAAACGATCGTTCAGCTTATTGGAAGGAATCACCCTCAAATTATTTCTGTGAAAGAGCTGTCAGCAATCTTTATGATTGTGCGAACGATCGAACATCTTTTTCTGCGTTTTGACAATGATCAGGATGGAACTCTAAACAAAAGTGAGATCCGATTGATGTATAGACACTTTGAACCGATCATTGAAAAATTAGTTGATGAATATAACAGTCAGCCGGGCGCCGCAGGAAAAATTCCGGTCTTTGGCGCCATTGGAAAGTTCTTATCTATTTTACTCAATAATTTTTTGATGCCGTTTATAGATAAAAAAGTAATCTACAGACGTGTTTTTGAATATTCTCTCTCATTTGGAAAACTCCCGGAATTCAGCGCCGATCTTCTCTTTTCATCTTCAAAAATCGGGTCTGACCGCCTTAAAGTCGCGAGTCTCCTCGCGCATGTCATGAGGGGATATTTGAAACAGCCGTAAGCCCATGTCCTTAAGGAAATGGGCGCCAGCGACTTCTTGCAATGTTTTGTCAACATCTGCTACACTTGAAATGTAAGGTTCTAGTAGATCATAATGAAAACGGCCAATGGAAAATGGTGGGGAACTGTTTTCTTTTGTTGCCTTGTCCTTATTCTTTTTTGCCCCCTCGATTTAAAACCCGCCATTGATTTTTATCATCGGGCAGAAATCCAAAAGAGGATGATGAATCGCGAGATCATCAGTGTTGTAAATACCCTTACGCATCCTGAAAAAGAAAATTTACGCATGCTTTCTGTCAAAGCCGGGGGAATACTTCACCATGTTTCTCTGGAACAGGTTACGAAATTTATGACTGATTACGAATCTTTGGAGAAGATCGCGCCCAAATATATCAAGGCCTCCTCGTTAAAAAAGATAAAGACGGGGGGAACCTACATTCATATAAAATCAGCATTAAAAACAGCATTGATCGATTATGAAGTGGAGAGCCTTATGAAAATCCATGAGGAAAAACTGATTGACCGCACGATTATCAATTTTCAAGTTGTCCCCGCGAATTCTCTTGGATTAAAATTTGAAAATGAGCGATTTGTTGGATTTAGGGGAACGATGACGGTTCAAAAAATAAGACCCACACTGGTTTCCACTCAGATGGGGCATCGTGTTTCCAGAAACAGAGAAAAAGAAGATTCATTACTTGCCATTTTCCAGGGTGAGATGGAAACAGAAAACATTTCAAGCGTTCTCCCCAACTTTATGATTCGATTTGCAATGGAGGTTGCGCTGCAAAAGGTAGGAATTCTCTTTCGAAATTATATAGAGCCAGTTCGGAGATAAGGGTTTAATTTTTTAGAATTGATTCTTTGAAAAATGCTAGTTTGAGAGCTGTTCACTTGATTCTCCCTTTCTTTGGTTATGAAGTCTCTGGAAATAGTGTTGCTCTCAGTGAATCCGAAGTTGACAGCTCGTACATCCAGTACTGCCACCGGTGGAAGTGAAAATTTAGGCATTCTAACCGATGCAAATACTATTCTGAAATCATGTTACTTCTGTTCTTAGCTGATCTTCTTTTGGTCATTCATTTTCTGTATGTTCTTTGTATTATCGTGCCAGTTCCTCTTGTTCTTATGGGTAAGGTTTTTAGGTGGTCGTTTGTGCTGAATTCATGGTTTCGTAATATTCATCTTCTTTTAGTTGGCATAATGATGGGGCAAACTTTATTGGGTATTGCTTGTCCATGGACGACTTGGGAGGAGAAGCTCCGTTTGATGGCCGGAAAGCAGGGTTATGGTGGCTCATTCATCAGCTACTGGGTGAGCAGGCTTCTTTATTATAATTTTGAGCCGTGGGTGTTTAAGACCGCCTACTTGGCATTCGGTGTGCTGATACTGGTTCTTTATTTTGTTTTCCCTCCACAATGGCTTGCTAGGCTAAAGGGGAAGATCTAGTGAGAACCCCCAGCATCATTTTTATTTCCCGCTCCTCTTGGTCATTTCGTCAGGCGCTCCAAGGCCTCCCGATAACGGGCGGCAGTCTGTTCAACGATGTTCGGCGGCAATTCCGGCGCTGGTGGCTTCTTGTTCCAGCCAATTTTCGTGAGGTAATCCCTCACAAATTGTTTGTCGAAACTCGGGGGCGATATCCCCACCTGATATTGGTTCTTCGGCCAAAAGCGGGACGAATCCGGCGTGAGGACCTCATCGATGAGGATCAGTTCCCCGTTCAGGATACCAAACTCAAACTTCGTGTCGGCCAAGAGAAGCCCACGGCTATTCGCATGGGCCAATCCTTCCTTATAAATACGCAGACTCACATGGCGGACTTTTTCCGCCGTCTCACGACCGACGATCTTGCAGGCCACCTCAAATGAAACATTTTCGTCATGTTGTCCTTGGGGAGCTTTTGTGGCCGGTGTAAAAATGGGTTCTGGGATTTTTTCGGACTCCTTCATATCATTCGGAAGCTTGATCCCGCAGACGGCACCGTTTTTTTGATAATCGCTCCAGCCTGAGCCCGAAAGGTAGCCGCGTATGATGGCCTCGATGGCTAACGGCGTTGTCTTTTTGACGCGCATGGAGCGCTTACCATAGAGGACGACATCCTCTTTCGTCTTGAAGATCTCATCGACAGGTCGCTCGGACACGTGGTTGGGGATGATCTCCTTCATCTTCTGAAACCAGAAGTAGCTCAGTTGAGTCAGGATCTCCCCCTTGCCAGGGATCGGAGTCGGAAAGACAACGTCAAAGGCTGAGAGCCTGTCGGTTGCTACAAGGAGTAACTCTTCTCCCAAGTCATAAATGTCCCGGACCTTGCCGTGAAAGAGGAGCGGCAAATAGGGGATATCGGATTCCATAAGTGGCTTAGTCATTTCTTTCTTCCAACCAAGACCGACGTTTTTAGGATATGAACCCAAAATTGACTAATAGATAGTTTTGAATTGATTCATTTGTTTATCCGATGTATCCGAATAGGTGGATGAATTGGATTAACTATCACCATCTCCTTTATTTTTGGACCGTTGCGAAGGAAGGGAGTATTGCCCGCGCGACATCGGAACTTCGTCTGGCCCAACCGACTATTAGCGGACAGATCCGATCTCTTGAGGAATCGTTGGGAGAAAAACTCTTTCAGCGATCGGGACGAAATCTGATTTTGACCGACGTCGGTCGGGTGGTTTTTCGCTATGCCGATGAAATTTTCTCGCTGGGACGGGAACTTCAGGATGTTTTGAAAGGTGGTCCCTCTTCTCGACCTCTATGCCTCCTTGTGGGTGTGGCCGACGTCGTTCCGAAGCTGGTGGCCTACAGGCTTTTAGAACCAGCTTTACGCCTCTCCGAACCGGTTCAGATCGTCTGCCGCGAAGACAAACCAGACCGGCTCCTGGCGGAACTGGCGGTGCATCACCTCGATGTCGTTCTGTCAGATGCCCCCGTCGGACCGACAATTCGAATCCGGGCGTTTAACCATCTTCTCGGGGAATGCGGCGTGGTTTTCATGGCGGCGCCACGTCTGGCAGCGGCTTATCGGCGAGGATTCCCAAAGTCTTTAGACGGAGCCCCTCTTTTGCTCCCAACAGAAAATACGACCGAGCGACGTTCCCTCGATCAGTGGTTGATGTCAAAAGGGATTCGTCCCCGGGTGGTCGGTGAGTTTGAGGACAGCGCATTACTGAAGGTATTTGGACAGACGGGGAACGGGATTTTTGCCGTACCCTCGGTGATAGAGACCGAAGTTCAGAGACAGTATCAGGTTCAGGCCATCGGGCGGGTGGAAGATGTGCGAGAGCGGTTCTACGCCATCTCCGTAGAGCGGAGACTCAAACATCCCGCAGTCGTTGCCATTTCCGAAGCCGCCCGTAAAAAACTCTTCGGTTGATTAAAAAAGGAGAGCAACGTTATTATAGGGGACATCTACAAGGATTTAAGAAATTATGATTAAGTTAGTACAGGGGGTCATCAATTTTCACCAGAACGTCCTTCCGGGGCTCCGGGAACAGTTTGCGCATCTGGCCTTGGGTCAGTTCCCCGACGCGCTCATGATCGCCTGCTCCGATAGTCGTGTCGCTCCAAATCTCTTCGCATCCACCGATCCGGGAGACCTTTTCGTTGTCAGGAATCCGGGCAACTTGGTGCCCCCGGCCAATCCGGACAAAGAAAACCCGAATGGGGAGTCTGAGGCTGCGGCAATTGAAATCGCGTTGGAGATGCTGAAGGTGAAGGACATTATTATCTGCGGCCATTCTGGGTGCGCTGGCATGGCATCTCTCTTGAGCAAAGAAGGAATTACGCCGAATTTGAAACAGTGGATCCGGCACGGCCATGAAGCAAGACGTCAACTGGAAGAAGGAAAGGCCTTTGACCCTTCGTTAAGCCTTCAAGACCAGCTTTCCCAGATAAATGTGATGAGTCAGCTAGAAAATCTAAAGACCTACCCCCAAGTGGACAATGGCCTGACGACAGGTGCCCTCAGGTTGCATGGATGGTGGTTTGATATCGGTACCGGAAACGTCTATGCCTTTGAGCCGAAAGAAAATAAATTTATGATCATCGATGAGAACGAAGGGGCACGGATCCTTCAGCGGATTAGATAACGCAGAATGTGAAGCAAAAATTCCAGAAAGCTTCAATGATTGGCCCAAGCTGGAAGATAGTCGCTAATTTTATTGACCGGCATTTTTTGGGGTATTAGGGAGAGATTCTTTTTGGGCACAATCGGGGCGGGTGTACGGTATGCGAACCGGTATTGGCAAGGGACAAGTTCCCTTTTGTGGACAGTTAACAAATAATATGGAGACTACGACTGTTTATATTCTCTAAATTTAGTTACCCCCCATATCACGGCGCCTATTCCTCCTGAAAATACGCAGCCCAAATGCAAGGACAATAATGATATTCGATTCAGTAAAAAATTATTGGCAAAAAATGGATACAATGGCGTCATATCAGCATGCATCAAACTATCTAAAAAAACATGCGACCACGCTCCAATGATGGCTGAGAAAAAAAATGGTTTTGAATCTAACGGTATAAACTTTGAAAACAAATTTTTTAAATAAATATATTTATCTAAAAAATGGCTGATAAAGTAAGCAAAAATAACAACAATTATAATAACGACACAAGAGCCGATATACGAATGGAAAAAAGTATGAAGCCGATCATTTCCTTTTAATAGATTCCAGATAACCTCAAAATCAATAAGAATTTGAGCCAAAATAAAAATTCCTAAACTGAATTTTCTTCGAAAAACAGCTTTAATTAATAAGCCAGGGCCAAAATGGTATGGCGTAAATGGCACAAAAAGCCCTCCATTTATTTAATATTCAGAACTATTTTTATGAATTGTTATCGTTTTAACCCGATCATCCCTATTCAAAAAAAACACGATCTGCCATACGTCGCCTCCCCGCATGGAATTATCTTCAATAATATAGGTAGGGATCAAATCGCTAAAATAATATCCATCATGTCTCCCCAACAGCTTCCAAATTTCAACGTTTGTTTTTCCAAGCAAAGATTTTTCTTTTATAATACTGGCAGCCATAGAAGCCCGAACAGACATATTGCCTTTCTTAAACGCTTCGGCATTAAATGATCTACTCTCCCACTTTTTCTCAGCCTCTTTAACCGACATGAATATCCCTTTCTGAAAAAGCTGAGCATACAGGAGAGTAGCTGAAATAAATAAAAAGACTGAACCGATTACCAATAATTTTCTAAATAAAATTTTCACTTTGGCATTCCTTTCTTGTCTAAAACGATTAATCTATTATGTCGCATCTCTTCTAAAGCCCTTTCCTCAAGAGCTTTGCTTGTCCTTTTGTGATTCTTTTCCAGTTCTTCAGCTGCTAAAATGCCTGCTCGATTATTTGCTAAATCCATTGGTTTTTCCGCTATTAAAGCTCTCTCCTTCTTCGTTAACCCTGGATATAATAGTAAATTATGTATGGCTTGAGTTGATAAGGATGATTTACATAATTCCTCACAAGTAGATGTACAATGAAATGTTCCCATTTCGACAGGTGTAGAAACGCATTTCATAAGACAATCTTTTCCTGGTTTTAATTTTTCTTTTTTGAACCATTCTTTACAAGAATCACCAAACACGTTCATGGGTAACCATAAAATAACACCCCATATCAGGAACAATCTCATGGTTTTACTCTATAAACTAAATCGATTTAAATCAATCGGGGTGAGTGGATTTGAACCACCGATCTCTCGCACCCCAAGCGAGTGCTCTAGGCCAGGCTGAGCCACACCCCGTTAAAAGTCTATGCGCGAAGGAATTGAATGAGGTCTTTGAGTTCGTTCTTGATCCGGCGCATTTTTTGCGCTTCGGTTACTTTGGAAGGATCGAGTACTTCTTCGCGCCCCTTTCGTTTTAATTCAATAAGCTTCTGTTTGGCCCCCTCAATGCTGTAGCGCTCATGCCAGAGAAGCTTTTTTACCACAAAAATATTTTCGATATGCTTTCTCTCATAAACCCGCTGGTTTGCCTTTGATTTTGGGGGCTTTAAAATTTCAAACTCTGTTTCCCAATATCGCAAAACATAGGCTGGAACCCCTGTGATCTGACTGACTTCGCTAATCTTAAAATAGAGCCGATCCGGAATCGGCGGAATTACAAATTCTTTTTTCATTCCAAATCACTTTCGATGAGGATTCAGCTGTGCTTTTAATACCTGGCTCGGGTGAAAGACCAAAACTTTTCGTGCCGAGATCTCTATCGACTCCCCTGTTTGAGGATTTCTCCCCATGCGTGACCTCTTTTGACGGACAATAAAATTCCCGAAACCAGAAATTTTAATCTTTTCAGCGTTGGTGAGCGCCGCCTTCATCATCTCAAAAATCAGCTCGACCAATTCCGATGAATCCTTTTTTGAAAAACCAACCCTTTCATAAACCTGCGCAATAAGTTCAGCTTTTGTCATGTGGCCCCCTTATGTTTTCCACCACAAATTGGCATAAAAAGAATAACAAACGCAAATATTTATGTCAATCCGAAAGAGTGCTAAGTTGTTAAAACAATTACCTGATTTTGGCTTCATATTTTTCTGAAAGCTTGAGACAAATATGCTCATGTCGACGATTCACTTCTTCATCTCTCAGCGTTCCGCCGCTCGATTGATATGTCAAGGCAAAGGTATAGCTCTCAGTTCCGGGAGGTATGGAGTCCCCTTTGTAAATATCAAAGAGTTCTACGCGGGTCACAAGCCCCCCCCCTTCTTTTTCAATTGTTTCATAAAGCTCGTCAAATAAAACAGCGCGTTTGAGTGGAACCAAAATCGATAAATCGCGAAGAACTGCCGGAAACTTTGAAAGGGGTTCAAAAACAATTTTTCTAAAACCGCTCTTTTCAAGCTCTGATACATTGATTTCAAATAAGTAGGCCTCTTGTTTGAGATCATACATATCGAGGGTTGGGATGTGAATGCTCCCCATTTCGCCATAGCATTTTCCACTGATCCAAATTTTTGTTGAAAGTCTGGGATGAAAATAGGGACCACTCGCAGCTTCACGAAAACTTACCCTGTGGCGCAAGGCCCCAAAAAAATGACTCACCACCCCTTTTAAATCAAAATAATCGATCCCCTCCTCTTTGAGTTTCCAATGAAGCGGATAACGGGGGCCGCTCAAAAGCCCGGCAAGCATTTTCGTTTCCCTTTGTTTTTCATCAAACACCGATCGCAACTCAAAAATCCGAACATTCCGGATCTGGCGATCGATATTTAGTTTGAGGATTTTAAGAAGCGAAGCCGAGAGGGTCGGACGAAGAACAGCCATCTCCTCCCCTATCGGATTTTGAATTTTAACCACCCCGCCACGCCAACCAATTTTTTCAAGATCTTTTTGGGAACAGAAGCTATAGTTTATAACTTCTGTAAAGCCAAGAAACGAGAGGGTTTCTTTTATTTTTCTCTCCAACAGACGATTTTTTTCAATTTTCTGTTGAAGAGCGGCGGAACCGATCGGTTCGATCGAGGGGATTTTTTCGTATCCTTCAAATCGCGCGATCTCTTCAATCAGATCGACATCCCGCGAAATATCGACACGATGAGTCGGGATTTCATAGGTGAGCGGAGCCTTCGGCAAAAATCCGAGCTGTTTTAATGTTTGCTTCACTTTCGAAGGGTTGGGTTCATATCCCAGATATTGCTTCAGGCGCTCAAATGTTAAGGTTACTTTTTTAGGGGCAATTTTTTTTGGGAAAATATCTATACGATCCCGAAGCGCCCGGCCCTGAGCTATTGAAGAATAGAGCGCTGCCGCGCGATCGAGAGCGGTCTTAACCCCGTTTATATCCACATTCCGCTCGAACCGCTTCGATGATTCGGAGCTTAAACCGAGGCGCTTTGATGTTTTTCGAATGGCTACCGGATCAAAATAGGCGCTTTCCAGAAAAATATTTTTCGTGTCTTGAGAGACTTCCGACCGGGCGCCTCCCATGATGCCGGCAAGAGCAATGGGGCCTGAGCTGTCTGCAATCACAAGATCGTCCGATGTTAAAATTCTCTCTTCGCCATCGAGAGTCATTATTTTTTCATTTTGAATCGCGGATCGTATAATAATGATTCGATCCGCAATGCGGCTGGCATCAAACGCATGCAGAGGCTGACCGTACTCGAGCATCACATAATTTGTGATATCGACGATATTATTAATCGACCGCTGGCCAACAGATTCCAATCGGCGCCTGAGCCACTCCGGTGAAGGGCCAATTTTAACATCCGCGATAAACCGACCCATATAACGGGGGCATTTTTTTGAATCTTTAAGAGAGACCTTGATTTCTTTCTGAATATTTTCTTTCGAGTCATTTTTTGTTGTTTTGGGGATGAGAACTTTTGGCAGTCGAATATCTTTGTTGAAGACAACGGAAAGCTCACGCGCGACACCGATAAAACTTGAAACATCGGACCGGTTCGGGGGCGCGTTGATTTCAAATGTAACATGCGGAGATTTCGTATCGAGCTTCCTTTTTTGGATATTTTCGACCTCAAGGCCGATACCTGTAAGCTTTTCAAAAACAAGATCGAGATTTTTAGGAAGGGCAAAATACTCTGAAAGCCATTCGGAACTTAAGATCATTTTAAAACTGCCTCAAAAAACGAAGATCGTTTTCAAAAAAGAGACGAATATCGTTGATCCGATACTTAAGCATTGTAATTCGCTCGATTCCCATCCCAAAGGCAAAGCCGCTGTATTTACGAGGGTCGATCCTGACCGCTTCAAAGACCGATGGGTGAACCATTCCGCACCCCATCACTTCAAGCCAGCCACTCTGTTTACAGACACCGCACCCCTCCCCTCCACAAAGGACACATTCAATATCAAGCTCAGCGCTCGGCTCTGTAAATGGAAAAAAACTGGGCCGAAACCGAACCCGGGTATCGGGCGAAAAAAAATGACGCACAAAGGTCGTCAGCACCCCTTTCAGATGCGCCATCGATACCCCTTCGTCCACAAGGAGCCCCTCAATTTGATGAAACATCGGTGTGTGGGAAACATCTTCATCATGACGATAAACCGCTCCGGGGGCAACAACCCGTATAGGGGGCTTGAATTTTTCCATCACACGAATCTGAACCGGCGAGGTATGTGTTCTCAAAACAAGATCGTGGGAAAGATAAAAGGTATCCTGCATATCCCGCGCGGGATGATTTTTAGGAATATTTAAGGCTTCAAAGTTATAATAATCGGTTTCAATCTCTGGCCCCTCTGCAATCTGGAAACCATATCTCAGGAAAATGGAAAGACACTCTTCGAGAGTTTGGGTTAAAGGATGCAGATGTCCCTGAGAAAATGGGCGCCCGGGCAAAGTAATGTCAATCTTTGTTTCTGACAGCTTTTTTTCTTCACGCTGTTTTTTGAGTTCGGCATTTTTCAATTCAATCTGTTGTGTGAGTTCTATTTTTATCGAATTTGCAAGCCTTCCAAGTTCGGGTCTTTCTTCGGAAGGTAAACGCCCAATTTCTTTAAGAATCTCCGTCAGCTCACCCTTACGGCCTAAATATTGTACCCGACATTTTTCCAGTTCCGTTTCGTCAAGCCGTTCGGCGGCGAGTTGATGGCGGGCATCTTCTTTGATTTTTTGTAATTTTTCTTTTAACGAAAGTGGCAAAGAGACAGGATCGTTAGACATGAATGAGTCATTGAGAGGTGTGCGCTTGAACCTGCTGAACCAGTTTTTGAAACGCCTGTGGATCGGATACAGCCATTTCAGCCAGCATCTTTCGATCGAGTCCAATTTTGGACTTCGCAAGGCCATGCATGAACTGGCTGTAGTTTAAACTATGACTTCGAACGGCTGCGTTGATTCTTTGGATCCAGAGGCTTCTAAATTCTCTCTTGGTCTTCTTGCGGTCCCGATATTGATAAACCCAGGCGCGCTGAACTGATTCTGTCCCGCGACGGATCGAGCTCTTCCTTCTCCCATAGAAGCCCTTTGCATGCTTTAAAAGCCGATTTCTTCTTCGCCTTGCTTTAACACCACGTTTTACTCTAGGCATAATTTATCCTTACATTTATATATTGCGAAACCATTTTTTCTTCGAAAATGGTTTCGCGACTACCCATACGGCATCAGCCTTCGCATCCGATGGGCTTCAGAAGATTCCACATAAGCCGCTTTTCTCAAATGCCGTTTGCGACTTTCTGTCTTCCCTACGGTTAAAAGGTGCCTGCGTCTGGCTCTGCTTCGCTTAATTTTTCCCTTCTTGGTAAACCGCATCCTTTTCGCAGCGCCGCTATTGGTTTTTAATTTCATCGGGTTTTTTCTCTTTTTTTGCTGCTTTTACCGGGGCAAACACCATGAAAAGCGTCTTTCCTTCTAATTTGGGTATCTGCTCAATTGTGCCGATACCTTCAAGTTTTCCAACTATTTTGTCAAGCATTATTTTGCCCAGATCTCTATGCTCCATCTCCCGGCCACGAAAGACAACCGTTGTCTTCACACGATCCCCCTCATCCAAAAATTCCCAGATCTTTCGAAGCTTATGCTCTAAATCATGATCATTGGTGCGCACACCGAATTTAATTTCATGAAGCTTAATAACCACCTGTTTCTTTTTGGCTTTCTGCTGTTGTTTTTTAATCTCATAGAGATACTTGCCATAATCGATGATCTTACATACTGGCGGATTTGCCTGAGGGGCAATTTCAACCAGATCAAGCCCACTTTGATACGCAAGATCCAAAGCCTGCTGAACTGGCATAATCCCCATTTGTTCCCCTTTTTCTCCAATAACCCTTATCTTGGGGGCATAGATCCCCCGATTTCGACGCGGCGCTTTAATAGTATTACCTCCTTTGTTCGACTTCGTTTTTAATGCGTTTGAGAAACTCCTCTAAAGGAACCCCTCCGGATGTCTTTCCACCCCTCTCTCTGAGAGAAAGCGTTTGAGACTCCATCTCCCGATCTCCGATGATGACCATGTAGGGAATTTTTTTAAGCTGCGCTTCCCGGATTTTAAACCCGAGTTTTTCATTTCTAAAATCCGAATCGGCGCGGATTCCCCCCCCCTTTCCCAAGTCCTCATAAATTTTTTGGGCATAGGAGAGCTGATGATCGGTTACGTTCATAACAATCGCTTGAACCGGGGAGAGCCAAACGGGGAAAGCCCCGCCATAATGCTCGATGAGAATCCCCAAAAAACGCTCAAGAGAACCATAAACGGCGCGATGGATCATCACCGGACGATGTTCTTTCCCATCGCTCCCCGTATAAGTCAAATCGAAACGTTCTGGCATCGAAAAATCAAGCTGAATCGTGCCGCACTGCCACATTCTTCCAAGAATATCTTTCACATGAAAATCGATTTTAGGTCCATAGAATGCCCCTTCACCGGGGTTGATCTGATACTCTAATTTTGTTTTCTTCAGGGCGTTTTCAAGCGCCGAAATAGCGGCTGCCCACATCTCATCCCCCCCAATCGATTTTTCAGGGCGTGTGGAGAGCTCCATTTTATATTCATGAAAACCAAACGTTTTATACATGGTAAGAATCAGCTCGACGACAGAAGAGATCTCCCCTTCAATCTGATCCTCCCGACAAAAGATATGCGCGTCATCAATCGAGAAGGTTCTCACACGCATGAGACCGTGGGCCACACCGGAGAGTTCATGCCGGTGGACCTGCCCTATCTCGGCAAGACGAATTGGAAATTCACGGTACGAATGTTTATGCGATTGAAAAATCAGAATATGCCCCGGGCAATTCATCGGTTTGACTGAATATTCCTGTTCATCAATGTTTACGAAATACATGTTTTCCTTATAATTTTCATAATGGCCGCTTCGATGCCAGAGCTCAGAGCTCAAAATAAAGGGGGTTTTTACAAACTCATAATGCCGTGCCAGATGCGTCTCTTTCCAGTAACTGATAAGTTCGCTATAGATCATCTCCCCTTTCGGATGAAAAAAGGGACTTGCCGGCGATTCGGGGTGAAAACTCAAAAGATCGAGCTCTTTTGCAAGCTTTCTGTGATCCCTTTTTTTCCCCTCTTCAAGCTGATGCAAAAAATCCCCCAGCTCTTTTTCTGAAAAAAAAGCGGTTCCATAAATTCTCTGAAGCATTTTGTTTTTGACATTGCCGCGCCAATAGGCCCCGGCAATCGATAGGAGTTTAAAAGCCTTTACCCATCCTGTGTGAGGAAGATGCGGCCCCCGACAGAGATCCTCCCACTTTCCATGTTTATAGATGCTCACCTTTTCTTCCGGAATTTGATTTAAAATTTCAACTTTATAATTCTCATTCATCAGACGAAATTTTTTAAGCGCCTCTTTTTTATCGATTGTCGTTCTTTGAAAAGGGCTTTTGGATTCAATAATTTCTGACATTTTCTTCTCAATTTTATTTAAATCTTCAGGGGTGAAGCCCGGCTCAAAGTCGTAGTCGTAATAAAATCCCTGTTCGGTCGCGGGGCCTATGGTTACCTTTGCGTCCGGGAAAATCTGTTGAACCGCTTCACTCATAATGTGGGCTGTGGAGTGACGGAGAACTTCCAAAGCGTCGCGATCTTTGGGCGTTAAAATCCGGACATGGCAATCCTTCTCAATAGGGGTCATGAGATCGATAATTGCGGCATCATCAATTTTTAGCGCGATCGCGGCAAGAGATGGAAACTTTTTGACTACTTCCAAGCCAACAACACCGGATGGGAAGGCCTGATGCGATCCATCAGGAAAGGTCAGCTCAATTTTTTTCATGGAATATATAAAAGGTCATCATGGCAAAAGATAAAATTACATATATATGAGCAGTTCTGATTCTGCAAGCGATTTTCGAAAATGACGCCGAGTCATAAATCAGGAGACGAACCATTTCGAAGAAATGGTAGGCGCGGTGAGGATTGAACTCACGACCCCTACTACGTCAAAGTAGTGCTCTACCGCTGAGCTACGCGCCTGTGAGGCAGAAAAGTTATTCAAAAAAATATCGAATTGCAAAGGGTTTTTTTACTCCCACTCAATCGTGCTGGGTGGCTTGGAAGAAATGTCGTAGACAACACGATTGATGCCGGAGACCTCATTAATGATGCGGTTTGAAATACGGGCGAGAAGTTCGTGCGGGAGATCGACCCAGTCGGCGGTCATGCCATCTTCGCTTTTGACGGCGCGAACCGCGATGACATGTTCGTATGTCCGCTCATCCCCCATGACACCGACGGTTTTTATGGGAAGGAGCACGGCAAATGACTGCCAGATTTTATGGTAGAGCCCTGCTTCTTTAATCTCTGAAACAACAATATGATCCGCTTTCTGAAGAGCCGAAAGCCTGGCCACCGTCACTTCACCCAGAATCCGCACCGCAAGCCCCGGCCCCGGAAATGGTTGTCTGAAAATCAACTCATTCGGCATTTGAAGTTCTTTTCCAAGAAGACGCACCTCATCTTTAAAGAGCTCACGGAGAGGCTCAATCAGTTCAAGATTCATCTTTGGCGGGAGTCCCCCCACATTATGATGCGTTTTGATCGTTGCAGAGGGGCCTTTAAATGATCGTGATTCAATCACATCCGGATAGAGTGTCCCCTGCCCCAGAAATTTTGCTTTGGGAATTTTTCTGGCCTCTTCTTCAAAGATTTCAATAAAGATATGACCGATCTTTTTTCTTTTCTCTTCTGGATCGGTAACCCCTTTGAGCGCTGTTAAAAATCGCTCGCTTGCATCAACATAACGAAGATCATAGTCATGAAAAAATTCGACAACTTTTTTTTCCTCATTGAGCCTTAAAAATCCATTATTGATGAAAATCAATGTGAGCTGATTGGGAATGGCTCGTTTCAGAAGAGCGGCGGTTACCGATGAATCGACCCCCCCGCTTACCCCCAAAATAACATGGTGATCGCCCACCTGTTTTCGAACCGCCTCAATGGAATAGTCAATGAACGATCGCATCGTCCAGGAGGGGCTTAAATTACAAATCAGGAACAAAAAATTTGAAAGGATCCTTTTCCCCTCTGGCGTATGAACCACTTCCGGATGAAATTGAAGCGCGTAAAATTTTCTCGCCTCATCCTGACAGGCGGCAACCTTCGAATTTTCTGAGGTTGCGATAGAGATAAAGTTTTTTGACAGATCTTCAATCCGATCGCCGTGGCTCATCCACACCCGCAGCTTTTCTCCCGTTTTAAAGCCGGAGAAAAGTTGAGATGAGGCGCAAAGCTCGATCGTCGCACGACCATATTCCCGCGCTTCGGCTTTCACCACTTTTCCGCCGAGCGCTTTCACTATAAGCTGCATTCCATAGCAAATCCCCAAGATCGGAATGTTTAACTCAAAGATTTTTGGATCAATCAAATAAGCATCTGGAGACAACACCGACGCAGGTCCCCCCGAAAGAACCACCCCCGCTGGCCGGAATGAAACAATCTCTTCTAATTTCAATGAATAGGGATGAATCTCGCAATAGATATTACATTCACGAATCCGGCGCGCAATCAGTTGTGTATATTGTGAACCAAAATCGAGAATGAGAATTCGTTGGCGCATTTAGGTCGACCGGTAATTGGGGGCCTCTTTGGTAATAATCACATCATGCACATGACTCTCTCTAAGGCCCTGAGAGGTAATCCGGATAAATTTGGCCCGCTCATGAAGCTCTGCAATCGTTTGGCAGCCGACATATCCCATTCCGGCCCGAATCCCTCCAAGAAGCTGATAGAGCGACACCGAGAGGGGACCTTTGTGGGGAACCATCCCCTCAATCCCTTCGGGGACAAATTTTTCAAGCAACTCCACCTCCGCTTGCGCATAACGATCGCCACTCCCCTGCTTCATCGCTTCGAGCGATCCCATACCGCGATAGCTTTTAAAGGTTCTCCCCTGATAGAGAATAGTTTCTCCAGGGCTTTCATCTGTTCCCGCAAAAAGACTTCCAATCATCACACAATCGGCGCCGGCCGCCAGCGCTTTGATAATGTCACCCGAATATTTGATTCCACCGTCAGAAATAAGCGGCACGCCATATTTCCGGGCAACACGCACACAATCAAAGATCGCGCTCATCTGTGGAACTCCGATGCCGGCAACAATGCGTGTGGTGCAAATAGAGCCTGCGCCGACCCCTATTTTCACAGCATCCGCCCCGGCCTGAATCAGTTTTTCCGCCCCATCCCCCGTTGCAACATTTCCGGCAATAAGGGTTACATTCTTAAAATTCTTTTTTGTGTCACGAACCGCCTCAAGCACATTTTTGGAATGACCATGCGCGGTATCAATCACGATGACATCGACCTGGCTTTTGAGCAGACATTCCAGCCTGCGCTCCCGATCGGCTGAAATACCGACCGCCGCGGCAACGAAGAGACGTCCGAATTTATCTTTCGATGAATGGGGATAGTTCATCGATTTTTCGATATCTTTAATCGTAATGAGCCCTTTTAGAAATCCCCGCTCATCGACTACAGGGAGTTTTTCAATTCGATGGCGATGAAGAATCGCTTTGGCCTGTTCAAGCGTTGTCCCTTCGGGGGCTGTCACCAGATTTTCTTTCGTCATGACATCGCCAATTTTGAGATCAAGATTTTGTTCGAACCTGAGATCGCGGTTTGTCAGAATCCCCGCCAACTGTCCATCTCGTGTGATTGGAACCCCTGAAATCTTATATTGCTTCATCACTTCCAGGGCATCCGAGATCTTGTGATCTGGAGACATTGTGACGGGATCCAAAATCATGCCGCTTTCTGACTTCTTCACCTTCTCAACTTCAAACGCCTGTTTTTCAGGGGTGAGATTTTTATGAATGACCCCCATCCCCCCCTCGCGCGCCATCGCAATCGCCGTCTTGGATTCTGTCACCGTATCCATCGCCGCTGAAATGAGAGGCATGTTGAGGCTGATATCTCTTGTGAGCTTTGTCTTTAAAATCACATCGCGCGGAACAATATGCGCCTCTTGCGGAACTAAAAGAAGATCATCGAATGTGAAGCCTTCGGTAAATGATTCTGTCATAGCTGATATACCCGATGAAACAAGGTATTTAAGCACGCGAATTTACTCTTGAATTTTTGGTTTGTCAACTGGCCAATTCGCCGGCTAAACTGTGTGGAAAGGCCTTCGTCAGTTTGATCGAAACAAACTCCCCTGAAAGTTTTGAATCCCCTCTAAAATGGACAATTTTATTCGTATCGGTTCTGCCTTGAAGTCCTTCTTCTGATTCTTTTTCAACCAAAACCTCAACCGTTTCTCCCACTTTGGATTCGTTGATTTCAAGAGAGATTTCGTCCTGAAGTTTTTGAAGGCGATGGAGTCTTCTTTCTTTTTCTTCCCGGGACACATCGTCTTCATACCCACCCGCCTGGGTTCCTGTGCGGGGGGAATAGACAAAAGAAAAAATAGAATCGTAGCGAATATCTTTCAGGAGCCGCAGCGTATCTTCAAATGCCTCTTCAGATTCTCCTGGAAAACCAACGATAATATCTGTGGATACGGCAATGCCGGGGACAGCTTCCCGTAATTTTTGAATGCGCGATCGGTAGCGCTCAACGGTATACCACCGTCGCATTCTTTTTAATATTTCATTATTTCCAGCCTGCACAGGGAGGTGGAGATGCCTGCAAAGATTTTTAAGATCGACATAGCAGGCAATCATTCCGTCGCAAAAATCGGATGGATGCGGGCTTGTGAAACGAACGCGCTTTAAGTTTTTAATTTGAGAAACCATGCGAAGCAGCGCCGGGAAATCATGCTTTTCATATAAGTATGAGTTCACATTCTGCCCGAGAAGCATCACCTCGCGCGTCCCCATTGAAACCATCCCTTCAATCTCTTGCACGATTTCTCCCGGATGCCGACTCTTCTCCCGTCCCCTCGTGAATGGAACAATACAGAATGAGCAAAATTTATCGCACCCTTTGATAATGGTTACCAACGCGGAAACGGGCCCTCTCGCCGGTTGAAGATATGACAGAGAAAATTTAGGCTCCGTATCCCAGGCTGTCAGCGCAATACGCTCGCGTGTGCGACTCACCCTCTTTAAAATAGCAGGAAGCTGATCGAGCTGATCAACCCCAAAAACAAAATCAAGATGCGGCAGACGTTTTAAAAGTCCCTCCCCCTCTTCCTGGGCAACGCATCCTCCCACACCAATCATTAAATTCTCACATTTACGCTTGCGCATTTTCAATCGCCCCAAATCGCTCAGGAATTTATGTTTTGCCTTTTCACGGACCGTGCAGGTATTAAAAAGAATCAGATCTGCCTCTCCCTCATCCTGCGTCTGCGAAAAATTGAGCGGCTTAAGAAGCCGCGTCATCCGGTCGGAATCATAGACATTCATCTGGCAGCCGTAAGTTTTAAGATAATATTTCACAAGAATCTCTTTTTCATATTAGAAATAAGAGACTCCGTCAATAATTGAGACTAGCGGCTTTTTACTTTCTTTAGAATCTCTTGTCTTTCAAATTCGCTTGCGGTTTCACCTTCGTCAAATTTGATGTTCATTTCGCGCAGTGATTTTTTGAAACTTTCTTCTGATGAGAGGTCCCGCTTGATAATTTCCAGATATTCTTCGGGATAGCGCCTTGTGATCTCACGAATATAATAATTGAGCTTCTCTTCCCGCCTCAAAGCATGTCTTTCCGGTCGATCCCCCCAACGCGCAATGTAGTGGAACCTGCAGAAATGAGCGGTAGTTGCCTCGCTTCGGCATTTCTTTTCCTGACACCGCTTCTTTGCCGTTCTCATAGCCCCCCCTTTGTCCCCAACCGTTGTCCACTCTTATTATTCTTTTCGGAAAAGATTAAAAAAAGATTAAGTCATTGCTGATCGCAATCGTTCGACTCTGAAAGTCCTTCCATTGGAAATGAATTTCAAAAATATTCTCCGGCAAAACATCCCTCGCCTTTTCAAACCATTCAACAACAACAATTGAATTTTTATCAAAACACCGTTCCAACCCCAACGAATAAGCGTCTGAGCTGTTTTCCAAACGATAAAAGTCAATATGATAGAGCATGAATTTTTCACACGGATATTCATGAACCCATGTGAAGGTGGGACTCGACACAACATACCCTTCTTTCAAATGAAGTCCGGAAGCCAACCCCTGCACAAATGTTGTTTTCCCCGCTCCAAGATCCCCCTGAAGCCCAATAACATCCCCCCCCTGTAGCAGTTTTGCAACAGTTTCTGCGACCTGTTTTGTATGACTCTCCGAATTCGATTCAAGTGTCTTAAAACCCATCTTAAAATTCATCTGGTGTTCTTAACAATTTAAAAAGAAATTGACAAGATCGTGTAAGCTTGAGTAATGTCTGACGATTATATGGCATTTTGAAGGTGTCAACTTTCAACATATGGATCTTTTCAAAAAATGTCGTGATTTTGACCGGGTAAAACTTCTTCAGGAAGCTGGCCTCTATCCCTACTTTCGAGTCATTGAAAATAGCGAAGGGGGGACTGTTCGCATTGATGGTCAAAAAAAGGTCATGGCAGGCTCCAATAACTATTTAGGGTTGACTCAACACCCGAAGGTGAAAGAAGCGGCCAAATATGCACTGGAAAAATATGGAACCGGCTGTTCAGGCTCCAGATTTTTGAATGGGACGATCGATTTACATACGCAGCTTGAGGAAAAACTTGCGCGCTTCCTGAACAAAGAGGACGCTGTTCTCTATAGCACTGGATTTCAGGCCAATCTCGGCACGATCTCATGTCTGGCAGGCCCGGGCGATATTATTTTTTCAGACGCTGACAATCATGCAAGTATTATCGAGGGGACCCGGCTTTCTGAAGGGAAAACGGTTGTCTACGAACATAATGATATGGAAGATCTGGAACGCCTGCTAAAGAGTCACGAATCGATTTCCGGAAAACTGATTGTGACCGATGGTGTTTTCTCTATGACGGGAGACATTGTCAATCTCGACCGTCTTGTCGCATTGGCAAAAAAATATGGGAGCCGGGTGATGGTGGATGATGCCCATGGCATTGGGGTATTGGGGCGCGATGGGCGTGGAACGGCGGATCATTTTGGACTCACAAACGATGTCGACATCGTTATGGGAACCTTTAGCAAGTCATTTGCGTCTCTTGGCGGGTTCATTGCCGCTTCAAAAGAGGTGACTCATTATATTCGTCATACATCCCGGGCATTTATTTTTAGTGCCTCCATGCCACCTTCCGCTGTTGCAACTGTCATAGCCGTGCTCGATTTGATTGAGGCTGAAGATGAGCATGTGGATCGCTTGTGGCGCAATACCCGAAAAATGAAAAAGGGATTTGATGAGATGGGCTACGACACACGCCCGTCAGAAACCCCCATTATTCCCATCAATATCGGTGATGATCTAAAAACCTTCTTTTTTGCAAAAGCAATCTACGACGCTGGCGTTTTCTCAAATCCAGTTGTAGCCCCCGGCACACCGCCGGGAAAAGGATTGGTGAGAACGAGCTACATGTCGACTCACACCAATGACGAGCTCAACTTTATTCTGGAGACATTCTACAAAGTTGGGCGTACGTGTGAGATTATTCGCTAAGGAAAAAAAGCCGAATCCTTTGTAAAAAAGAGACTTAGCTCTCTTTCTATTTTCACTTTCACCAGTCGAAAGTCAGATTGTCTGGACTCGACTAGAAAAAAGTGGACTGCGCTCTCCATCTATTGTGTTCGCCACAAAGAATCCGTAAGTTTTCTTCCGATGATTTCCCCCCAAGCGCCCATGGCCGAACATGGTCCAGCTGCAAGAATCCCTTTTCATCACACCGTTTTCCATTTGGACTTTCAT
>CAYJMQ010000003.1:0-70536 GCA_964371555.1 uncultured bacterium | reverse complement strand
GGCGCTTGGGGGAAAATCATCGGAAGAAAACTTACGGATTCTTTGTGGCGAACACAACAGATGGAGAGCGCAGATAACCTTTGGTTATCTGAAGTAGTCTCGACTTAATCTGACACTTTCTGATTGAAAAAGAGAAAGGGGAAAGGTTACCAATGGCCAATGAAATGAATTTCCAGCTCTTTTTTTCTACCTTATGATTGTACTGCGCGCTCATTTCCTTCGGAAATGAGCTTGCGGTTGAAAAATCCTGTATCATAAACTAATTGACAACATTTCTACGCCGTATTATAGACTTCACTATAAGGAGGCAAAAAATGATCAGTAAAATTAAACTTTCAGTACTTTCGACATGCTTCATGTTAGGTTTATCGTTGGTTTGGAATCTTCACCACAATGCTACAGCCGAAAGTAGATCAACAGTACAAATTCTTCGCGAAAATGGCTCTCGGGTCTTCGAAATCTTAGACGCTTGTAAAGACAAAAAAGGAGTGACTCTTATTAGCCCTCTGGTAGAAGCACTTGTTGATGAGGCATCTGGTGCGACGGTAAAAATTTATCAGTATCCGCCACATTTATTTGATCGAAGCCCAAATACATGTATCGGAAAATGTGAAAAAAGTTTTGAACCGACAATTCTTTTCCCAGAATCGGATGCACCTTTGATTTTGAGCTGCATAAAAGCTTCTATAGAAAATAAATGACCATCGCGATTTTCATCAGCATGGTTTATAGAAAAAGATGGATTAATAAACCCCTGTAAAAAACCCTTGTCTCCTCTTTTATTTACCGTTACGATTTCAGGACATGGCCAAAGTGTCGCTCTACGAACTGGAATATATCATCTTCGATTTTGAGACAACAGGCCTGAACCCGGATGAGGGGGCTGAAATCATAGAGATTGGCGCGATCAAATTGCGGGGCATCGAGCCGACTGGCGAGACCTTTCATTCGCTGATCGATATTCAAAAAAAAATTCCGGAACAGGCAAAAGCGATAAACGGGATTAGCGATAAAGATCTGGAAGGCCAGCCAACGCTGGAAGAGATTTTTCCCAAATTTATTCGCTTCCTCGGCGCTAAAATCCTGATCGCGCACAATGCCGGGTTCGATCTCGATTTTATTACAAACAATTTAAAGCGCTTCCCGCAGCTCACATTTACGAATCCCTGTATTGACACCCTTCAGCTGTCAAGAACACTCTTTTCTTATGAAAAAAGCCATAATCTGGACGCCATTGCGCAGCGTTTTGGAATTGTCCCCGAAAAGTCGAGGCATAGATCGCTTGGCGATTGCGCAATCACGGGAAAAATCTTTACCGAATTTTTAAAAATCCTCAAACGAAAAAACAGCGCAACGCTGCATCATATTCGCGCATCCATTTTGCATCCGCCAAAATTGAGTTATGAAATGCCGATGGAGTCGCTCAGCCTATTATAGATGAAACCTCCCTCGCTCGCGTTTGACGACAAGCCCTATCATAAAAAAGCCGGTCAGGTTATTGAAGAATTAAGATCGGATCTGGAAAATGGCCTGGCCGAATCTGAAGCTTTGCGGCGCCTTTCGGAGATCGGCCCCAATACACTCCCCTCCAAAAAAAGACTGACTGTAATCACGCTTTTTTTCAAACAGTTGAAAGATTTCATGGTGCTTGTCCTCATTGCCGTCAGTCTCGTCTCATTTCTCATTCAGGATATTAAAGATGCCGTAATTATCCTGGCCGTCGTTGTCATCAATATACTTCTCGGATTTTTAAATGAGTATCAGGCCGAAATTACCATCGCATCTCTCAAACAGAGCGCTTCTCCAACGGCAAAAGTCATTCGGGATGGGCGCTATAAACTGATTCCCTCGAGCCAGATTGTCCCAGGTGACATTCTCATTATTGAAGAGGGGGATATTATCCAGGCCGATGGCAGGCTCTGCGAGGTTGTAAATCTTGCTGCCCAGGAATCGTTTCTTACCGGTGAATCCCAGCCGATCGAAAAATCTCTGCACCCGCTTCCTGATAAGCGCCCAAATTTGGGGGATCTCACCAATATGGTTTGGCGGGGCTCAACGGTTGCCCGCGGACATGGCAAGGTCATTGTCACTTCAACAGGTCCTCAGACCGAACTGGGGCGCATTGCCCATCTGATTCAGGAGATCACCGATAAGCCGACCCCCCTTGAACGACGACTCAAGGGACTCGGGAAAAATCTTGTCATGGCAACAATTATTCTCTGCCTTCTTGTGGCCACCATCGGCATTTTAAGAGGGGTGCCGACCTTTATGATGATTAAAACGGCGATTGTTCTTGCGATTGCCTGCATCCCGGAAGGACTCGTTGCGGTTGTTACCATCGCGCTCGCTTTGGGAGTCAAACGAATGGCACGAAAAAAAGCGATTATCCGGCGGCTTCCGGCCGTTGAAACACTCGGTTCGGTAACAACAATCTGTTCAGATAAAACCGGAACGCTGACAGAAGGAAACATGATGGCTCAATTTGTGGAGATAAACAATTCTTACATCGAGGTAACCGGTTCCGCCAATGAGCTGAAAGGCTCATTCCTTCAGAACGGATCTCCCATTGCTGACTATCCGAACGAATTAAAACTGCTTTTAACGATATCTGCGCTCTGTAATAACGCCGCCCTTCAGGAAAAAAATAAAAAATGGGAAATTTTTGGCGATCCGACGGAGGGGGCGCTTCTCATTCTCTCAGCAAAGGCAAACTATTTCCCGGAAAAGCTTCTTGAAGAATACCCGTTCATGAAGGAAGCCCCTTTCGACACGAAACGAAAATGCATGAGTAAAATCCATCGCTCATCCACAGGCGAGATTTCGATTTTGACCAAAGGAGCGCCAGAACAAATTCTAAAAATCGTTGATCGGGAGCGTATTTCAGATGAAATCCAAACGCTTACGGAAGAACGAAAGCAGGAAATCCGAAAAAAAATCACTTTTTTTGCTGGCAAAGGATTCCGTATTCTTGCAATTGCCTATCGCGATCTTGCCCCGACCGAGGTGGAACAAGACGCGTTTCAAAACGAACATCATTTAATTTTTTTGGGATTTATCGCCTTGGCAGATCCGATCCGGAAAGAGGCCCAAAGCTCTATCCAAAAATGCCAGGAAGCCGGAATTAAAATCCTCATGCTGACAGGGGATCATCAACACACCGCCTATTACATCGCAAAGCAGCTCAATATGGTTAAAAATGAGCAGGCTGTGGCAAATAGCTCAAAACTCGAAGCGCTCCCCCTCTCCAATGATGAATTTGACCGCGAACTTGGAAGCTACCGCATCTTTTCCCGCATCTCTCCTCACTTTAAACTCAAAATCGTAGAAAGCCTCAAACGTCGTGGAGAAATCGTTGCGATGACAGGCGACGGTGTGAATGACGCCCCCGCCATCAAACGCGCCAATATCGGAATTGCAATGGGAAAAACAGGAACCGATGTTGCAAAAGAGGCGGCCGATATCGTGCTCGCGGATGACAATTTCGCAACGATTGTTTCAGCGATCGAAGAAGGGCGAACCATCTATGACAACATCTTAAAATTTATCCGTTATCTTCTCTCGTGCAACATCGGTGAAATTTTTGTCATGCTTTTCGCAACGCTCTTCGGTTTTCCGCTTCCGTTTCTGCCGATTCAAATCCTCTGGTTAAACCTCGTAACCGACACCCCTCCGGCTCTGGCGCTGGGAGTCGATCCCCCCCCGCAAGATATTATGAAGCGCCCCCCCCGCCGGCCGCTGGAGCCTATTTTTACAAAACAGCTCGTCAATGACATTTTGTTCCATGGCTTTATCATGTCTATCATCACCCTTGGAATTTTTTCACTCGAGCTCTATGGCTTTGATTCATCCTTGAGAAAAGCCCAGACGATGGCATTTACAACGCTTGTGCTGGTTCAACTGCTTCATTCTTTTAACTGCCAGAATAGTCGAAAATCGATGTTCGTGGCCGGCCCCCTGACAAATCCCTATTTGATCTTCGCAAATTTTGTTTCTTTATTTCTTCTCGTCTTGAGCATTTATACGCCGACCTTGAGCGAGGCATTCGAACTGGAATCCCTGGCCGCCAGAGACTGGATTTATGCCGCCGCCGCCTCTCTTTTAATTATTGCGTCCGCTGAAATTCAAAAATGGTTCAGAGGAAATAGCTAAGAAGAAGAGAAGCAAGCCCAAGGAAGAAGAAAAAACCGAAACAGTCGGTAAACGTCGTCACCACAACGGTTGAGGCAACGGCCGGATCGATCTTCAAGGCTTTTAGCCCCAGCGGGACGAGAACACCGACGGCGCCCGATACAAAAAGATTCCCGATCATCGCAAGCATCAACACGACACCCAGTATTGGCATCCCCCTCCAAAAACAAGCGACGACAGCCATGATGAGCCCTGTAATCAAGCCATTGGAAACCCCGACAAGAACTTCCTTTCTCAGCGCGCGCCGAATATCTTTAAAGGCGATCTCTCCCAATGCCAGTCCCCGCACCATAATCGTGAGCGTCTGAACCCCCGCATTCCCTCCCATGCCGGCAACAATCGGAAGAAAGGTTGCCAAAAGAACCATCTTCTGGATTGTCCCTTCAAAAAGGCTGACCACCCAAGACGCCAAAATAGCCGTTGCCAGGTTGATCACAAGCCAGGGGGCGCGTTTTTGAACCGACTGCCCAACCGGCGTAAAGACACGTTCATCTTTTTCAAGTCCGGCCATCCGGTAAAGATCTTCGGTTGCCTCTTCCTGAATGACATCAATCACATCATCAACGGAAACAACGCCAACCAGCCTCTTTTCTTCATCGACAATGGGAATAGCCAAAAAATTATATCTTGCGATCATCTGCGCAACCTCATTTTGAGATTGATTCGCCCCAATCTGAATCACATTCATATTCATCACATCTTTCAGGATGGCATTGGCGGCCGATATGATGAGCTGTCTCAAAGAGACAATACCGACAAGGTGTTTTTCATCGTCAACAACATACAAATAGAAGATAATTTCCAGCTGCTTTTTTGTCCGGATCAATTCAATAGCCTCATTCACAGTCGCCGTCTCTGCAAGATAAAAGACATTGGTATTCATAATCCCGCCGGCAGAGTCTTTGGGGTAAGCGAGAAGCTTCGATATCTCGATTTTCTTCGCAGGATCCAACTTTTGGAGAATCGATGCCGATTGTTGCTGAGATAGCTTCGGCACGAGATCGGCAAGATCATCCGGCTGGAGCCGATTGACTGTTTCAAGAAGAAGCTCAAGCGGGATATCGCTAAAAATTTCTCTGATCAGATCTGTTGAAAAATCGCGAATGGTATGAACTGCCATCTTGGCATCGAATAAGAGACTCAAAAAAATACTCTTCTGTCTCAAATCGAGCTCGCGAAGGATCAATCGAATTTCTTCAGGGGAAGAGGTTTTAAGAATCTTCTCGAGCTTATCCGAAGCCCCCACGCGAAGAAGTTTTAGGATAATATTGAGTAAAACATTATTTTGAACCACAGACTTACATCCTTAAAAAAACAGGTCTCCTCTTATTTTCTATCGACATATTCCTTTAAACACTTTAAAAAATACACTTCAAGAATTTTTTACACCGCACGCCCAATACCGAAGAAAAGGGGCTTTCGGCTTGCATTTTCATGAAGCGATCTCTATAAATAAGACATGTTCCTCTCTTTAAAAATCTTTGAGTGGGGGCTCATTCTTATTTTACTTCTCGTTTTTATTCTCCCTTTATCATCTAAAAAAATCGAACATAATCTGGAGCTCTTTCTTTTTGTGATGGGGATATTGGCTCTGACGATTTCAAAGCTCTGGAGCAAAGAGATTATTCACGAAGCGCTGACGGAGCCAATTCCAATCACCATTACCGTGTTTTTGGCGGGATTGGCTTTCAAATGGGGGAGAAAAAAATTAGAAACGGGGGTCTCCCACATTTTAACGATCATGCCGGCCAATCTTTTTGTTTTTTTCCTCATTGTGCTTTTGGGTCTTGTTTCAAGCGCCATCACGGCGATTATCGCCTCTTTAATTCTCGTCGAATTTATTCTTCTTTTAAAAGTGCCCAGACAACAGATGATTCAGATTACCGTCATTGCCTGTTTTTCAATCGGCTTCGGCGCGGCCCTGACACCCATCGGGGAACCGCTAAGTACGATTGTTGTCGCAAAAAGGGATGCTGATTTCTGGTATCTTCTTAGAAATTTTTCATACCTCATCATTCCCGCGGTCTTCGCTCTTGGGCTATTCGCCGTTTGGTTTCATAAAAGAAAAAGCGCCAAAGAGGAGAGGGTTTTGTGGAAAAGCGAAGATTCAGCCAAAGAGGTGTTTATACGGGCTTTGAAAGTCTATTTCTTCGTGATGGCCCTCATTTTTCTGGGGGGAGGGTTTAAGCCGCTCATCGATACCTATTTGATTACCCTTTCAAGCGGAATTTTATTTTGGATAAATATGCTTTCTGCGATTTTGGATAACGCGACACTCGCCGCCGCGGAAATCAGCCCCTCTCTTTCCGCTGAACAAATGAAATCGATTCTTATGGCGCTTTTAATCAGCGGTGGAATGCTCATCCCCGGCAATATTCCAAACATTATTGCCGCAAACAAACTCAAAATCACAAGCAGGGAGTGGGCGAGAATCGGCGTTCCCGTGGGGCTTTTCATGATGATCGTCTATTTTTGCATTCTGGAAGTTTTTTAATTATGCTACTCTCTTTTTAATGAGACTGATCGGAATGTCTTTGCTCGCGCTATCGTTTACTCCTCTGAATGCCGCGTCTCTCCCCTCTTCTCTGTTGGATAACATTGACCTTTACAACAGCTATCAGTGGAACCGACAGAATCGCAACACAAACAAAACCGACAAAGGTAATTGGTACGAATGGTGGTACTACAAGGTCATTCACCCTGAGACAAACCAAAGCTTTTATTTCTGCTATGGAATCGTAAACCCCTGGGATAAAGAAGGGGTATCCGAAAACTCAAGGGCTTTTATCAGTTTTGGCGACTTCCATCAAAAAATGATCCTCAATGCCTCCTACCCCGTCACCGAATTTGAATCCCGGTATGATCTCCTCTCAACACGCATTGGCGCTCATTCTGCCACAGAAAAGATGATTTCGGCCTCCTTTGAAGACAAAGGCCATTCGGTCAGCTTTTCTTTTTCTATTGATAAAAAGAAAGGCTGGCATGCGCTCGGATGGACATTTCTTTTCCCCTCCCTTTTTAATATCTACTGGTACCCTGCCCAGATGGATGCCCTATATTCTGGAATATTGACCATAGATAGCAGAACTTATCATTTTGACAAAGCAGATGGCTATCAGGATCACAACTGGGGGCGCGCGTTCCCACAATGGTGGTTCTGGCTCAATGCAAATTCTTTTGACGAAAACAGCGAGAGCTCATTTGTCGGCGGCGGGGGAGAGGTAACCATGTCTAATGGAATAAAAATTCCAATTACAGCAATACTTCTGGCGCTCCATCATGAAGGGAAACTTTACGAATTTCGTTCCAATGAGCCAAAATATCTTTTTGAATATGAGATGGATCTCGGCTCATGGTCGATTAGAGCCCAAAATTTACGGTATAAACTCCTCGTCCACGCGGCCGCAGATCCGAAACAGATGATGGATCTTGAGTTCCCCACGCCAGATGGAAATATTTTCCATGACTATGAAACCTTAAATGGAAAACTCTCTGTCGAGCTCTACGAACGCCGGATATTTTTCCCGTTTAATTTCCGCGCCATCGCCATTCTTTCCACTCAAAACAAGGCCGGCCTCGAATTCGGCCTCGATCATCCTTATCATCCGTCAGCGAAGATTTCGGGAAGTATTGAATAAGGCAAGTTGTTCATAAAGCCGAACCGCTTTGAGTATTTCTTTTTTTGCGATTTTCTCATCTGGTCCATGCGCGTCAAGAATAGAGCCCGGACCGAGAAGGAAGATTTTTTTGGCTTTGGTTTTTAAGTAGGGAATATCTGTGTTGAACGATACTACAGTGGTTTTAAAGCGCGCTGCTGTATTTAGCTGAACGGGATCATTGATACTCTGAAGGATGATCCTTACCCCTTTTTCACAACTTTGTTTTATTTTTTCAAAAATAGGATGACTCTTCGTCACTGTCCTGACAAGAATCTCTGCCGATGCCTCATCTGGAATAATATTCGCGGCAAATCCGCCATGAATAACACCAATATTCAATGTGGAAGCCCCCATTTCTTTGGTCTTGGAAAGTTTCCTTTTTTTTATGCGGACAAGGGTTGTCAGCAGCGCATCGATAGCGGATTTGCCACGGCTGGGATAAGCGCTATGGGCCGCTTTTCCTTTTGAAATGAGTTTAATCTTCACAATCCCTTTGGTTGCCACAGCCATTCGATTCTCTGTCGGCTCCCCCACAATGATCGCATCTACGTTTGGAATTTTTTTTGAAACATCGATCGCGCCGCGATGATCGACCTCTTCACCGACGAGATAAAGAAAGCCTATGGGATAACCCTCTCCTTTTAATTTCAAACCTGCCGCAATCTGCGCCGCAATAACCCCTTTGGCGTCACAAGCTCCGCGTCCATATATCTCCTCCTTGTTTTCCCTTAGGGGAAAATAAGGGGGAACCGTATCCAGATGGGAACAAAAGAGAATTTTGGGTTTCCCGATGAATGCAAAAAGATTGGGGCGGCGAGGTCCGGAATAAATATACTTGACGGCAAAACCGTTCTCTTTCAAAAGCTTGCCCAGAAATTTTGAAATCTTTTCTTCAGAGCCGGAGAGGGATGAAATCCGAACAAGCGCTTTTGTCAAAGAGACGGGATTGATCATCTTAATCTTTTCCTGCACGTTGAATACCACGAGATAAGAAATGTGACCAAACCAAAAGAGATCGTTACCAACAAAGAAATACAAAAGGGGGGGAGTTCGAAAGTTCCTTTCTCATAAAGCGCCCCCCTGAGAGAAGACAACGCATAAGTCAATGGATTGATCCTTGTCAGCCATTCCAATAATTTCGGCAGATGATCCAACGGAAAAAAAGCCCCGGATAAAAACCAGAGCGGAAAGAGAATCAGCATCATGATCGCGTGAAAGGCCTGAAACGAATCCATCTGCCATGCGATAGAAAATCCGAAACTTGTTATGACGGCGGCAATGAGAAATAAAATCGCAAGCGTTGAGAGAATTGAAAATATGGAAAGTTTAATCCCGATCAACGGCGCAAGAAACAAAAAAATAGTCACCTGAAAAAGCCCAATCGCCGCTCCACCTAAAATCTTTCCCAAAACGAGACTCAGTCTCGGCGCCGGGGAGACCAAAACCGCCTGAAGAAATCCCCGCTCCCGATCTTCAATAATGGAAAACATGGAAAACATCGAAGTAAAAAGAAGGGTCATGAGAAGAATCCCCGGATAAAAATATTCCAGATAGCTGATATTCATCCCTGTCGGCTTAAAGGAGGGACTCAACCCCCCCCCTACAAAAAGCCAAAAAATCAGCGGCTGAAGCAGCGCCGAGGCCAAACGGGAGGGCTGTCTTAAAAAACAGACGAGTTCCCGTTTCCAGAGCGTGTAAGATGAAAGAAAAAATGATTTCATGTCTGTTCCAAAAAGCGATGCCCGGTTTTTTGAATGAAGACATCTTCAAGCGATGGTTTTGAAATCGTAACAGCAATGATCTCTTGAGGAAAAGATTTCACAAGGAGTATCATAAAATCCGACCCCTCCTGTTTTTCAATATGAAGCATCCCATCGACAATTTTTACATCGACTCCAAATTTTTCTTCAATCGCCTGTTTCAAAAAAGCCGTATCTTGGGTCTTCACGCTGATCACATCCCCTCTTATATCTTTTTTCAGCAAGTCAGGGGCGCCGACAGCCACACATCTCCCCTGATCTAAAATCGCAACACGGTCGCATCGCTCGGCCTCTTCGATAAAATGCGTTGTCACAAGAATGCTTGCTCCTTCTTTTTGTAATTTTTTAAGATCATCCCAAAATGCCCGCCGCGCGCCAGGGTCTAAACCTGCCGTCGGCTCATCAAAGAGAAGCAGCCTCGGTTCATGAAGAAGGGCTTTGGCAATCTCAACGCGCCTTTTCAACCCTCCTGAAAGCGTCTCCACCCGATCTTTTTTTCTATCATCGATGTCAAATTTTTTGAGATTTTTTTTAATTTGCTCTTTTAACTTGTTTCCGGAGAGCTGATAAAGATGCCCCTGGTGAATGAGGTTTTCTTCAACAGTGAGTTTTGGATCGAGGCTCGGTGACTGGAAAACCACACCCAATATTTTTCGAATCTCATTTGGTTTTTTTAAAAGATCGATGCCGCAAAGATCAATATTCGATTGTGTTCCGGTCGGATATAAATAGGTGGATAAAATCCGAAAGAGCGTCGTCTTCCCCCCCCCATTGGGGCCAAGGAAACCGAAAATTTCCCCCTCCTCAATATTGAACCCAATCTGTAACAGCGCCTCCCTCTTCCCAAACTGATGACTGAGATCGCGAACGGTCAAAATAGCAGACATTGATCTGTATATAAGAATAAGAAAAAGGAAACGTCAATGGACTTTCATTACGAATATCTATAAAATAAACATATTCTTACGAAAAATATCATGGCTTATTGGCTATTTGTCTCTTTCCTTCTTGTAATACCTGCTTTTGCCGAATCGAAAGTGCATATCCCACAAAAATTATTATATGAAAAAGCCCGCAGGCATATGGTCGAAGATCAATTGCGGGGGAGAGATATCCAAAATGAAAAAGTATTAAAAGCCTTTTTAAAAGTCCCCCGTGAATTATTTGTAACAACCCTCCAGGAATCGAAGAGCGCCGCGTACGATGATAATCCACTGCCGATCGGAGAGGGACAGACTATTTCTCAACCCTACGTCGTCGCGCTGATGACGGAAGCCCTCAAACTTAAAGAGAGCGACAAAGTTTTGGAAATCGGAACAGGAAGCGGCTATCAGGCTGCCATCCTGAGCGAAATCACAAAAGAGGTCTACTCAATTGAAATTCGCGCCTCTCTTTCTCAATTTGCAAAGACAAATCTCAAAAAAGCGGGTTATACGAATGTGAAAGTAAAGACGGCCGATGGATACGACGGCTGGACTGAACATGCCCCTTTTGATGCGATCATGATTACCGCGGCCGCCAATCATATCCCCCCCCCTTTAAAGAAACAGCTTAAAATCGGTGGAAAACTTATTCTGCCATTGGGAAGCACAGTCTACTATCAATCCCTTGTCCTTGTGACAAGAAGAAGCGAGCATCAGTTTGATTCAAAAGTTCTCACCGATGTCAGATTTGTGCCGATGATCGGGAAAGCACGGATGCAAGCGCCGCCAAAAGATAAAAACCCAAAGAAATTAAAAAAATCGAAGTAAAACCGACCATCGGCGCGAGAGCCGCGGCCAACACAGCGCCGCAAACAGAGGCACAGGCGTTGACGCCCCACAACCACGCAATTTTTTGCGGATCCTTTAATGTTGAAAGCATAGCTGGAAATGGAATTCCCAGAGGAACCGCAAAAAATGCCACCGCAAAAAATAACATGAGAGACGAAGGGGCCAATATAACTGGATGAGCTGAAATGAATTCAATCGCGTATTTTAAAAAGAATACCGAGTTGAAAGACACAAAAGCTGAAACAACACACGCAATGGTCGAAAGTGATTTTATTTTTATAAATTCCCCTAATTTCGCCCCTAATCCACTTCCAAGAAGCATCCCTCCCAAAACAATGGGTACCGCCTGGGCCGGATGCGTAAGCAGAATGGATAATCTCTGCATCCATCCAATCTCAACAAAAATAAAACCGAAGCCGATCGCAAGGAAATAAAGATTCAAATGCCTTCTCCCTCTGGCGGCTCCTGAAAGACCCAGAATTAAAATGGAGGCAAGAATCGTTTGAAGAAAGACTGCAAAACTCCATCCCCCCCCTTCCAATACGATCTGCCAATGCCCTTTGGCGGCGGCGACAATTTTTTTTATGTTTCTCAATCGAAGCGATTGTTCCGGAAAGGGGCGATCATCGGTGATCGGATCCAGAGAAAATGGCGTCCCGATTTCTTTTCCGGCAATGAGATCTGAAAAAAGATTGCCATTTAAGGGATAAACCAGTTCGAATCCCTTCCCATCGCAAAAATCTTTTATTTTCGAAAAAATTTCGGGCGATATCGGATTGCGGCTCATCAAAAACGTATAGGTCTGAAGGGATCTCACGATAGCAATATGTTTCGAGGGATCTCTTTTTTCCCCTTTTAGACTTGCAATCATTGTATTGAGCAGACGATATTCCAATCTTTCCGGAGGAAGACGAAAGAGATGAACCACAACAAAACCGCGATCAGCCAGATTTTGATACGCAAGCCCTAGCGTCTCAACCGTTAGATTAAAATCCTGACGCATTGCAGACATGCCGGTAGAGAGCGCCCCGCCCCCTCCCAAATGACCGATGATAATGAAATCGTAGAGCTGTCTTTTCCGCTTTAAATAGCCGCTGACAGGAACCAAATGCCATCCGGAATAGGTTGGAAATTGCGCGCGCCGAAAGAGTTTATCCTTTTCAATCAGCTCCACAAAAGCGCGATGAAAGACCGCTTCAAAGAGTTCAACCCCCCCCTGCGTGTGAATAAGCAGAACCGAGGGATGTTGTGGAATCAGAACATAAGGAAGCGCTTGGGGAAGATCGTCTAAAAAAGAGAGATCATAATATTTGGGATCGTCATTTATTCTTGGAAAAATCTGATCGCCATCGACAGCGATCCCATCAAATTTTGGGATGTCTGATAAATAATTGAGGCTAAGCCCTGGCGCAACGCGCGCCGCCGCGGCGGAGAAAATATCTATTCTCGTCCAGGGCGACCAATGCGTTTCTTTGAGCTTTGCCCCCGGTTCAAGCAGCGCCGTCGGCAGACCGCGCGACGGAGAAAACTTCAGTTCGAAAAACCGATCGCTTTTTTGCGCCATGAGAAAGAAAGCCACACCGATGAGGGCGAGACTCACCCCTTTTTCTCTCATGTTTTTGGAAAGAAGAGCGCCCCCGGCCGATGACAAAAGGATGGCGATCCAACATGAAGAAAGCGGAAGAAAGAAAAAAGGGAGAAGCGCTCCAACGCCAGCGCCAAGAAGATCCCCCGAATATAGAAGAAAAGATTTTTCGGGCATTTTTGAAAGAAGAGAGGCAATAGTCAGTCCCGCAAAAAGGAATGGAATCGTAAATAAAAAATAAAATACTGAAACTTTTAACCAGGGGCCCCACTCCCAGACCAACCGCTGAGAATCGACTGAAATAAAATGAGCAATCGCAAGAATCAGCGGAATCGAAATCGACAATGCGAGCGGCCATTTTGACGCATCTCCTTCCCTGACCCGCCGCAGACGGGAGAGAAGCGGGGTTGCAATGCCATAACCGAGCAAGGCAAGGCTGATCACCATATACGAAAGCTCCTGACCGTGCGCTATTGAAAGCATCCGCGAAAGTGAAACTTCAAACATCAGCGCCGAGGCGGAGACAAAGAAAATGGCCAGTGTTGTTTTGAGCATCAAAATCAGGATAGCTCTTTTTTATTTATCAATACAACCATTATAAGAGAGCGATCTTGCCAAGAATTTTTGGGGATGATATACGAATCCCCATGTTTAGGATCGTCTTGAAGTCCAAAATTCACAGGGCAACAGTTACCGATGCCAATCTCGACTATGAAGGCTCTATTTCAATAGATGCAAGCCTCATGGAGATGGCAAATATTCTCCTTTATGAAAAAATAGATATCTATAACATCACAAATGGTGAACGCTTTTCGACCTACGCGATTGAAGCCCCGCCGAATAGCAAAATGATCTGCATCAATGGCGCCGCCGCACACAAGGCAAAACGGGGAGATCTGATTATCATTGCAAGTTACAAGATCGTTTCAGAAGAAGAGGCGCGGGGATTAGGGCCTATCGTCATTCGCGTAGATAGTCGCAATCAGCGGATCTAGGAGTCTGTCGGAGTACTGGCTTCTACTGCGGAAATGAGCTTGTAACAATGGGGCGTGAAATATAGCTGGGGCGCTGCAAAATGTCTGTCTTCCCCTTACGCTTGAGAGAGGATTTAAAAAGCTGATCCGGATCTTTTACAAGAAGGGCGCGCTTTAAAACCTCATCCATATGTTCTAGAGCCGCAATTTCGACTGATTTTGTCACAACAGCCGGCACATCTTTCAAGTCTTTTAAATTATCTTTCGGAATTAATACCGTTTTAATGCCAGCCCGATAAGCCGCCAAAAGCTTCTCTTTCAACCCCCCGATCGGGAGCAGACGCCCCCGAAGGGTAATCTCACCCGTCATCGCAATTTCTTTTCTAACCGGCACACGAAGCAAAGCCGATGTCAGAGAAGTCGCCATTGTAATTCCGGCAGAAGGCCCGTCTTTTGGGATCGCCCCTTCCGGAACATGGATATGAATATCGACCTCATGATAAAAACCGGTGACAAGCCCCAACTGTTCGGCGCGGGACCTCACATAGCTCAGCGCCGCGCGCGCCGACTCCTGCATGACCTCACCCAGCTTCCCTGTAATGGTTAATTTCCCCTTCCCCGGCATGATCGTACATTCAATGGAAAGGAGATCCCCCCCCATCTCGGTCCACGCAAGGCCATTCGTAAGGCCTACTTCGTCTCTTGCTTCCGTTCCAATCGATCGGTATTTTTCAATCCCCAAAAACTCTCCGATCAACTTTTCTTTTATAACCAGTTTTGACTTCTTCTCATGGCCTTTCTCAACAATATCTTTCGCGAGCTTTCTGAAAATATTGGCAATTTCGCGCTCTAAATTCCGTACCCCCGCCTCTTTCGTATATTTGTGAATAATCTTTAAAATCGCTTCATCTTCAAAATGAATCTCACGGTTTTTCAATCCATTCAGTTCTTTCTGTTTTGTAATTAAAAAATTCTTTGCGATATGGAGTTTTTCCTCATCCGTATACCCTGAAATCGCAACCACCTCCATCCGGTCAAGGAGAGGGCGCTGAATATTATGAAGGGAATTGGCTGTCAGGATAAACAAAACCTTCGACAGATCATAATCGATTTCAAGGTAATGATCGCCAAACGCGACATTCTGTTCAGGATCGAGAGCTTCGAGAAGGGCTGATGCCGGATCCCCCCGAAAATCCATCGACATCTTATCAATCTCATCGAGAAGAAAAACCGGGTTATTCGAACCCGCCTTTTTCATCGACTGAATAATTTTTCCCGGCAGGGCGCCGATATAAGTTTTTCGGTGTCCCCGGATTTCAGCCTCATCGCGCACCCCTCCCAGCGAGCATCGGATAAATTTTCTTCCAAGTGTTCGCGCAATCGAACGGGCCAGAGATGTCTTTCCAACCCCGGGCGGCCCAACCAGACACAAAATAGGGCCCCGGATTTTATTCGAAAGCGTCTGTACCGCCAGGTGCTCTAAAATCCGTGATTTCATCTCCTGAAGTCCATAATGATCTTCATCGAGAATCTTCTTCGCGTCTTTCAAGTCTGTCTTATCTTTCGTATAACTCTCCCACGGCAAAGAGATGACCCAATCGATATAATTCCGCACCACGGTCGCCTCGGCCGACATCGGAGACATCATCTTTAGTTTTTTAAGCTCCTTCCTGATGCGTTTCCCGGCCTCCTGTGAGAGCTTCTTTTGCCTGAGCGCCTTCTCAATTTCCATGATCTCTGATTTGAATTCATCTCTCTCGCCAAGTTCCTTCTGGATCGCCTGCATCTGCTCATTCAGATAATATTCTTTCTGGGACCGCTCCATCTGCTTTTTAACGCGGTTTCGGATCCTTCTTTCGATTTGAAGAATCTCGATCTCCCCCTGCATGAACCCCGCCAATTTTTCAAGACGCGGAGCTGGCGATTCAATTTCCAGGATCTCTTGTTTATCCTCAAGTTTCAGATTGAGATGAGAAACAACCGTATCCGCGAGTTTTCCCGGGTTATCGATCGCAGAAATTGTCATGAGCATCTCGGGCGGAATTTTGCGGTTGAGTTTAATGTAGGTTTCAAAAGACTCTTTGATACTTCTGACCAGCGCCTCAATCTCGGCCCCTTTTTGATCCTTTTCCCCCTTTTGATCCTTCTCAATGATCGGCTCAACTTCGACTTCAAAGAATTTTTCAGAATGAAGATATCGAACGACCCTCACCCGGCTCCGCCCCTCGATGAGAACCTTTACCGTGCCATCCGGAAGCTTTAAAAGCTGAATAATGGCGCCAAGCGTTCCAACCTTGTAAATCTCTTCCGGTGTCGGATCATTTGTCTTCGCTTTTTTCTGGGCAACAAGAAGAATATCCTTCTTTTTAGCCAAGGCATCTTCCAGCGCCTGAATCGATTTTTCCCGCCCAACAAAGAGCGGCACAACCATATGCGGAAATACAATAATATCCCTGATAGGAAGAAGCGATACAACAAAACGCCGACCCTCTTTTTCTTTTAAAAGATTCGGGGTCTCTTTCCCCAGGGTCTCCGGGATTTCTTTTCCGGGGGTTTCTTTCTCTTTTTTTTCTTCGTCGACCATCAGGCGCTTTCGACCTCCTTGTCTTCATCCGGTTTTGTCACTTTGATATCGATCCCCGCCTTTACCTTGTCAGCGCCAAAAATAAGCAGCGGTTTTTCCGTCTTTAGAATAACATCCTCATTTACCACACATTCCCGGACATTTTTAAGGGAGGGGAGCTCATACATGACATCAAGCATCGTCTGTTCCAAAATTGCCCTGAGACCCCGGGCGCCGGTTTTTCTTTTCACCGCTTCCCCAGCGACGGCCACCAGCGCTTCCTGCGTAAATCTCAGCTTCACATTTTCCATCTCAAAGAGGCGCATATATTGCTTGGTCAGCGAATTTCTGGGCTTTACCAGAATTTCTATCAAAGCCTCTTCACTCAGTTCATGAAGTGTGGCCAAAATCGGAACCCGACCGACAAATTCAGGGATCATCCCATATCTTAAAAGATCCTCAGTTTGAATTTTTTCGAGAGATTCAGTCATAGATCTCTGTGATTTCGGTTTAATCTGGGCGCCGATTCCCATCCGTCGCTTTTCAATCCGCGCGTCAATAATATTTTCAAGCCCCACAAATGCCCCGCCAAAAACAAATAAAATGTTTGTCGTATTGACCTGCAAAAAATCCTGCTGCGGATGTTTTCTCCCCCCCTTTGGAGGGACATTTGCGATTGTCCCCTCCATGAGCTTCAAGAGCGCCTGCTGAACCCCTTCGCCGGAAACATCCCGCGTAATCGACGGATTTTCGCCTTTTCGGGCAAGTTTGTCGACCTCATCGACATAAACAATCCCCTTGCTTGCCTTCTCAATATCGAATTCCGCATTCTGGAGCAGATAAAGAATGATGTTCTCCACATCTTCTCCAACATAACCCGCCTCCGTAAGGGTCGTGGCATCGACAATGGTAAAAGGAACTTTTAAGATCCGGGCAAGTGTCTGCGCAAGCAGTGTCTTTCCGCTGCCGGTGGGGCCAACCAGCAAAATATTGCTCTTTTGAAGCTCGACATCCCCCCCCATTTTTTTTTCATTGATTCTTTTGTAGTGATTATAAACAGCGACAGAAAGTATTTTTTTGGCGCGCTCCTGGCCGATCACATATTCATCGAGCGACGCTTTGATTTCGGCGGGTTTTGGGAGCGCTATCTCGCCAATACGCCCCTGTTCACGCGCCCCCTCTTCCGAAATGATATCGTTACAGAGGTCAATACATTCATCACAGATGTAAACCGTCGGCCCTGCAATCAGCTTCTTGACCTCTTTTTGACTTTTTCCACAAAAAGAACAATAGAGATTCCCAAACTCATCGCCGCGTTTTCGATTGTTTGTCATAATAAATCTCCTGTTTATTTCTTCGGCGCCGTCACACGATGCCGCACAATTTGATCAATCAAACCATACTTCACGGCTTCATCAGCGGACATATAATAGTCGCGCTCAGTATCCTTTTCAATTGTTTCATAAGTCTGTCCCGTATGTGCCATCAGAATTTCATTGATCTTTTTACGAAGAAGCAGGATCTCTTTTGCCTGAATATCGATATCAGTGGCTTGCCCCCGAAACCCCCCCATCGGCTGATGGATCATAATGCGCGAATGCGGCATTGCAAATCGCTTTTTCTTCTGGCCAGCCCCCAGAAGGAGCGCCCCCATGCTCGCGGCCATTCCTATACAGTAGGTTGACACATCGGATTTGATGTATTGCATAACATCATAAATCGCAAGACCGGCCGTCACAGATCCCCCCGGTGAATTGATATAGAGGCTGATCTCTTTATCGGGATCGTCGGCTTCGAGGAAAAGCATTTGAGCTATGATGAGATTTGAAATTTCATCATCGATCGGGGAACCGATGAAAACAATGCGATCCTTCAGCAATCGGGAAAAGATATCGAAGGCTCGTTCCCCTCTGGCTGTCTGTTCTACTACGATCGGAATGAGTGACATTGTGGTTTTAGTATAGGGCAAATAAACAAGGCTTTCAACTATTTATAGTGCCTTCAAGTCCCCAGCTCCCACGAATGTAAATACTTCGTTTGCTCGGAGGTGAGTTCGTCGATCCGGATCCCCATCGATCGAAGCTTTAATTTGGCAATATTCCGGTCGATCTCTTCGGGAACCTGGTAGACCTGGGGTTTAAGATCTCCGCGATGTTTGGCAATATATTCACTACAGAGCGCCTGGTTTGAAAAACTCATATCCATGACGCTTGCGGGATGCCCTTCTGCGGCGCTGAGATTCACAAGACGCCCTTCGGCAAGCACATAAATTCTTTTTCCATTTGAAAGCGTAAACTCTTCCACAAACTCACGGACCTTCTTTCTGTTTTTGGAAATCTTTGCCAAATCGTGAAGATCGAGCTCCACATTGAAATGACCGGAGTTGCAGACAATCACGCCGTCTTTCATTTTTTCAAAATGTTCGCGCCGAATGACATGAATATCGCCCGTCACCGTACAGAAAAAATCGCCCAATGGGATCGCTTCAGTCATCGGCATCACACCATATCCATCCATCACAGCTTCGAGCGCGATCAGGGGGTTCACTTCCGTCACAATCACACGGGCACCCATCCCTCTGGCACGCTGGGCAAGCCCACGACCACACATGCCGTAGCCGCTTACGACAAATGTGGATCCGGCAATTAGTTTATTCGTCGCGCGAATAATTCCGTCGATTGTGCTCTGGCCTGTGCCGTAGCGGTTATCAAAGAGATGCTTTGTCATAGCGTCATTCACGGCGATAATCGGATATCTGAGCACCCCCGTTCGGGCCATGCTTTTTAAGCGAATGACCCCGGTTGTCGTTTCTTCTGTCCCTCCCACTACCCCCTCAATGAGCCCTTTTTTCTTTGTGTGGAGTGTTGAAACGAGATCAGCCCCATCATCCATCGTAAGCATCGGTCGTTGATCGAGCGTTGTTTCAATATGCTGATAGTAAGTTTTCTGATCTTCCCCTTTGATGGCAAAAACCGAAATCTCATCGTGTTTTACAAGAGAGGCTGAAACATCATCCTGCGTACTTAACGGATTCGAAGCGCAGAGCACAACCTCTGCCCCTCCAACTTTCAGAACCCTCATCAAATTCGCCGTTTCAGCCGTCACATGTAAACAGGCCGCAAGGCGCAATCCTTCCAGAGGCCGCTCTTTTAGAAAACGCTCGCGAACAGAAAGAAGCACAGGCATATCTTTGCCCGCCCAATCAATCCGCTGGCGTCCCCCATCAGCCAGCTCAAGATCTTTCACGTCATAATGCATGGCGTTTACGGAACAAGCCGCTGAAGATCTTTGACCCTGTCTGTTTTTTCCCATGTAAACTCAGGTTCTGTGCGTCCGAAATGCCCAAATGAAGCGGTTTTCTTATAGATCGGCCGGGAGAGATTTAAGGTTCGAATGATTTCCTTCGGTTTTAAAGGAAAAATCTCCCGGACTGCTTCTTCCAATTTTTGATCTGGCAATTTTTGACCTGGCAATTTTTGACCTGGCGCCGTTGCTATTCCAAAATCGTTGATATAAACCGAAATCGGATCAGCAATACCGATTGCGTAAGCAAGCTGAACCAGGCAGCGATCTGCCAGCTTTGCCGCCACAATATTTTTTGCAATGTAGCGCCCCATGTAACAGGCCGAACGATCGACTTTTGTCGGATCTTTCCCTGAGAAACATCCTCCGCCATGACTTCCATGTCCGCCATAGCTGTCGACAATAATTTTTCGTCCCGTAAGACCGGCATCGCCCGTCGGACCCCCAACCACAAATCGCCCGGTCGGATTTATGAAATATTTGGTTTGCGAATCCAAATATCTCTCTGGAATCGATTTTTTAATAACCTCATCCATAATCCCCTCTTTCAGATCTTTACGGGAAACTTTTTCATCGTGCTGCGCTGAGATAACAACGGTATCTATCCGGACAGGAACCCCCTCCCGATATTCAACGGTCACCTGTGATTTTCCATCGGGTCTCAAAAAAGGGAGCTTTCGGGTTCGACGCGCATCCGACAACGCCTTTGTTAAATAATGGGCGTAAAGAATCGACATCGGCATCAATACATCGGTCTCATTGCACGCGTAACCGAACATCAGTCCCTGATCACCCGCCCCCTGCTCTTTAAAAAGCCCTTCGCCTTCGGTCACCCCCTGAGAGATATCAGGGGATTGTTTGCCAAGAGAGGTCAACACTGAACAGGTTTTATAATCAAATCCGATGGCGGGATCATCGTAGCCAATCTCTTTAACAGTTTCTCTCACAAGCTGTGGAATATCGACAAAGGCTTTTGACGTCACTTCTCCGGCAACCATCACCACATCTTTGGAGGCCAGCACCTCGCACGCCACACGCGCATGTTTGTCTTTTTCAAGATACGCATCCAAAACCGCGTCAGAAATTTGATCGCACATTTTATCCGGATGCCCTTCTGTCACAGATTCCGAAGTAAATAAAACCCGTTCACGACTCATAGAGTGTCTCCTTTAAAAATAGACCGTAATTTCGGATACGGGTTATGTCAAGTTATTTCGAAATATCCCGATGCTTCATCTGAACCGGAATATCCTTTTTCAAAAGATAATCGCCGATTTGATTCGCGATCATGACTGAACGATGGCGGCCGCCGGTGCAGCCGATCGCAATCGTGAAATATGACTTTCCTTCATCTTTATATAAGGGGATCAGATAGTCGAGAAGATCATAAAATTTTTTAAGAAATGAAAGCGTCTTCTCCTGAGTCAGAAGATATTCAACAACCTGCGGGGAGTCTCCCGTATGATCTTTAAGCCCCTCTATAAAGAAGGGATTTGGCAAAAAACGAACATCGATCACAAGATCGGCGTCGGGGGGAATCCCAAAACTGTACCCAAAAGAGTAGAGAGCCACCTGAAGTTCAAGCGATTTTCCAGGGACTTTTGAAAACCGCTCCTGAATCAACCCCCTTAACTGATGAACATGGATATCAGAGGTATCCAGCACAAGATCGGCAAATTTTTTAAGCGGGGCAAAGAGCCTTCTCTCCTGCTGCACCGCCTCGGTCACGGAAAGATTGCCCGGCCACGGATGCCTGCGCCTTGTCATCTGGAAGCGGCGAAGAATGATTTCATCAGAGGCTTCGAGAAACACAATTTCAACCTCGTCCCCCTGGGAGGCGCGTAATTTTAGATCCGAAAAATGACTTTCTTTCAGATCTTTCGACCTGACATCGATCATCAACGCGATTTTTGAAACCTCCTGTTGAGAACTCCGGGTCAGTTCCAAAAATTTGGGAAGCACCGCAAAGGGGAGGTTATCGACGCAAAAATAGCCGATATCTTCCATGGCTTTAAGCGCCGTGCTTTTCCCCGCGCCCGACATTCCGGTAATGACGACAATTCTCATAAGCTTCCGATTTGTTAAGCCGCTCTTTTTTTATAACTTCTGATTTTCTCCAAAAAAGTCCTTAAAAAATGATGCCTCTTGATCTTTTCTTTGTGTTTTTTAAGCTGTTCCTCAAGATTATGCATCGCTGCGTCTATCGAAGCGTACATATCATTCGTAATCCCCTGGGCTTTGAGCAGATGTCGCTTTTCAGAAAGCATGATGTCGACACGATGCCGATATCTTTCAAGCGAAAAGGTCACATGCAGATTCGCCGGCTCAAGAAGATACTTCACAAGCTTCCCGGCCTTTTGTTCCGTATACTGCCTGATACCCTCCGTCCCTTCAAGATGCCTGAATGTGATAAAAACATCCATAAGTCACCTCCTAAAAATATTTTTTCCGTCTTGAAGAAGGCAAAATTCCCAGAATCTCCCGGTATTTTGCAACGGTTCTTCTTGCGATGGCAATCCCTTCCGCCTGAAGCATCTCGACAATCCCTTGATCGGAAACGGGATGCTTCGGATCCTCACCGGCAACAAGGCTCCTGATTCTTTCTTTAACACTCTGGCTCGCCACCTGCTGTTCGCCCGGTTTTCCAATGCTGGTATTGAAAAAATACTTTAACTCAAAAATCCCCTGCGGCGTATGAACGTATTTATTGGTTGTCACACGGGAGACCGTCGATTCATGCATGCCGATGTCATCAGCGACATCTCTCAAAACCAACGGTTTTAAATGGGTGATTCCATTGTCTAAAAATTCCGTCTGATGCTTTACGATGCTTTCCGTCACCTTATAAATCGTCCGCTGACGCTGATGGATAGACCGAATGAGCCACACGGCGGATCTCAACTTGTCCTGAATATATTCTTTCGTCAGTTGCGACGCCTGTTTTCCCTGAAGCGCGCTTTTATAAAAATTGCTGATCCTCAGCCGCGGCAAGCCATCCTCATTGAGTGAAACAATATATTCCCCCCCTCTTTTATAGACATAGACATCCGGGGTAATGTAGTGCGTATCGGCGCTCGAAAATGAACGACCCGGTCTCGGTTCCATTTGAGATATAACCTGTGTCAGTTGAAGAACCTTCTCAAGCGCAAGATTCATCGCCTTTGCAATGACCGGATAATTTCTCTTTTCCAGGTCGACCAGGTGATTCTCAATGAGGGTTTCCAGATTTGGATCGCGGACGGGAAGCTGTCTCGCCTGAACCAGAAGGCACTCTTTTAAATCGCGACTCGCCACCCCGACCGGATCAAACCCCTGAACGCGTTTTAAAACGTTCTCACAAAGATCGAGGGACACCCCTTCTTTCGCCGCCAATTCTTCAAGGGGAATTTTTAAAAATCCATCTTCATTGAGATTCCCGATAATCAGGGTTGCGATTCTCTCTTCATCTTCACTCATGCGGGTCATCTGAAGCTGCCACATGAGATGACCATTCAGATCCGTCGTCTTCGTTGTCACATTTTCAAACTGCTGCGTCTCGTCCGTTTTCAAAGGACCCGTCGCCGGCATCGATGGATTATAACTCTCCACATAAGATTCCCAGTCAAAAGTATCCCCCCCTTCCACCCCTTTCTCCTGTTCTTCTTTGGCGGCACGCGTCTCCTCTTCCATTTTTGTGCTCTTCGCCGCTTCATCCTCGTCAACATCATGGGTTTCTTCAAGAATGGGATTCTCAACCATTTCCTGGGTAATGAGATTCTCAAGCTCGAGACGTGAAAGCTGCAAAAGCTTAATCGCCTGCTGCAGCTGGGGTGTCATAACCAGCGACTGTGTCATTCTCATTTGTTGCTTCATTCCAATCGCCATGTTTTACCTCAGAGCCTGAATCCCTCTCCCAGATAACTTTCACGCGCAATTTTGCTGTTGATGAGCTGCTCCGCAGTCCCTACCTCCCGCACGCGGCCATCTTTCAAAAGATAACTGAGATCGCAAATTCCCAAAGTTTCACGCACGTTGTGGTCGGTAATAAGAACCCCAATCCCTTTTTGTCTGAGCTGCTCAATAATTTTTTGAAGCTCAATCACCGCAATCGGGTCGATCCCCGCAAACGGCTCATCTAAAAGTATAAAATGCGGGTTTGTTGCAAGCGCGCGCGCAATTTCAACCCGCCGCCGTTCCCCCCCCGAAAGCTGAAACGCTTTTGCGTCTGAAATATGCGCAATATTGAGATCTTCGAGAAGTTTTTCAAGCCTGGCCTCCCGTTCCGACAGATTCAAATCCCTGTTTTCAAGCACAGCCATAATATTCGACCGGACGGTCATTTTCCGGAAAATCGAAGGCTCTTGCGCCAGATAGCTGATCCCAATCCGCGCCCGCTGATACATGGGAAGACGCGTAATCGGCGTATCGTCGAAAAGAATAACGCCGGAATCCGGCTTTAAAATTCCGACAACGGTGTAAAAGCTTGTCGTCTTGCCAGCCCCATTCGGTCCCAAAAGACCGACAATCTGCCCCGACCGAACTTCAAACGAGACTTCGTCAACCACTTTCCGGTCTTTAAAACTTTTACAAATTCTCTCGGCCTTTAAAACATGCATACCGTCTATTCCCCTTCGAGCTTCTGAACCTTTTTGACATCAACTTCGCCAATCGCATCGTCAAACACAATCTTATTTTGAGCCGTATAGAATATGACAACCTTTGCTTCAACGATGTCGTTCCCCTGCGTTACTTTGGGACGCCCCACAAGCACTATCTTTTGCTCGCGATTCAAAAGATATGCCCGCTCGCAGGTTGCCACACGATCCCCCTGAACAATCTTCACATCGGGGTATGCCTTGGCTTTATCGATGCCCCGGTTTTGATTGTTAAAATTAACGAGAAAATTATCCGCATAAATAGTCATGTCTTTCTGTTTTACAACAACATTATTCTGAAAAAGCCCTTCATTTCTGGCAAGAAAGAATTGCGCCTGCAGAGAAGTGATGTCAATAGCATCCGCTTTGACATCAAATTTTTGGCACCGAACATCCTTTAAAATTTTAAATTCCTGCGTTTTGGTGTTCCCTTCCAGCCCCTCTCCCAAAACAATAAGCGACGGTTCTTTGGGGTTCGGGCCAAGAAGTTCTATTTTGTCCCAGCTTGAAAGAAGATTTCTCGTCTCTTCATATTTTAAATAATTTGTTTTTAATTCATAGCCGAGATTTTCCGAAGTCGCCGTAACCTGATCGGAGAGCTCCACATCTTTCGTTTCCAAAAAATGTTTTCCGGCCAAGCCATGGATGAGGAGGGTCTGACCTCCCTTTGAAAAAATCGTCACATCGACATTTTTAAGATAAGAAAACCCCTCTTTGCGATAGAGCTCCGCCTCATCTGCTTTAATAATTTCCTTTTGACCTTCCTGATTGAAATGGACAGCCCGAAAACCTTTAATGCTCAGATTCGCCCCTTCGGGCGGAATCACAATTTCATTCATTGTCGCCTCTTTTTTAATGCTTGTCGGCATAAAAACCAGCAATTCCGCGACAACAACCGCCAAAACCAAAAAAGCAAGCGGCGATGTGCGTCTAACCGTTAACACTCTTATCCACCCTTCTGATTGGGTTTAACCCCTGTACTTGTATCGAGGTAAACTTCCCAGATGTAATGTAATGATGTAATACAATTTTATGCTAGCACCAATGAGGCAGGGTGTCAAAACCGCAAGCAAAATCTGTGCCAACTTATTGGAGGCCGTCGCCGCTTATGGAGTTTGTATGACAGGAAGTTCACAAACTCCGGCAGAAAATTCTTTTGCCGTAAATGAAGAGTCTTCCGTGAAGGTGATCGTCACTGTCTTTGTAGTAAGTGGAAGATCGACGGTAAAATCGATCGTTTTGCCGTCACTTTGAACCGCGGTAAACCCTTTCATTGTTGATTCAGGAATAAATAATCTCGTGCCAGATGTTAATATCGGTTTACTTAATCGGTTCCCCAGGGAATCAAAAAATATCGTTGACCTCGTCTGCTGGGCAAACGCTATGTTCTTCCCCGCCACATCCAGAGCCGCAACATTCAGAGTCACATTTGCGGTTCCCGGCGTCGCCGTCTTTCTCCCCGCCGCGTCTGTCCGGGTTTCGGGCCCCTGAAGATTTGTCAAGAGGAACTGAAACCGCAACACCTTTATGGGAATGGAGGGTATTATCTCGACAGAAGGTATTTTCACGAAGGTGGATTGAGAGAGCATTCTTGTCCCCCCTGAAGCATTAAAAAAAAGTTTTCCGGCTGAAAGACTTAAGCCCAGATTAAGAAGCGGCTGAATGGTGGGGGGGAATGAGGTGTCGCTTGAGGTAATAACCGGACATGAAACCCCAGTTACCCCAGTTGAAGGAATCTCTGTAAGTGTTGGCCCTGCGGGCAGTGGTTCCGCAGAGTCGCCACCAGCAGAGTCGCCACCAGCAGGGCCGCCACCTGCAGAATCGCCGCCTGCAGAGTCGCCACCAGCAGGGCCGCCACTTGCAAACGGCGATTCTGCAGGCGCAAAGAAAGGGCAACATTTCAAATTTGTTATAGAGATAAGTCCGGTTCGTGGCGGACCCAAAGTTTTAAATGTAATCAAGCCTTGTGGATTTGTCGGAGACGCAAATAAGGGATCTGTAAAAAAGCTAATGCCAGGGGCGCGCTTGTTTATACAGGCAAACGTTGTATCTCCCTCCTCAATGTTCGGTGGAGAAGGACATCCTTTGAATTGTCCAGAGCAGTTTCCAACCGTAATCGCCAGTTTTTCTGATTCCTTTTTCAAAAATATCATATCAGAAAGTTCAGAGACCCCCCCCAATTCCGAAAACCGGGAAGGAGACAAATCCCGAGTCTCTATCTCTAAATTTACCAAGTTTAAAAGATCTGTAACATAAAGGCGTCCCCCCTTGCCTCCCAGATAGAATCGGTCCCCAAGCTTTGCCCCACCCCCTAAAAGTTCGGGAAACTCCCGTTCAAATCCCCCTTTCAAAAATAAATTCCTCGTATCATCCAGTGTAAACTCAAAAACCCTTTTTTCAGAAATAGCGTAAAAAGTTCCCGGTCGTTCTTCATCAGAAAAGAGCTCCTCAATACCTGTCGTCTGAGGGGATGGCTCATATTTTTTGACAAAACGAAAATCAAAACCGGCTGGGGCAATAGAGGCATCTATCCCCACTGTTTCTATTCTTGTGATTTCAAACCGAAAAAGTTGGGACCCATTGGAAAGTAAGAGTTCCCGGCCATCGGATGTGAGCGGCGTCAGGGCACATGGAATCAACCCCTCTTCCATTCCAACCAGACGGTGTTGTTTCATCAGCTGATAGAGGACATTTCCATTGACTATAGGGACAGAAAGAAGGAAGGGAATTCGCTGCTTTCCCGTTGCTGATTCTTGAACATTTACATCATCGATAGCAAGCAAAAATAAGCGCGCGTGATCAAAGGTCACTCCCGCAGCCACAATATTGAGATTCGAAGGATTTGCGATGATAAGGGAAGAAACACTGTCAGTGGCAGCTGTTTTACCGCCAAAACTCATCATGACGATGACCAAAAAAAGAAGCGTACGGTTAATTTGGAGGAACATGGATACCTCCCCCTCCGCCACCTTGAGGACCACCTGACTCCGCATCACCATCGGAACCTGACTCCAGTGGGCAGCAGGCAACCGGACAGTCAAAAACCCAAATAGAATGGAGGGGCGCAGATTGTAAAAAAATATCCACAAACGTTGTCTCTCCCAGTGGTTCACGTTTATTCAGACAACGCAATTCCAATAAAGAACCCCCTTTTAACGGTGATGGACATTTTTTAAAGCCACAATTTCCATAAGTTGGAATAAGCTTATTCTCAATCAAAAGAATATCTGAAAGATCTCTGACACCTCTCAAAGGCATCTCAAATATATTTTGAATTTCGGTTACTTCTTGCGACGACGTAAAGAAGACTTTATTTCCAGAACGACTGGCAGCGATGATTCGCGATTGAGAAAAATCGAATTCCCCCCCTCCCAGAGGTTCCCCAAAATCTATTTGAACCGTTCCAGAGCTAAACGTCCCTTCCACATCATCCAGAATGAAATCAAAGATACGACTTCCTGACACTGCAAAAATCGTTTGATTTTTTCCGGGAAAAAGCTCAACGATCCCTGGCCCTGGCCCTGGCCCTGGCCCTGGCCCCCCCACAACCTGAGATTGCGGATTCGATGATCTTGTATACATTTTTTTCAACTGAAATACATCGCCGGCTAAAATCGAAAAGCCCCTCTCAGCGGAAAGCCCTTCCCCCCTTTCGAACTGCAATAAATCCTCTCCGGTAGATAATAAGAGCCCTGCTTCGCCTATCCTCGTCATTGCGCAGAAGAGAACCCCAAATGGAATGCCAACCAGCTCATGATATTGCATTTGCCGATAAAGGATTCTTCCATCTTCAATCGGAGCGGACAAAACCAGCGATTCCACTTTTTCTTCACGTCTGCTCTCCAATGTCGTGTGATCGATCACGACCAGTAGAAAAACCTTTTTTTTATCCACAGATGTTGCGGCTGCGACAATATCTATGTTTCCAACATTGACATGGCCTATGGTAAGCTTTCTTAAGAATGGAGCAAGCTCCGTAGAAATGGCTCTTCCTTGCGCATCGAGGGCTTTTGCCGTTTCATCAGAAAAGAAAATGCCAGCGCCAGAAATCGCAGGCGCCGCATCTAAAAAACCGCCTCCTGCTTCTTGTTGAATCTCTGACCCTACGGGCAGTGGCAGCCTCTCACCCTTCCCGCAACCGTAAAATGAGATAATGAGAAGAAATAAAAGAGAAAAAATAATATCCTGCAATCGCATACGTTCTACACCGGATAATTCTTATTCTACCCAGATATCTGATCTTGTCAAAAACCGACAATACGCGCGCGAGGATGTTGAAAAAGTGTCATTTCGAGCACAAAGCGTAAGGATTCGTTCCCATTTTTAAGGATGGTGAACAAACTTTGGGCAATAGAAGTCAAATGGGGAAATCAGACCACCTTCACCCGAATCAGATCGTGAAGATGAAGGATGCCGGTGGGGTGGGTGTCGCCGCCAACAACGAATAGGCAGGTAATCGTATGTTTCTCCATAATATGAAGGGCTTTGGAGGCGAGCTCCTCCTGATCGATCGTTTTGGGATTTTTTGTCATAAGATCGAAGGCCGTCTGGTTAAAGAAATCTGTTGTTTTTTTTCTAAGATGGCGCCTCAAGTCTCCATCAGTAATAATCCCAACCAGTTTTCCCGAATCGTCTACAACACCGGTCGTTCCCAAATGTTTGGAAGTAATCTCCATGAGCGTCTGGCGCATGTCAGAGCGGATATTTGTCAGCGGAATCTCATCTTTCACCTTCATCAGATCTTTGACTTTAAAGAGAAGTTTTCGCCCCAGGGTTCCACCGGGGTGAAGAAGCGCAAAATCAGATTCTCTAAATCCCCTTTTTTCAAGAAGGGCGACCGCCACGGCATCCCCCATCGCAAGGGTTGCGGTCGTACTGGCTGTGGGGGCAAGCCCCAAAGGACACGCTTCTTCAGGAACATTCAAATCCAAAACAACATCTGATGCCCGCGCCAGTGTCGACTGCATATTCCCTGTCATTGAAATAATCGGAACGCCAAGCCTTTTTACCATCGGAAGAATCCCGATCAGCTCATCTGTTTCACCGCTGTAGGAAATTGCAAGGGCCACATCATCTTTAGCAACCATCCCCAAATCGCCATGAATCCCCTCTGCCGGATGAAGAAAAAAAGCAGGGGTTCCTGTGCTGGCAAGCGTTGCCGCAATTTTTCTGCAAATCTGCCCTGATTTTCCCATCCCTGTCACAATCACTTTGCCGCGGCAGTGGAGAAGAAGGTCGATTGCCTTATCGAAATTCTCTCCCACTTTATCCAGCAGACTTAAAATGGCTTCCGCCTCAATCCGAAGAACGCGTTTGGCCTGCTCAATCGATGATGACATTTAATTTCCTCTAAACCCCCTTCACAACTTCATCAATCTCTTTCAGAGTCTTGAGCAATCCCTTAACCTCATGAAGCGGCATGCAGCTTGCCGCATCGCACTTGGCAAGATCGGGCTCCGGATGCACCTCCAAAAAGAGCGCATCGATCCCGCTGGCAGCAGCCGCGCGGCAGAGAATTGGAATAAACTCTCTACGGCCGCCGGTGCGGTTCCCTTCCGCTGTCGGGAGTTGAACACTGTGTGTCGCATCAAAGACAACCGGATAGCCGAGCGAACGCATCTCCTGAAATGACGTCATATCGACAATCAAATTCCGATAACCGAACGAAACCCCCCTTTCGGTCAGCAAAATTTTGTGATTTCCATGGCAGGTGATCTTTTCAACAATATTTTTCATATCTCCCGGCGCCAGAAATTGCCCTTTTTTGATATTAACCGGTTTCCCTGTTTTTGCCGCGGCTGAAACGAGATCTGTCTGGCGACAGAGGAACGCGGGAATTTGAATGACATCGGAAACAGCCGAAACAGGCTGGACTTCTTCTACCGAATGGACATCCGTCAAAACTGGAACTTTGTAACGGGATTTCACTGTTTTTAAAATTTCCAACCCTTCTTTCAGGCCGGGCCCCCGGAATGAATGAATCGAGGAACGATTCGCCTTGTCATAAGAGCTTTTGAAAATGAACGGGATATCGAGGGAGGAAGCCAGATCCAAAAGTTCTTCAGCCACTTTGAAACAGAGCCTTTCGCTCTCAATGACATTGGGACCGCTGATCAGAACAAACGGATGTTTTCCACCGACGGGAATGTCGCGCGCAATTTCAAAGGACGGAATTTCTGACAGCGACATGCGCCCTTCCCCTGCTTTCCATGCTCTTTCTCTTAATCTTTTCCTGGCTGACTTTCAACTGCTTTTCCAGTGAAGCCCGGATAAAGTCGGAAAACAAAGGATGGGGTACTAACGGGCGTGATTTAAACTCAGGATGGAACTGACACCCCAAAAACCAGGGGTGTGAGGGGAGCTCCATGATCTCAACCAAATTTTTTTCAAGGAACTCGCCGCTAAATACCATTCCGTTTTTTTCAAAAATAGAACGGTAATCGTTATTAAATTCGTAGCGGTGACGATGACGTTCCGAAATATCATTTTTTCCATAAATATTTCTGGCAAGGGTTTTGGGCCTGAGCGCGCAGGGATAGGCCCCAAGCCTCATCGTCCCCCCTTTTTGGGAGACACTCTCCTGCTCTTTCATGAGATCGATCACATAATTTTTGCTCACCCTATTAAACTCACGGCTTTCGGCATCTTTCAGACCACAGACATGCCGCGCAAATTCCAGCGCCGCAAGCTGCATCCCAAGGCAGATCCCAAAGAACGGAATTTTTTGGGTTCTGGCGTATTCAATGGCCTTGATTTTTCCAAGCGTCCCCCGATTGCCAAACCCCCCCGGAATCAAAATTCCATCCGCAGTCTTAAGATGCGCGCGGGCGCCTTCTTTCTCAATCGTCTCAGCATCGATGTAAACAAGCTCTACTTTCGAGGAATTCGCAATGCCTCCATGAATCAACGCTTCATGAAGACTCTTATAAGAGTCGGTAACATGCACATATTTCCCAACGATCGCGATTTTTACGCGCCGTTTCGGATTTTTGAGTCTTGAAACCATCTGCTTCCATTTGTCGAGATGAGGGGCGCCGGTCCAAATGTTGAGTCGTTCGACAATCTTGTCATCCAGACCTTCTTCATGAAACGCAAGAGGAACTTCATAAATACTTTGCTGATCCTTGGCGCTCATCACATGATCAGCCTTCACATTGCAAAAGAGCGCAATCTTTTCTTTAATCTCTTTCGGCAGATCCCGATCACAGCGACAAAGCAGGAAATCGGGTTGAATTCCAATTTCAAGAAGCGTCTTTACACTGTGCTGCGTCGGTTTTGTTTTGAGTTCACCGGCCGTATGAATGAAGGGGACGAGGGTAACATGAACATAGGCAACATTTTCCACCCCGCAATCGACCTTCATCTGACGAATCGCTTCCAGAAAAGGGAGACTCTCAATATCGCCAACAGTCCCTCCGATTTCGACAATGGAAATATCAAATCCTTTAGACGATTCGATAATGTTCTGTTTAATTTCATTCGTAATATGAGGGATCACCTGAACGGTCGCCCCTAAATAATCGCCTCGACGCTCTTTCATGATGACGGTGTTATAAATTCTTCCTGTGGTAAAATTATTGTGGTGGCCAGCCTCGAGCGATGTAAAGCGTTCGTAATGACCGAGATCGAGATCAGCCTCAGTCCCGTCATCGGTCACATAGACCTCTCCATGCTGAAAAGGATTCATCGTCCCCGGATCTACATTAATATAAGGATCGAATTTGATGAGATTGACCTTGAGACCCCGGCTCTCCATAAGGCTCCCAATAGAGGAGGCGGCCAAACCCTTACCTAAGGACGAAAGAACCCCGCCCGTAACAAAGATAAATTTCGTTTTCATTTGATCCCCCGTTTTGAACATTCACGGGAGCCCAGTCTATCCAAACTCCCCCAATAGTCAAGTCGGATTTTGAACTACGGAACCAACACAATCTTTCCAAATTGCTTCCTTTCGGCCATTTTCTGATGGCCGAAAGCGGCATCTTTAAGGGGAATCGCCTGATCGACGACAGGTTTCAGTTTCCCCCTCTCAACCCACCTGATGATTTCAAAGAGATCCCCCTTGCTCCCCATCGTCGATCCCAATATCTTAAGTTGTCTGAAATAAACGTGACGCAAATCTGTTTTTCCCTCATGCCCTGAGGTGGCCCCGCAGGTCACAATAGTCCCCCCCCATTTTGCGCTTAAAAGTGATTTCTCCCATGTGGCGGCCCCGGTATGCTCAACAACAATGTCGACCCCCCTCTTGTTTGTAATTTTTTTAACCTCTTCTGAAAAATCGCCCTTCGTATAATTAATAAGATAATCGGCGCCAAGCCCTCTTGCTTTCTCTAATTTTTCATCTGTGGATGCCGTCGCAATGACTGTGGCTTGAAAAAGCTTGGCCACTTGTATTGCGGCAACACCAATCCCACTCCCCGCGGCCAACACAAGAATGAAATCCCCCGGTTTTATTTTCGCCTTTTTGACAAGCATTTGCCACACCGTCAAAAAGGTTAACGGAATGGCGGCGGCCTCCTGAAAATTCAGCCCTTGCGGGTAAGGGAGGAGGTTTTGATGCGGAATTTTTACAAATTCCGCATAACCGCCCCACGGTTTTTTTCCCAAAATCGTATATTCGGGGCAGAGATTATCTTCTCCCTTGAGACACATCTCGCAGCAACCGCAGCTGATCCCGGGAGAAATGAGAACCGAATCCCCCACTTCCCAATCTTTGACCTCGTGACCGACATCGGCGATCACGCCGGAAACATCTGAGCCCAACACATGAGGCATAGGGAGCGGCGACATCCCTTCCCGAACCCAAATATCGAGATGATTCATTGCGCATGCTTTCACCCGCACAAGAACATCGTACGCCCCAAGCGTGGGATCAGAAACATCTTCAAACTTTAATTTCTCAGCCCCGCCAAATTCATGAAATACAACTGCTTTCATTGTTATTTTTATAGCAAAACAAAAAAATCTTGTCTTCTCAAAAAATGTTCCTTATAGTCTCTAAACGCAAATGACAGATTTTAAAGCAGGAAGCAAAGCCCCGGATTTTACGCTCTCATCATTTACGCTTTCAAAAGCGCTCAAAGAAGGGCCGCACCCCGCAGGGTCGCCGCCCGCAGGGCCGCTTCTTCTTACGTTTTACAAAAAAACCTGCCCAACGTGTCAACTGGCATATCCCTTTTTTGAAAGGCTTCATAAACAGTATGGGAAAAAATTTAGGATTTTTGGCATCGGTCAGGATCCGGAGACAAAAGAATTTGCGACTCAATATGGAATTACCTTTCCAATGATTCCGGATCCCGCTCCATATCTGGTTTCCAAAAAATACCATCTCACAACGGTTCCAACAGCTTTTTTAATTCTCGGTAGTCAAAAAATTGATTTTGTGACGATTGGATTTGTCAAAAACGAACTGGTTGAACTTTCACGCCGGATCGCATCTTTGACCAAAGAACCCCCCTTCGCTCTTTTTAAGGCCGAAGAAGGGGTTCCTGAATTTAAACCGGGGTGAGGATCAAGAAGTGCAACAGCTTAGGAGAGGCTGAAAAAAACAGGAGGTATCGATGAAAATGAAAAATCTTTTTTTAATTTCAGGGCTTTTTATAAGTGTGATCGCCAGCGCTGAAAATTCAATTACGCTCCCTCAAGGGAGATTTCGCGCGCGTATGAAGCCGATTTACGCGTTTGAGTTTGGTTCCAAATTTGATGAAACGGGAAATGCGGTCAATCTTGTGAAGGATTTGGAAGTTACACTTGATATCGATCTTGCTTCGAAACTCAATCCCCAGCTGGCTGCCGCGATGGCTGCGTTTGGCATGGATAGTCTGGGATCATTTGCCCCATCGCTTAAAATTTCAAGCCTCGTTTTGGGCACCGCTTTGGAATATGGCTTGTCAGATCGGCTGACACTGGGGCTTATTGCGCCGATTGTTTCCGCGAATTCGATCTATGAGCTCAAATTCAATAAACCGGACGCGGTACAGGCCAATCCTCTTTTGGGGCCAGTCGATTTTGTCAAAGCTGCAGAAGATCTGGCAGTTGAAAAAGGATACCAAAGGCCTGGAAATTGGGAGGCATTTGGCTTGGGAGATCTGGAACTGGGGCTGAAATATTCTTTCCTGCGAAATGATCTCTTTTCTTTGGCGGTGAAAAGCGGCTTTCGGCTTCCGACAGGCCGCGCAGACGATCCTGATAATCTCACAGATCTCGCATTCGGGGATGGACAGACGGATCTCGGCACAACGCTTCTTGCCGACTATACGGGACTCCCCAACACTCTCGTTAATGGGCTTTTAAAATATACGGTGCAGCTTCCTGATAAGGAGCTCCTGCGCCTGCCGGGACAAGGCGAACTGTTTGCATCAAACAAAGAAAATATAAAAAGAAATCTCGGGGATGTTTTAGATGCCGCGATTTATGCCCAATATACTTTTTTAACCCTTTTCAATGTAAATACCTCTTATGCCTATTTTTTCAAACAAAAGGACAGTTATCAAAGCGCGGAGGGGCTCTCGACAACCCGCCTCTCGGAAAACTCAGCCCAACAAAGACATATTGCTGATGTGGGACTGGGATTCTCGACCCTCCCCTGGGTCAGACAAGGAACATTTGCCCTTCCGATGGAGCTTGGCGTCAATCTTCAACTCCCCGTCGCCGGAAAAAATGTCGCAAAAGCGACGACGGTGAATCTGGAGTATATGCTTTATTTCTAATCCGATTGGTCATTAACTGACGAAAGAAGTTGATGATAGCGTGATTCGATGTCAGACCAGCTGATTTCCATGAGCCGGTTGAAGCTGAAATCTTCGATATTGAAAGAAGCAAGAATGGTTCCGAAAGCCATGGCGCGTTTTAAAAGCATTTCATCCAGCGGACGCCTTTCTCTCGCCAAATAGCCAATAAATCCGCCCGCGAAGGTATCCCCCGCCCCCGTCGGATCACGAACCTCTTTGACCGGGTAGGCAGGGAGGGCAAAAATCTTTCCGTCAAAATAGAGAAAGGAGCCGTATTCCCCCCTCTTAATCACAACCCCCCATGGACCCAGTTCGTGAATTTTTTTTGCGGCATCGATCAGATGGTTTTGGGATGTGAGCTGTCTTGCCTCACCCTCATTGATCAAGAGGATATGAACGGATCTCAAAACCCGTTCAAGCTCCGGCCGTTTCCGATCAATCCAAAAATTCATCGTATCTGAGATGACGAGTTTTGGTTTTTCCATCTGTTGCAAAACACGAAGCTGCAAATCGGGATCTATATTGGCGAGAAACAGATATTCCGTCTTCCGATAATCTTTCGGCAGCTCCGGATTAAAATGCTCAAAAACATTCAGGTGTGTTGAAAGCGTCTTCGCCTGGGATAGATCGTCTCCATATTCCCCGCGCCAATGAAATGTTTTCCCAGGGGCGCAACTGAGCCCTTTGGTGCAAATTTTTTTTGATTCCAAATATTCAATATGACTTTTTGGAAAATCATCTCCAACCACTCCCACAAGACGAACCGGAGAGAAAAAGTGCGCCGCCATCGAAAAATAGTTTGCCGCCCCCCCCAATACATTTTCAACTTCGCCAGAGGGGGTTTTTACGGAATCAAACGCGACTGAACCAACGACAAGTATGCTCATAGATAAGCCTTTTTTTTAAAAACCCTATTTATAAATATCTCCCTATCAAAGGTTTCAGCTGATCTTTGACCTTCTTTGAAATTTTAATCCGCTCGGTCACAAGGGCATATTTGAGAGCGGAACCACAAGAGCAGTGCACTGCAGAGGGAATAACTTCAGGAAGCTTTTGGACAATTTTTTTAGCCATATCGACATTTTTTTTGAGTGTGGCCAATACGACATCGGCTGTTACCGCCTCCTCCCCTTCCCGCCAGGAATCGTAATCAGTTGAGAAAGCGACCGCCGCATAACAGAGCTCTGCCTCTCTGGCCAGCTTGGCTTCCGGGATATTGGTCATCCCAATTACATCTACCCCCCATGATCGATAAATTTTTGATTCGGCCCGTGTTGAAAACTGGGGTCCTTCAATACAGATATATGTCCCCCCTTTATGAACAGACTTTGGAATCTTTTGGGAAACCTCTTGGGAAACCTTTTGCGCGGCCTCATAAACGCTGTCAGACCACTGGGGACAGATAGGATCGCCAAAGGAGACGTGAGAGACAATTCCAGATTCAAAAAACGTATGCTTTCTGATCCCTTTGGTGTGATCAAAAAACTGATCGACAATCACAATATCGCCGGGGGAAATCTCCTCTTTCATACTCCCGACAGCGCTGATTGATACCAGATATTGAACCCCAAGAAGTTTCATTCCAAAAATGTTTGCCCGGTAATTAATTTGAGATGGGGGAATCAGATGGCCACGGGCATGCCGGGGTAAAAAAACAAGCGTTGTTCCTTGAGCGTCGCCGATCACATATTCATCAGATGGATTTCCAAAAGGAGTTTTAAGTTTTTTTCGCCTGATGTTTTTAAGCCCCTCGATTTCGTAGAGACCCGAACCGCCGATGATGCCGACAACCTTTTTTGCCATAAGATTTCTTGTATCAAATTACAGGTTCGCGTCAACGGAAAGTAAATGCAGACACCATCCATTTCAGATCCGTTCGCGGCTCATAAGGTAACAATGACCGTCGTCATCCCGAACGAAGTGAGGGATCTCTTCGCGACAGGAAAGATGCCGATACCACTTGTAGGTTGTAGTCGTCAGTATGTCATCCCGGGCGAGCGTAGCGAGACCCGGGATCCAGGCAACGTAAGAGCATTTAGAGAAAATATTATGAATTTGAAATAGATGTGTTATTTATTTGGACAAAACAATTCAAATTTATATCCATCAGGATCTTTAAACATCATAAATCGAGCATCAGGACGATCGGCAGGACCAGAAATTACTTCAACATTATTCTCAGACAAATAAGAAGTTGCTTTATCAACATCCGTCTTTCTATCAACAATAAAACCAAAATGATCAATTCCAGAAGGTTGAATTATTGAGTTATTCGCTTGTTCAAGGGTTAAGTCAGTTTCTCCAAGCATTAAAAAGACCATGTTAGTTGCCTTACCACAGTACTTGGCACCCAACAGTTTGATATAAAAATCTGTTGATTTATTTAAATCTGATACCTGAATTGCGATATGTCTAATGCCAGTCGAAAATAAATTTTTCATTGAATTTATAGTAACACGAATTTATCGCTTTGCCGTTTTCTTTTTTGGCTCAACCATTAAACGAAGACCTATGGCATTGAGCAATACCCAGAGAGTTTTAATTTTAGGATTCCCAGACTCAGATAACGCTTTATAAAGACTCTCACGCCCTAGATCTGTTCTCTCAGAAATCTCTGTCATTCCATAGGCCTTTGCCACATCTCGGAGTGCCATCAAAAAAAGCTCTTCTGCATCTTCCTCTTCTGCCTCTTCAAGATGAGCATTTAAGTAGGCTGAGGCTTCTTTAGAGTCTTTTAAAGATTCAATTAAAGACTCTTCATATTTTCTCGTTCTTTTAGGCATAGGTTTTACCTCCAATAATCTTTCCAATACTCCTTTGCTTTTTGGATGTCTCTGTCCTGAGAGCCTTTACTTCCTCCACAGAGTAAAACAACAAGTGTGTCACCATCTAAGCCATAATAAACCCGATATCCAGGCCCATAATAGACCTTCAGTTCATAAACCTGATCTTCAACATGCCTTGTATTACCGAAGTTTCCATTGCGAACCCTGTTTAAGCGTTTACGGATGATTGCTCGTGCATTTATGTCCTTAAGAGAATTTAACCACTCAGAAAAGGGGCTGTTACCCGACTCAGTTTCATATTCAACAAGCTCTCGAGGCCTAACATCCATCTAATATCCATTGTATCCTATAGGATACATATGTCAAGTGCTAATTTTGGTGTTGTGATAGCCGAGTGCAGAGAGGCATCCATGGGGGCAATTATCATGGTGCGATCATATCTGCTAGTGGTTCCTCCTATCAGATCCACAGAGGACTTTCACCTCCAAGTATTTGTGCCATGCCGGGCACACGATCCTTCGCTGCGCTCAGGATAGTTTCGGCAAACATCACACGATCCTTCGCTGCGCTCAGGATAGTTTTTGTCGCGAAAAGCACAAAAACTAGCTATTGCCATCAAAATGCCCCGCTCTATAATACCCGACACACTCGCTCTTGGGACAGAGGGGGGCATATGAATACCTTAACCATCAGCTCGCTGCTCTGCTCGTTCACCGCGCTCGCGTTTGCGATTGTGATTTCCGCAAAGTCACTCAGGGACAGGCATTATCGCTGGTTTGCCATTCTTTGTTCAGCATTGGCCATTTGGAATCTTTCATTCTTCTTTTCCCGGATTCTTTACTCAGAATTGATCGAACGGTTTCATCTTTTCGTAACGATGACTCTTGGACCTGCCACCATCTATTTCTTTTGGCAGTACATCGAAAAAGAAAAAATCCCGATAAAAATTGAAAAAAGACTCACTGTTTTTATCTTGTCAGGCTGCGTTCTTTCCACAACACTTCTGCTTCCATCGAATAGACTTGATTGGTCGATGCATGCCGCCAATCTCTATGCCGTGGCATCCGTCTTATACGCGTTTTATCTATTGAGCCGCACGCTGACACTTTCCCAGCTGGGACGCCAGGGAAGACGAAAGAGAATCTCTTTCATCGCATCGGGACTGGTAACGCTTACGATGCTCATCTCGGACCGCCTCTCTGAAATGGGGCTCCCGCTCCCTGCCGTTGGAAATCTATTTCTCGTTTTCTACATCTACTTCATCTATCAAACCATCACGAAACAGAAAGTTCTCGACCTTGAAGACCTGACGGCCAAGGCGTTTCTTTTCTTTGTTCTCACGGCCATGCTGACCCTGATTTATGCCATCCTCGTCGCATGGGTTGAAGGAATCGCGTTGTTTTTTTTCAATACGTTTGTGGCATCGTTTGTCATTCTTATTCTTTTTGAGCCGATCAAACAGCTCATTGAACGGGGCATATCAAAGTTTTTCCTCAAAGGGCGGCTTAAAATCGAAAATCAGCTGGGGGGCCTCAAGCGTTCGCTTTTAGAGACCAGCGACCTTCGGGACCTCGCTCACCATGTCCTTGTCGGTCTGAAAAACATCCTTCAGGCGACACAGGCGCATTTTTTCCTGATCGACCGCGAAGAGATTAAATTCAATCTCATTCAATCCCTTGAAATTGATCCTACAAAAACAAAAATATCCGAGGTCATGATCAGTCATGATTTTGTCAAATACCTCACGGGAAGAAACGTCAAACCGAGCAGCGCCTATTTTATCCATCGGGAAATCGCGGAAGGGGCCGGCATCTACCGGGAGCGTCTTGAAAACACGCTCTCCATATTTCAGTCTCTCAACGCGGAGGTGGCCTTTCCGTTTGTGCTTGACGGAAAAATAATAGGCTTTTGCACTTTTATCAATGAACGATCGGACGAACCCTATCCCTCCAAAGATCTTGAACTCTTGATCCCCCATTCGGGTCAGATCGCGCTGTCGCTGAAAAATCTGGAAATTTACGAAAGAATCCGTGAACGCGACCGGCTGGCAACGGTCGGGGAAATGGCCGCCGGCCTCGCGCATGAAATCAGAAATCCGCTTGGCGCGATCAAAGGGGCGGCGCAATATTTGATGCCGACACAGGAAAATACGACTCAAAACGAGTTTTTAAAAATTATTGTGAATGAAGTCGACCGCTTAAATAAAATTGTGTCCCGGTTTTTAAACTACGCAAAACCGCTGTCACAAAACCTTGCGGAAACAGATCTATCTGAACTCCTGCGAAGCACCCTCCAGATGATTTCAAGAGACTTTCCGCCCAACATTCACCTCATGTATCAACATTTGGGCAATTCTTATTTTGCCGTGGTCGATCCTTCACTGATTCAGCAGGTATTTTTGAACATTATTCTAAATGCCATTCAGGCAATGCCGGATGGCGGGGAGCTTAAAATTTCAATGCGCAATATAAAAAATAATGTTGAAATTACCTTTGAAGACACAGGCATCGGTATTTCGGAGGAAAACCTAAAAAAGATTTTCATCCCTTTCTTTACGACGCGCGAGGGGGGGACAGGACTGGGGCTTGCGATTTCTCATAAAATTGTTCGCGCGCATCAGGGTGGTTTTCGCATGGAAAGCGAATTGCGCAAAGGAACAAAATTGATTATGACACTTCCATGCAAAAAATCATGAGCGACCGTGTTCTGATTGTAGATGACGAAACGAATATCCGAAAGGTTTTGAAAGCCCTTGTTGAACAACAGGGGTATTTGGCATCAGAAGCGCGCGATGGCATGGAGGCAATCTCCTGTCTGAAAAAAGAAGAAATTCACACAATTATCACAGATCTCAGGATGCCTCATCTGGATGGGATGGGGTTCTTAAAAAGGGTCTCCGATCAATACCCGGATATCCCTGTTATCATTATTACCGCGCATGAAACGGTCGACTCCGCGGTAAGCGCATTAAAGCTCGGGGCATTTGATTACATTTCCAAGCCATTTGAGAAGCAGGAAATGGTTCAGGTGATCGAGAAGGCGATCAATACCTATCAATCGAAATCGCGTTCCCCCTCTGATCTTGAAATTCATTCGGATCTCATCAGTCAGAGTCCCAAAATGAAGGAGGTTTTAAAAATCATCCAAAAAGTTTCAGATAGCCCTTCGACAGTGCTCATCACCGGCGAAAGCGGAACCGGCAAAGAACTCGTCGCGCGCGCGCTTCATAACCGGAGCTCCCGGTCTCAAAACTCTTTTATCGCCATCAATTGTTCGGCAATTCCCTCAACGCTCATTGAGAGCGAACTTTTTGGATATGAGAGAGGGGCATTTACCGGCGCTGTCACTTCAAAGCCCGGACGATTCGAACTTGCCAACCATGGAACCCTTTTTCTCGATGAAATCGGCGAAATCTCCCAAGAAATGCAGGCAAAGCTTCTGAGGATTCTTCAGAATAGTGAAATCGAGCGGGTGGGGGGGATTCACACTATAAAAATCGACATCCGTCTCATCTCCGCAACAAACAAAGATCTCATGGAGGAGGTCAAAAAGGGGAACTTTCGTGAAGATCTTTACTACCGGTTAAATGTGGTCCCCATTTATTTGCCGCCGCTTAGGGAAAGATTGGAAGATTTCCCGACACTGGTTGACTTTTTTATTGAAAAATACAATAAAAAACTGGGAAAAAAGATTCAGGGAATGGACGAACAGGCAATGAGAATTCTAAGCCAGTTTGAGTGGCCTGGAAATATTCGACAACTTGAAAATGTCATTGAAAGAATGATTCTGCTTAATGAAGGGGATCGATTAACGCTAAAAAGCATCCCTAAAGAAATATCGGGAGATACCCCTCTGGCGGTCTCAATGCCATCCCCTTCTTCTTCATTTAAGAAAATCGTCAAGGAAACCACACAGAAAATCGAAAAAGACCTGATTCTCAAAGCCCTGGAAGAAACACATGGCAATGTCACACGGGCCGCAAAAAAGCTTGGAATTAGTAGAAAAAGTCTTCAGAATAAGATAAAGGATTATCAATATGGAAAAAAAACAAAATAACATTATGGAAAGCAAATTATTCAAGAGTCAACTCTACCAGGATGCCTTGAGACAGCTCGATATTGCAGGCGAGATCATGAAACTCGATCCAAATATTCTGATCCGCCTGAAATATCCAAAACGCGCGCTGGTTGTTTCAGTGCCTGTCAGAATGGATGACGGACATATCAACGTTTTCATGGGGTATCGGGTTCAACACAACATGACGTTGGGACCCGGTAAAGGGGGCGTTCGTTATCATCCGAGCGTGAATTTATCTGAAACAGCGGCGCTCGCAATGCTGATGACGCTCAAATGCGCTCTCTTTGGTTTGCCGCTGGGTGGGGCTAAAGGGGGGATTCGATGTAATCCAAATCAGATGTCCCGCGGTGAAATACAGCGTATGACACGCCGCTATACCATGGAAATTTTTAATCTGATTGGACCAGACAAAGACATCCCCGCCCCTGATATCGGCACGGATGAACAGGTGATGGCCTGGATGATGGATACCTATAGCCAAAACGTCGGTTTTGCGATTCCCGGATCTGTGACAGGAAAACCGCTAGAAATTGGGGGGAGCTTGGGAAGAACGGATGCGACTGGAAAAGGGGTTGTTTATGCGGTGATGGAAGCAGCCAATCACCTGAACATAACGCTTGATGAAAATATTTCTGTGGTGGTTCAGGGTTTTGGAAAAGTGGGGTCTGAGGTAGCGCGCAAAATGCATAAAATTGGATGCCGTATCATTGCGGTCAGCGATGAATTGGGGGGGATCTACAATAAAAACGGGTTAAATCTTGATAAATTGCACAAACACCTGGAAGAAAAGAAACCCCTCGCCGACTTTGAAGAAGCTGATTCAATTACAAATGCAGAACTTCTTGAACTTAAATGCGATATTCTGATTCCGGCTGCCATTGAATCTCAAATTACAAAAGAAAACGCAGATCGCATTAAATGTAAAATTATCGCCGAAGGCGCCAATAGCCCAACCACCCCTGAGGCCGATCAGATCTTATCTGACAAAGGAGTCTTTATCATCCCCGATATTCTGGCAAACGCCGGAGGAGTAACCGTCTCTTATTTTGAATGGGTCCAGGGGCTTCAAAAGTTTTTCTGGGATGAAAAGGAGGTTTCAAACCGACTGTGGAATATTATGTCTGATTCCTTCCGACGCGTTGTGGAAGTTAAAAAAGAATGTAAAACAACGATGCGAACAGCGGCTTTAATTGCAGCTTTGCGTCATCTCTCAAAGGCGATGCTTATCCGGGGATTTTTTCCTTAGCCGACACGCTATTTGCCACAGGTGGCAAATAGCGTGTCAAATTCTATGCACTTTCGTAATTCGCTCTGTATCAGGGGCATGAGTAAAGACACCGGTAGTCACAATTACAGAATCCCCCCTCTTTGCAAGTTTTAATTCCAAAAGGCGTTTTCGTATAATCCCGAATAAATTCAGATTATTCATCAGCCTCTTGATAAAATAACAACGCACCCCCCAGACCAAAGAGAGCTTTCTCATCGTTGACCCGTGGTTTGTTAACGCCACAATCGGCTGTTTGGGACGAGAGCGGGAAATCAGCATCGCGGAGCGTCCCCGCTCTGTGAGACAACAGATCAGTTTCGCCTGAATCCCCTGCGCGATCTGGCAGGCCGCGCGCTCAATCGCCCCCCCAAAAATCTCTTTTTTCGCTTTTTCTGTTTTTTTCAATTCCAAATGCGGTTCATCAAAAAATTTTCGCTCAACAAAATAGTGATGATGCTCAACCTCGCGAATAATCTTGTCCATCATGTTCACACTCTCGACCGGATGAAGTCCAAAAGCCGTTTCGGAAGAGAGCATCAACGCGTCCGATCCGTCAAGAACGGCATTGGCAACATCAGAGGCCTCCGCGCGGCTTGGCCTTGGATTTTTGACCATCGACTCAAGCATCTGCGTCGCCGTAATGACCGGTCTTAACGCGCGGTTGCATTTGCCAATGATTTCTTTCTGAAGACAGGGAACAACCTCACTCGAACATTCAACAGCCAAATCCCCCCGCGCAACCATCACCGCGTCTGTCACCATGAGAATTTCATCAAAATGATCAATCGCTTCGCGCTTTTCAATTTTTGCAATAACGCCGATTTGGGATGATTTTGGTATTCGTTTTTTCAATTCCAGGATGTCATGCGCGCGACAGACAAATGACATGGCGATAAAATCGACCCCCTGGCGGATTCCAAACGCAAGATCCCGTTGATCCTTTGCCGTCAGTGAAGAATGAACCGTCTTAATATAGGGAAGATTGACCCCTTTATTCTCGCGCAAATTGCCGCCATTGATCACAACACATTCAATGGAATCTGAAAAAGTACGAAGGACTTTTAGTTCAATCAAACCGTCATCAATCAAAATGCAATTCCCTTTCTTTAAAAGTCTGGGCAAAGGCCGGTAAGGAACCGAAATCACTTTTTCATTTCCGACCACATTTCGGGTGGTCAGCGTTATTCGTTGTCGGGGGCGAAGCACAATTTTGTCATAACTCAGTTTTCCGGTTCTGATCTTGGGTCCCTGAAGATCCTGAATGATCGTGATACTCTTCCCAAATTTTTTGGATTTCTCACGCACCGTGCGGATCACACGTTGATAGGCCGCATGATCTCCATGTGAAAAATTAAGACGCGCAACATCCATCCCTGCCCGAATGAGTTTTTCAATCATGGCGGGAGAGAAGGTGGCAGGCCCGAGTGTGCAGACAATCTTGGCTCGTCTGGCTTCTGACATAATGAAGACAGCATAACAAAACTTGACATAAATCGAAAGACTTTGTACCGTTCAATTATCGTTTATGCCTTTCCTTATCAACTTGAAAAGGAGGTCTTCCGATGTTCCAATCCTTGTTTATTCGTACGCTAATCGTGTTTCTTTTTTCCGTCGTTGGCTTTACCTTTCAGGCAGGCGCATCACAATTTCCATCATTTAACCCCTCTTTTGAAGAGGGATTTTTCTGGCCGGATAATCTGGACAAAAAACCCCAGGGGATTAAAAATGCTTATGACGCTGCAGCCGCATTCCCCGTTGATTTTTCAAACTGCTCGTCTTCTTATATTTCAAAAGATGGATACATTCTGACCGCTTTTCATTGTCTTGCCAGTGGGATGGGGCTTGAGTCATATCGACAGAAACTTGCCGATGGGGCAGAGATGTATCTTGTTCCACAGGAAGAGGTTATAGGGAAAAAATATTCGACTTTTTTTGGTGAATTCAACGCAACGGTGATCGCGGCAGGTCTGGGTTTTAGCCAATTCGACGAACGAAAGGTCAACACATACGACCCTTCCGTAATTAAAAAAGTGCAGGATGTCATTGGCGCCGATTGGGCAATTCTTAAAATGGATGGCGCCTCCAATCACGCCTGTCTGAAAACTGCCGCTCAAACGCCGGCGGAAAATGAATATAGTTGGGTCATTGGATACCCCGGATTTACAAAAAGAAAAATCGGCGAGGTTACCAATAACTGGAGAAAGCTCGTAAGCTATGGAAAAATTGCTTACTCAGCCGAACAAAGCGGCTTTTATAAAACCCTTGAAGAATCGAATCGCAAAATCTCGCTCGATTTCTGGAAGGTTCTGATCGATCGCGGTGAATATATCGTCACCGATTCAGATGTTCAGGGGGGGAACAGCGGTTCACCGGTCATTAACGATCGCTCCGAGTTAATCGGGCTTCTGGTTCAGGGACTTATCCCCGATCAAACGATCAGCTATGAAAACTATACCACTTATACGGCCGGTGTGATTCAGCTCGCATTTATACGAAAATCACTCGGTGAAGAAAAATTTCATAAGTATTTTAGCTGTCAGTAAAGTGGAGCGCCGCAATCAGACTGTTCTTAAATTTAGAAAGATCCCGCTCGAAAATGGTTCGAAAATCGAAATGAAGAGAATCTTTGCGGGTTCGGCCAATGACCGGGATAAGAGAGGGATCTTTCGGCATTCGAAGCTTCTCTTCAACATCCAGGATCTTCTCTTTTACCAATTTTTTAAGACGAATAGATAAAACCACTGTCGGAAGCTCTAACCGGGGACAACTCCCCCCCCCTGTCTTTGAAACATCCCGTTTTACTTCTGCTTCAACTCCACGCTCTTTAAGAACGCTCTGAATAGAGAGAGCGCGCTCTTCTAATATTTCAATCGGCGTTGCGAGAAGTTTTAAAAAAGGTATTTCCCGTTCCGGCTCCGCCGATAGATAATGACGCAGCGTCTCATCAAGAATGGCAAGCAGGATCTTATCCGCGCGAAGCGCCCGATAAAGGGGATTTCTTTTTATTTTTTCGATATATTTCCGTTTCCCCACAATCAGGCCGCATTGAGGGCCCCCCATCAGTTTATCACCGCTGAAAGTAATCATATCGACACCTTGTTTGACAGAAGAAATAATCGATGGTTCTCCCTCAAAATATCTAAAGAGGGAATGGGATGATGAAAGCAACAAACCGCTCCCGGCGTCAAAAATAAGAGGCAACTTTTTGCGATGGCAAAAAGAGGCAAGTCCCTCTAATGAAACCTCTTCTGTAAATCCGACAATGTCATAATTGCTTTTGTGAACCTTTAAAATAAGAGCTGTATTTTTATCAACTCCTTTCTCATAATCGCTTATTTTGGTTTTATTCGTCGTGCCAACCCCTTTGAGATGGGCCCCGCTTTTTTCCAGAATGTCCGGGATTCTGAAAGAATTTCCGATCTCAACAAGCTCGCCCCGGGACACAAGCACATGCCTGCCTTTGGCAAGCGTGTCTAAACCAAGAAGAACGGCGGCGGCATTGTTGTTCACAACCAACCCTGCTTCCGCTCCGGTGATTTGACAAAGCAGTTTTTCAACCGGATCATTCCTTTCACCGCGTTTAGCCTCTGAAAGATTATATTCAACAGTGCAGTAACTTTTGCCAAGCTCGAGCGCCCTTCGCAGGGCGCTTTCAGATAAAGGCGCCCTCCCCAAATTTGTGTGAATCAAGATTCCGGTGGCATTGATCACTCGCTCAAAAGAGGGTTGTTCCAGCCCTTTTAATTCTTTGAGAATTCGCAGCCGTATGGTTTCGGGCTCTATATTTGATTTTGAAAACCGTATTTCCTTTCGAATTGTTTTAAGCATTTCGCGGACTGTTCTGACAACTGTCTCGTAAGACAAAGATGCTGTCCATTCTCTCATTACGAGATCATTCATGAGAGCATGAACTGACGGCAATTTTCGAAGATCATTCATAATGGATGGGGATATCAGGAATGTTTACAAAATCAAGCGCAAAAACCGTGAGCTGGTTCCGACATAAGTGAGAACCCCCTTTCTCACCCTGTCTATAAACTGAGTAATAATCTTCCCTAAATGACAATACATGACATTATATAGTCCATAAGACATCTTTTACAATAATAGTATGAAATCATTAACCTTTTTTGAAAATTGGATGAAGACATCCTCCTCTGGCACAGAAAATGCTTTCATTATAGAGACACTATGCGTACATCGAAACATTTAACTCAAGGCGCCTTCATCCAATTCGGACCTGCTACCAAAGGAGACATTCAGGCCTTGAGAAAGCTATGGCATGTTGGAATGATGCTCTTTATGGCATATCTCTATGCCTTTGTTTATCCCGAGCGCGAAACGGCTCTCCTTTTAATTACTCTGATTGGGGGACCGGTTATTCTCCTCGATATTTTAAGACTAAAATGGCGACCATTGAATCGGCTCGCTGTCTCTCTCCTTGGTCCACTCATGCGAAAGCGTGAATTTGGAACTGTCAGCAGTATGACTTATTTTGTTTTCGCCTTTTTCCTTGTTGTCTGCCTCTTTCCAAAGCCTGTTGCCATTCTTTCTATTCTTTGCCTCGCTTTTGGCGATGCGGCAGCCTGCATTATCGGTTTAAGATTTGGAACGGAAAGCATCATTAAAGGAAAATCGCTTCAGGGTTCACTTGCCTGTTTCATTGTCTGTTCCATTTTAATCTTTGTGGTGCTCACACTTTATGGCGTAACCTCAAACGCGCTCCCCTATATGAGTGTAGCGGGGGGATTGGCAGCCACTTTCGCGGAGCTTTTTTCAACGAAAAAAATTGATGACAATTTAACAATTCCAATCGCAACTGCTGTCGTCATTTATCCGCTTCTTCTTCTTTTCTCAAACCAGCCTCTTTGGAAATAGCGCTCTCTGGAAATACAAATGTGGCAGGACCTGATGGAATTTCGCTAACCTCTTTATCATTATAAGTAAGTTTAAGCGCAGTCGCGTCAGAAACGAAAAACCGGACCGCCTTGTTGCCATTTAACTGAACGGATCCCCCTTCTTTAAGATTAAAATGATAAGGGGGAGCCGCATCAATTTGAACTTTGATCCAAACACCCTGGGAAGCCTTTACCCATACGCGATACTTCTTGTCAGAAACAGGGACAGGCTGAACAATCAGAGGGGGCGGAGATGGGACACCTACGGTCGACGGAGATGGCACGACAGACACGGGGCTGAGGATCGATCGACGAATTAAAAAAACCGCCGACATGGCGGAAACCAAAAAGGCGATAGAAAAGACAGAAACGAGAAAATATTTTTTCTTATACAAAGGAATCCGGATTTCCTCCATCGGGGGGAGAGGCGCTTCTTTTTTTTGGGAATTTAAAAAATCTTCATACCGGATCAAAAGATCTGTGATATCCAAACCATAATACTTCGCAAACGATCGCAGCATCCCCTTGACATAGGGGGGAGAGGGTAACTGATCGTGATGATCCCCTTCCAGCGCATCAATCCTAGAGCGGTGATATTTCGTGATTTTTTCGACATCTTCTATCGCAATATTTCGCGCTTCCCTTTCGCGTTTGAGAAACTGACCCAGGGTCTCCATAGATTCCATCTATAGCATAACGGTTTTTTCTTTTACAATTTTTTTCAAAAAACATGGACGCGGGCATTTTCCTTCGCTATAACTCTCATAATGGCTAAAAAACATTATTTGGCTCTCCTGATATGTTTCATAACTCATATTCCCTCCACAACCCTTGCCTGGAAACGTCACGATTTAATGACTTCCTTTATTGTTCAAGAGGTCTCCTGGCTTTCGATGCCGATAAAAATCACTTCATTTGAACAATTCCTGGCAAAGGCTTTTTCAAAAGATTTTACAAAATCCGATTTTTTAAACCAATATCAACTGAATCCCAAAACAGTCATCGGATTCAAAGACATTAAGAAAAATGTCCCGTATGCACACCCGGGTGAAACGACATCTGCAAGCGCGATTTTAATCAATTATGCGGATGAACCCGATTGGGGAATGGATCAGGATTTAAATCTCTCCCCGGATCAAAAATATATGGGGGGATACAGAGGCCCGACAAGCCAGGGTTTCCGCCATCTCTATTTTAAAAAGTGGTCGATCAAAGCCCCGTGGCGGACATTTCATGTTCCAATGAAAGAGATGGGGGAGGCTCTCAAACGGGCACAGATTTTTTATGACCTCGCCGAGCAGGCCTATAACGTTTCCGAACCGTATTGGGCGTTTCGCTTTTTGGCCTGGTCACTTCATTATGTGCAGGATTTGGGGCAGCCTTATCACAGCAGTCAGATTTTGACTCCCAGATTTCTCTCATGGGAAGACATTTTCCATTTTAAACAATTCGTCGCGCGAACCACGCAAATCATTTCCAACTACCATTATCTCTATGAAGATTATGCCGTTTACCGGCTTAAAGAAGAGATCTCCGGGAAATTAGAGAGAAAATTTATCCCTGCGCTCCGGGGAGCCGATTTCTTTGCAAGCTCCAGCGCGTTTCTCATTGCCAAACATGCGGCTGATTTTTCGAATCATAATTCAACCACAATCGGAAACCTTTGCTATACCTATTTTGGGAGAAAGTTTTTGGATCCCTCGATTGATCTGCCGCGAAGCCCGCTGGCGCATTACCCAATTAAGACCCTTGAAAAAGAGTCCCGCCTGACTTCGACACAAAAGAAAATTTTTCTCGAGACTACAACCAAGAATTTAAAAAAGACCGCTTATTACAGTCGATCGCTGATTCAGCTTGCCCGGGAGGAATTTCTCAAGGGCTTTTAGCCTTTTATCATAACCCGAAGCATCTCTTTCCAATGTAAGGGGGTGTGGCCGGTCTCCTTTTGCAATTTATGACATGAAAAAGCTGAAAACCGTGGCCGGTGGGCAGGACGCCTGATGTCTTTCTCCCGAACAGCCTGAATCATCTTTTGAGCTTTCTCATCACCACACAGTTCGAATATCATCTTGCCAAATTCAAACCACGAACAGCAGCCGCTGCTTGAAAGATGAAAAAGCCCCGAGCAATCTTTAGCGATCAGCGCCTCCAATCCCTTGGCTACTTCTGAAACATCTGTTGGAGAACCCACACGATCTTCGATGAGACGATAGGGAGAGACATAAGAAGATTCTGAAATTTCACGAATGACCCGGCTTGAAAAATTTGTCCCACAGCTTCCGTAAAGCCACTGAACCCGCACAATAAGGCTCTCTGGCAAAAACCGTTCTACATACTCTTCCCCTTTTAGCTTACTTTCCGCATAGACACTGCGGGGATTGACGGAATCTGTTTCCTCATAAGAGGCCCCTTTGTCGCCATCGAATACATAGTCGGTCGAGATATGAACCAACTTCCCTCCGGTTTCTGAAAGCACGCAACAGATATTCCTGACCCCTTCCGCATTGACACGAAAAGCCTCTTCCCGGTGTTCTTCACAATAATCGACATTCGAAAGCGCGGCGCAATTGATGACAAAATCCGGATGCAGACGCTCAATCCAAATGGCAACTTCCTGCCCCTTCGTTATATCGAGTTCTGAACGAGACGCCCCTTTGACGTCATACGCCCCTTTGGAAAAATGCCGAATCACTTCGGCTCCCAAAAGTCCCTCCCCCCCCAGAACTAAGATTTTTTTTCGGCGCCCTGCCACCATAGCTCGTGTTCCTCATACCAACGAATGAGAGCCGGGAGTTCATCATCAAGATGACGCATTGCCCGCCACCCAAGATCCCGTTCAATTTTGGAAGGATCGATCGCATATCGTCTGTCGTGACCCGGACGATCCTCGACATATTGAACCAATGATTGAGGCTTGTTCATTATCTTTAGAATCTGAAGCGCGATATCGATATTTTTCTTTTCGCAACGCGCGCCGATATTATAAATTTCCCCTTCCTTTCCATTTTCCAGCACGGAAAGAAGCGCCAGACAATGATCTTCAACGTGGATCCAATCCCGCACATAAAGACCGTCGCCATAAACGGGCAAGGGGCGATCCTGCATCGCCCGGATAATAAAAAGAGGGATCAGCTTTTCAGGATACTGGTAAGGACCATAATTATTGACCGATCTTGTGACAACGACAGGCAGCCTATACGTTTTAAAATAGGAACGAACCAAAAGATCTGAAGAGGCTTTGCTTGCCGCATAAGGACTATTCGGCGCAAGCGGAGAAGATTCTGTAAAAGACCCCTCTCCCCCTAACGCCCCATAGACCTCATCCGTAGAAACATGGACAAATCGCTTTATTTTAAATTCCCGCGCAATTTCGAGAAGTGTGTGCGTCCCCACAATGTTTGTGTCTACAAAATTTCTCGAATTAAGAATCGATCGATCGACGTGTGATTCAGCCGCAAAATGGACAATGGCATCAGGGGGAGATGCCGAAACAACGTGACGAATGGCCTCGTAATTTGCAATATCTGTTTTCGAAAAAGAGTATTGTTCAGATTTTTCAATCTCTTCTAAATTTTTAAGATTCCCGGCGTAAGTCAGTTTATCGACATTGAGCGCTTTATAGGAAGGACGCGCTCTTATAACCGCGCGAATGAATGCCGAGCCAATAAATCCCGCTCCCCCGGTCACCAAGAGCTTCATGCTTTGATCATCTGATGCTTTTTAAAAAGCCTGCCTTTATCCATCACGCCGTGACCAGTCATAAGGGATTTCACTATTATGCGGGTCGGCACGAAATTCATCCGGATCTTTGTAATGATAAACCTCCGTCGGACAATTAATTACGATTGCTTCAGGATGACTGATCCCCTTGAAGCCATGATAGACATAGGGGGGAATGTGAACCAGCAGCGGATTATATTCGCCGATGAAGAATTCATTGATCTTGCGATATGTCGGTGAATCAGATCGGCTGTCATAGAGCACAAGCTTGATCATCCCCCTGACCACAGAAAAGTTATCCCACTGAACTTTGTGATAATGCCATCCTTTCACGACACCGTCGGAAGCAGCCGTCATATAAAGCTGTCCAAATTTTTTAAAAATCGCCTCATCCGAACGAAGGATTTCCATTAAACGCCCCCGCTCATCAGGGATCACTGTCAGTTTTTTTGTTTGAACCCCTGAAATCAATTCCTTTGTAATCATGTCAGTTCAATTCTCGAACTATCGCCAACCATAAATTGATGACACTTCGTTCGTCGGACATTGCCGGCAATTTCAACATTTTTTCCGATCAGACTGTCCGATATCCGATGACGAATATTCATAATCTTGCTCCCCTGTAGAATGATACTGTGCTCTATCTCACTCCCTCTGATTTCGCAATGATCATTTATGGAAGTAAAAGGCCCCACATAAGAATCGACGATCTTTGTATTTTTCCCAACCATAGAGGGACCGCGAATGACGCTGTTTTCAATGACTGCCCCCTCGTCGATAAAAACCCTGAATTCAATTTTGGATCGCGCATCAACCACACCTAAAATCTTTGCTTCCAGATCATCGCACATCATCCGATTTGCCTCGAGAAGATCTTCTAATTTTCCGGTGTCTTTCCACCATCCCTTAATAATATCGGAGTACACTTTGTAATGATGATCGATCAGCCATTGAATTGCGTCTGTAATTTCAAGTTCACCCCGTCCGGAAAAATCGATCGATCGGGCAGCTTTAAAAATATCAGAATTAAAAAGATAAACACCGGCCAGAGCCAAATCGCTTTTGGGATCTTTTGGTTTTTCAACCAGACGAACCACCCTTGTCACTCCATTTTGATGTTCGATCTCTGCCACTCCAAATTGCTGCGGGTTTGGCACTTTTACAAGAAGGATCTGAGCGGAGGGGCGTTCCCTTTTAAATTTTTCGACAAAATCCCTGACCCCTCCTTTAATTAAATTATCTCCCAGATACATGATAAATTCAGAATCTTTCAAATAAGGCTCTGCCGTAAGCGCCGCATGGGCAAGACCGAGCGGTTCTGGCTGCTCAATATAGGTGATTCTGACCCCGAATTTTTCCCCTTGCTGAATAGCCCCCCTGATTTCATCTTTTGTTTCCCCAACAACGATACCGATATCCCTGATCCCCGCGTCCCTCAGCGCCTCAATGCCATAAAAGAGAATCGGTTTATTCGCCACAGGAACAAGCTGCTTTGCCGATGTGTGAGTAATCGGGCGGAGCCTTGTGCCATGCCCGCCGCTTAAAATGAGTCCTTTCATAAAAATTCCAAAGACATAGCCCTTCTCTTAATACAAAAATTTGAAAATCACAAATGAATCGGGACTAATAAGATGAAAAAAAGCCCTTCTTTGTTTGGAGTCTTTTTGACAACAGAAAATTAAGAAAGGCTTTTACCGGGGCTTGTTATTTTTTAGCGACTCTTGTCGCCTGAGGACCCTTGGGACCCTCCACCATTTCAAATTCAACGAGCTGTCCTTCCGACAATGTTTTATATCCTTCTCCCTGAATGGCAGAATAATGCACAAAAACATCCCGACCACCTTCTTGTTCAATGAAACCATATCCCTTTGTATCATTGAACCACTTCACATATCCGTTCGCCATAACTTAAATGACCTCCTGTACTGTAAAACAACCACAGTAACCTTGTAACAACTGCTTTTATCAGGACAGTGCGGCCGTGCTTTTTGACACCCCACACACGATACCTTTGGACCCTTAAAGAGCCCATCCTTCAAATCCACTTTATGCAAATACTCTGCTTAATGTCAACTCTATTTTGACTTTTTCTCTAATGTTTTCAAGGGATTTATGAAACCAAAGTTGCGGTCGATTGTTTCATCGATCGGATTCTCTCTATGTTTTTGCATTAATTTTTGATTGAACTTTACAACTTCCAAAATCAGATCGGTTTTCCTTTCCAGTTGAAAATAAAAGGTAATTTTTTTAAAAAATAAATGCGTATCCCCCTCTTTCTCTGACGGATAAGCAAAAAGCCGCACGATAATCTTTGAAATACCGATCGCTTTTTTTGGAATCAGCGTGAGTTTCTGCTGTTTCAGGTTTTCAAAAGTTTTAAAATGGTCTTTGAACTTTCCCTCCCTTCTTAAAAAAAGAAGAGCAAGCCTTGTCTGATCGTCCAACCCTTCCCAGCGCTCGTGTATAACCTGCGGGACTTTTGGATCAAACATCCAGACATCCCTGCCGTTGGATATCACTTTCAGAGGGGAGGGATGCCTGGTATGCCAAAAAATCTTGCCAAGGGGGAGAGAATAAATAATCCCCGTTGTTTTTTTTACCCTGTTTAAAAGGACATTGGTTTCGATCTGCTCAAAATTTGCCTGAAAATCCTCAATAGAAAGATAACTTTTCTCAAGTCTCTCAACCAAATCCGAGGCCCTCAGCCCCCCCCCACCCCCAATCCCAATAATAATGATAAACAAAATCGCCAATAACGATTTCATGACGGTATTACTCTCAGAAGAGATTCCAATCGACAAGTAAAAAAAATATGTTACGGTGCCCGAATGAAAATGACGGCGACCATCATGGGGATAATCGTGGGGATTATGTATTTAATGACAGCCTGTGGCGTAAAAGCCCCCCCCCTCCCTCCTCTTAAAGAAGCGATTCAAAAGAGTGAATCGAAAGAATCAGCCAAAGATTCATTTAAAGAAGAATCCAAAAAAGAGAAAAAAAAGAAGTCCAAATATTAAGCCAGAGGAATTGACTTCCCTCACGATTGAGGCTAAACTTCCGCGTTTATGACAAAGATTCCATTCACCAAAATGAGCGGGGCGGCGAATGATTTTATTATTATTGATAACCGCAAACAATACCTGGACGCGGATCGTCTTGGGAACTGGGGAGACTGGGTACAAAAACTCTGCACCCGTAAATACTCAGTGGGGGGGGATGGTCTCATTCTCATTGAGCCTTCTGATAAAGCCGACTTTAAATGGCGGTTTTTCAACTGTGACGGCCTCGAAGCTGAAATGTGCGGCAACGGTTCACGCTGTGCCGCAAGATTCAGTTATCTTGAAGGCATCACAGGTCCAAAGCTCTCTTTTGAAACCCGCGCCGGCATCATTCACGCCGAGGTCAATGGCCGCTCTGTCAAAGTAAAAATGACAGAACCGACGCAATTAAAACTCGACATCCAATTGAGCACGGAACGTGGAACTGTAACCCTCTCCCGAATCAATACAGGGGTTCCGCATGCTGTGCTTGAAATGGAACGGCTCGAGGATTTCACGCTTCAAACGCTCAAAGAACTCGGGCAAACCATTCGGAGCCACAAATATTTTCAGCCGACTGGCGCCAATGTTAATTTCATTGAAGCCCTTACCAAGGAGCACAAACCGACCCTTAAGGTAAAAACATACGAACGGGGGGTTGAAGATATTACACAGGCCTGTGGAACAGGCGTTGTTGCATCGGCGCTGATTGCGCACGCAAAGAAGTTGATCAATGCCTCCCCTGTTTTGGTTAAAACCATGGGGGGGGATCTTATTGTCTACTTTGAAGAAAATGGAAAGAGTTACACAAACGTTTGTCTGGAGGGGGATGCGCGTGTGGTCTTCCGCGGGGAATTAACAGATGAATCAGTTTAGGGGAATCTATACAGCCTTAATCACCCCTTTTAAGAATCGTGAAATCGACGAACCATCGCTTCGATCGCTCATCGATTGGCAAATTGAGGAAGGGGTGGATGGATTTGTCGCCTGTGGAACGACCGCCGAATCGGCTACTCTCTCTCATGAAGAAAAAAAGCAGGTCATTGAAATTGTAATAAACCAGGCAAAAAACCGGGTACCGGTTATTGCAGGATCCGGGACAAACAACACAGAAGAGACTCTTGAACTTACGGCATGGGCAAAAAAACAGGGGGCCTCTGCCGCGCTGATCGTAACCCCTTATTACAACAAACCAAGCCAGGAAGGGCTCTATCGACACTTTGAAGCCATTTCTAAAATCGGCCTCCCCCTGATCCTTTATAATGTCCCCGGACGGACAGCAGTCTCCTTAACTCCACAAACCATCGGCAGACTTTCTAAAATTGAAAACATTGTCGCAATTAAAGAAGCGACTGGCTCGCTCTCGTTTGCGTCCGAAGTCGTGCAGGAAACCAAAGGAAAAATGAGCCTCATTTCCGGGGATGATTTTACATTTTTGCCGCTTTTGGGCATTGGGGCTCAAGGTGTGATCTCTGTCGTTTCAAATATTACACCCCGTCTCTTTAAAAAACTCCATACCTCTTTTAAAACCGGCGATCTCACTACCGCTCAATCGATTCACTTTAAACTCTATCCGCTCATCCAGGCGCTTTTTATTGAAACAAATCCTGTTCCCGCAAAAACGGCTCTTTCCCTCATGAAAAAGATACCTTTGGAATTTCGTCTCCCCCTGTGTGAAATGGAATCTAAAAATTTCGAACAACTTGAAAATACCCTCCGGAAATTGGAACTCATTTAGGTATGTTTATGATTCATTTAGCCATTGCCGGGGCCGCCGGAAGAATGGGAAAAGCGATGATTTCCTTGCTTGAAGCGGGGAATTATCCGAACTTAAAGCTCTCGAGGGCTTTTGTGTCGGAAGCGGATCCTCTCAGAGAAAAACATCTGAACGAATCGGTCAGGTATGAAACAATCTCTGAAAATTCGCTAAAAAATATCGATGTATTTGTCGATTTCACAGAACCAGGCGCCACCATGCGGTTTCTCCCCCTCCTTCGCGAATTCCGTTGCCCCGCGGTCATCGGAACAACGGGATATTCGAAAGAACAAAAAGAAGAAATTAAAAAACTCTCTGAATCTCAGGCTGTTCTTTTGGCTCCGAACACAAGCATCGGGGTCAATGTTCTTATCTCTTTGCTGGAAAGCGCCGCAAAATTACTCCCCAAAACGTTCACACCTCATATTGTTGAAGTTCATCACCGTGATAAAAAGGATGCCCCGAGCGGCACGGCAAAGCAGCTTTCAGAAACCGTCAAAGCAGTCAGAGGTGATGTGACGGTGGAAAGCATTCGCGGTGGAGATGTCATTGGTGAACATACGATTTTATTTCTCGGAGAAGGGGAGCGCCTGGAGCTGACCCATCGGGCCGCTTCACGAACTATTTTTGCCCGGGGCGCGCTGGAAGCGGCTCAGTGGATTATCACTCAAAAGCCGGGACTCTATTCGATGAAACATTTCCTGAAGGAACCTGAAGAATGAAGATTGAACTTTCAGATCGTCTTAAAAATCTTCCCCCATATCTGTTTGCCAAAATCGACCAGATGAAAAACGAGATTAAAAAAAAGGGGGTCGATCTCATTGATTTTGGTGTTGGGGATCCTGATCTCCCAACACCCCAATTCATTCTAGACGCGCTTAAAGATGGGCTCACACAGAGTCAATACCATCGTTATCCGCCTTATGCTGGAACGGAAGAATTTCGATTCGAAATCGCAGAGTGGTTCTTCAAACGTTTTCAAGTTCGTCTTGACCCGAATAAAGAAATTCTGGTTCTCATCGGTTCTAAAGAAGGAATCGGTCATCTCCCGCTTTCGCTTGTCAACCCTCATGATGGCGTGCTTTATACAACCCCTGGTTACCCGGTATATAAAGCAGCCACGCAATTTGCGGCCGGAATTCCGATTCCGGTTCCCCTTAAACTGGAAAATAATTTTCTTCCCGATCTTTCAAGTCTCGAGCGGGGGGCAAAACTTTTCTATTTCAATTATCCAAACAATCCGACCTCGGCAACGGCATCTCTCTCTTTCTTTGATCAAGTTGTCCATTGGGCAAATAAAACAGAAACCATTCTCTGCCACGATGCCGCCTATTCCGAGATTTATCTCTCTCATGAGCCCTCGCCAAGTATTCTTCAAATTCCAGGGGCCAAAGATGTTGCAATTGAGTTTCATTCCCTTTCAAAAACCTTCAACATGACCGGCTGGAGAATTGGTTTCGCGGCGGGGAATGAAAAATTGATTGAGGCGTTGGGAAAATTAAAAACCAATCTCGATTCCGGTCAGTTCAAAGCCATTCAGCACGCGGCTGCAGTAGCGCTGAAAGAGGGGGACGATTTTGTCGTCTCACAGAGACAAATCATGCGAAAAAGGAGAGATCTTTTACTTTCGGTTTTACAAAAAATAGGAATCGAATACTTTGAACCGAAGGCAACCTTCTATGTCTGGGCAAAAACCCCGAAATCGACCCCATCGATCGATTTTTGTAGTGAGCTTCTTATGAAATATGGCATTGTCACCACACCGGGAATTGGGTTTGGTGAAGAAGGGGAAGGATTTTTCAGGTTTTCGTTAACAGTTTCTGAAGAAAAAATTGATGAAGCAGCAAATCGCCTACATCGGCATCGGCTCTAATCTCGGCGACCGACTTAAAAATTGCAAAGATGCCGTCTCAAAACTAGACAACCATCCCAAAATAAAAGTAACCAAAGTCTCATCGTGGATAGAAACCGATCCTGTCGGATACACCGATCAGCCCAAATTCATCAACGGGGCAATCGAAATCAAAACCTCACTTTCACCGGTGGAGCTATTGAAAACCCTAAAGCAGATTGAAAAAGAGATCGGGCGGGAAGAAACCTTCCGCTGGGGCCCCCGAACGATCGATCTCGATCTCTTGCTCTACGACTCCCTCACCATGAAAACCATTGACCTCACTCTCCCCCATCCCCACATCAAAGATCGGGACTTCGTCAAAATCCCACTCTTAGAAATCGCCACTCCCCAATTCTCTCTTGAATCGACACCGAAAATTTAACTTCCCCCTCCCCCTATGTCAGCAGCTTCTTTATATGCCGCGCAATCGCGGGGCTTGCGGTGAGGCCGGGGCTTTCGATGCCGATGAGATTGAAAAAACCCGGGAGATCTTCGGAGATTACAAAATCCTTTTCTTCATTGGAGGAATCAAACGCGCGAAGTTTGGGACGAATCCCGCAGGTCTCATAGGTGAGCATTTCGGGTTTGAGGCCGGATAAAAGTTGAGACGCAGCCTCATAAAATTTCATGAGTTTCTCCGGCCTTTCAGAAAAATCTTCTTTCATTTTTTGCAACGCGGCGTGATTTTTGATTTCAAAAGCGCTTGGCGGATCTGAATCTGGACCCAAAAAGGTTTGAGAGTTCAGATCGATTGTCAGATGAATTCCAAGACCTGCCGCATCGGGTTTTCGGACAGGGTAGACCAAAATATCGATTGGGTAAGGAAGATTCACTTTAAAATAGTCGCCTCGCCAGGGATAAATTGTATAACGATCACATCCAGCGAGTTTTGAAATCACATCGGCATAGAGACCGGCAGCGTTAATGACGATATCAGCTTCGAGATCCCCCCTTGAGGTGCGGATGAGGTAGCAAGAGGATACTCGATTGATGCCATTCACATCACAATAAAAATGAAACTCTGCCCCCTTTTGACAAGCCTCTCTATAAAATGAAAAACAAAGGGCATCGGCATCGACAATCCCCGATTGCAGCGAATGAAGGGCGATATCACCTGTGATATAAGGATTGATCTTTTGAATTTCTTTTTTTGAAATCCATCTCAGACCAGATGGTGAAACTCCACTTGTTATCGCGTTCTTATAAATGTTTTTTAGCGCCTCTTCCGCAGGAAGAAGCGCTGCTATCAGCTTTCCTGTTTTTCGATGGGGGACGCCTTTCTTTTCACACCAATCATAAAGCAGCCCTCTCCCCTCAACGCAAAGCCGTGCCTTCAGAGAATGTGGTGGATAATAGAGCCCCGCGTGGATAACACCACTATTTCGGCTTGTGACCCCCTCCCCTGTTTTTGAGTTCTTTTCAAGAACATGGACTTCTATGTTGGGTTCTGAGAGCTCCTTTGCAATTGCGCAGCCTACGACACCAGCCCCTATGATGATAACCCGCATCAAATCTTTATGATTTTATCCCGGAAACTCTTTAAACCACGCGTCGCGTTTCGGCAATCGACGATTATCGTGGCAGATTCCGCAATTGCGCCCCAATCATAGTACGAATGGTCGGTGAGGACCGAAACACAATCGTAGGAGGAAAGATCGGCCGTTTCTAAAGAGATCGATTGATATGAATGTCCATGATGTTCAAATTCCGGGCAATAGCGATCTTCATAGAAAACCTCTGCGCCGCGCCCTTTTAATCCCTCGATCACATCCAGCGCCGGCGATTCCCGGATATCTCCCACATCTTTTTTATAGGCAACCCCCAAAATAAGAATTTTCGAGCCATTGATTGAGCGTTTAAATCGATTGAGGGCATCCGCGATCTTTTCCACAACAACCGTTGGCATCTTTGAATTAATCTCTCTCGCAAGTTCGATAAACCTTGGGTTGTAGCCCTGCGCATTGAGCTTCCAGGAAAGATAATGGGGATCTACAGGAATACAATGCCCCCCTAAACCGGGTCCCGGGTAAAAAGGGAGAAATCCAAACGGTTTCGTCGCCGCGGCATCGATAATTTCCCAAACGTCGAGCTTTAACCGGTCTGCAACAATCGCAATTTCATTCACAAGACCAATATTCACAGCACGAAAGGTGTTTTCCAAAAGCTTTACCATCTCAGCCGCCCGGGAGCTCGAAACCGGATAAACTTTTTCCACCACCGTTGAATAAAAAGAGACCGCAAGCTCCGTGCAATTGGGGGTGATTCCACCGACAATTTTTGGCGTGTTTGCAATCGCGTATTTCTTATTCCCGGGGTCGATTCTCTCAGGTGAAAAGGCAAGGTAAAAATCCCTCCCTGCCTGAAGACCGGTTTTCTCCAGTTCTGGCAGAACAACTTCTTCCGTCGTGCCGGGATAAGTGGTGCTCTCTAAAATGACAAGCTGTCCTTTCGAAAGATAATTTTTGATTTTCTTTACAGCAGAAACAATAAATGAAATATCAGGCTCTTTCGTTTTTCTAAGCGGCGTAGGGACACAGATAGAAATAACATCGGTATCCGCCAGAATAGAAAAATCAGATGTCGGGGTAAATCGCCCTGTCTGAAGGGCATTGCGAATCTGTTCGCAAGAAATATCGGTTATATAAGATTCAGCCGATTCTAATTTTTTGATCCTGTCTTTATTGATATCTATACCGACAACTTTAAAACCAGCCTTGAGAAATTCAAGAGACAATGGAAGCCCCACATAGCCAAGACCGATGACTGCAACCCTGGCGCTTTTCTCTTTAATGCGGCTCGAAAGATCCATGATTATATCCATGCCTTACACACATATTTTTGTCAATTTTTTGAGTGGATCATTTAAAGTATCTGGTAAATTATCTGGAAAGACAATCCTGATAGAGCTGATCCATTTCTTTGATGAGACGTCCCTCATGAAAATTTTCTAAAATCACTTTTTTTCCAATATTGCCCATTTCCGCTTTTTGCTCCGGATGAGCCAGAAGAGATAAAATCCTTTCAGAAAATGCAGACTCATCCCCGATCTCCACAAGATAACCGCTTTTGCCCGAAATAATCACATCTTCCACGCCTCCCACACGAAACGCAACCACCGGTTTCCCGCAGGCCTGGGCTTCGATCAGCGAAACGGGGGTCCCTTCATTGAAAGATGTCAGGCAAACAATATCCAGCGCATCATAAATCGGTTTAACTTCTTTCTGCCAGGAAAGCAGTGAAACATGGGAATCGATCTCAAGCGCTGAAATCTGTTGTTTAAGAATATCTTTTAACTCCCCATCGCCCACAATGACAAAATGGACATCCTTTCTCTGCAGCAATACCTTCTTTGCTATTCTTAAAAAAGACGCATGATTTTTGATGGGGATGAGTCTGGCAACAAGCCCTATCAGATATCGATCCTTTGGAAGTCCAAATCTTTGCCTCTCTGAATCCGCTCTCTCCTTTTGAAAAGGGGTCAAATCAAAACCGAGACGGATGACAACGATCTTTTCTTCGGCTGGAAAGAGGGGGCAAATCCCAAATTTTTGTAAATCCCTTTTCTGCGCCTCTGATATCGCAACAATGGCTGTGGTAAAATGTGCTAAAATTCTTTCTGCCATGATAATCAAAAAGGTTTTTATCTTTCCAAAATAACCTTCAAAGAGATGCCCGTGAAAGGTATGAATCCGCACCGGAACACGAGCCAAAACCGAGGCTATTCGCCCCAAAACGCCCGCTTTTGAAGTATGGGTATGAACAATCGCCGGTTTCTCGCGAAGAAGAAGTCTGAAAATTTTCCAAAATGCAACCCAATCATTCCAAATACGAATGTTTCTTCCAAGCTCCGGAATAAAAACATGATGAAAAGAGCGTTTTTCCTCCAGCAAATAAGACATATCGCCTTCCAGAGCGCCGACTTTGCCTGTTGCAAGAATCGTTTCATATTTCGGAGACAGTTTTTCACTCAGAAGAATAACATGAATCGCGGGACCTCCAATATTCAGACGCGAAAAGATTCTAACGATTTTAGGCGCCACTCGGACTCGCGGCTTGACTTTCTCTTCACCCATCTGTAATCTTTAATTTGTTAACTTTGTAAAAGTCCCCTATGTTTTTATTTTTCAAGGTGTTGTGGTTGTTGCTTCTCATCTCTTTTTTTCTATCTTATTTGTTGACTCCCTTGGCAAGAAGATTCTCGATTAAAATGAATATTTTTGACTACCCCTCCTCGCGCAAAGTTCATACCCTTCCAACGCCGAGGCTTGGCGGAATTGCGATTTTTTTGAGTTTTTGCCTGAGTTTATGTTTTTATTTCATCGTAAGCTACCAATGGCATTTTAATAAGTCCCCCTTTATGTTTTTGGAATCCGAAACATTCCTGCTTCAGCTTGCTTTTTATTTTATTGGAGCCTTGATCATGCTGATAGTAGGTACTCTGGACGATATTAAAATGATCGACTATCGCCTGAAATTGATTTCCCAGATTTTATCGGCACTGATTATTGTTCTCTCCAGCGCGCGATTTCATTTTTTTTCTCATGAAGTTCTCAATATCCTCTTATCCGTTTTTTGGATCGTGGGTCTTACAAATTCCCTGAACCTTCTCGATAATATGAATGGCCTCGCCTGCGGCTTAACAGTCATTATTCTTGGTTTTTTTGCGGTGCTCGCCTATTTTACAGATCATGCGCTGCTGGCCCTCTTTCTTGCAATCCCAATCGGCAGTCTGCTCGGTTTCCTTCCGTATAATTTTCCAAAAGCAAAGATTTTTCTGGGCGACGGGGGGAGTCTTTTTCTTGGATTTTCTCTTGCGACATCATCTATTTGGCTTTTCGAACATCTGATCCGGCATCAGGTGCATATCTTAACGGCCTCGAGCTGCCTTTTGCTTTTGGCCAGTATCCCTATTTTAGACACACTGACTGTTGTTATCATTCGAATTAAGAACCGACAGCCTATCTATGTGGGTGACACAAATCATCTCTCTCATCAACTTGTGCGTGCCGGCCTCTCAGCTACCACCGCAGTCATGATTTTGTACGCTTGTACTTTTATCACAGGGGCGATAAGTCTGATATCCATTTTGAGTTACTAATGCTATCCAATAAAAGAATTTTGGTGACAGGAGCCAACGGTTTTTTGGGACGTCATCTGATGGCGGAGCTCCCCAAATACTTTAGCTCGGTCGAGCCTTACCGGGCGGATGTGCGGACCATTGAACAGAGTGAGACAGCTTCAGATGTCGTCTGTCATCTTGCCGCTGTGACAAAGGCGACCACTCAAGATGAATATGATTCCCTTTTTGATGTGAATGTGGGAGGAACGTTATCCGTCATGCGCTATTGTTATCGATACAAAGCCTCTTGCGTATTGATTTCATCATCTGCTGTCTATTTACCGTCAGATGAAGAGATCCCCCTTTCGGAAAAAGCGCCGCGATCTGCAAAAACGATTTATGGGGCGTCAAAAAGCGTCTGCGAAGAAATCTGTGAATATTATTCAACCTATTTAAATGTTGCTGTCACCGCATTGCGGATTTTTAATCTGTACGGGGAAGGGCAAAGAAATCCCTTTTTAATTCCTTCCCTGATTTATTCTGTTCGACATCATATATCCGGGGAAAAATCACTTACATTAAACACACCCTTTTTGGTGCGTGATTTTATTCATGTTCGCGATGTCGTTTCCGCAATTCTTTATTCATTAAGAGACACACATTCCGGCTGGCGCTGTTTCAATGTTGGAACCGGCCGTGGAATCTCCGTGCTTCAGGTTCTTCATAAGATTTTGGAAATTGAGGAAATCGATCATCAAGATCTGGCGAAATCTCAAATCAACGTCTCGGAAAATTCAGAAAAAAATTTCGTGATTGCCGATGTTCAAAAATTTAAAGAGGCATTCTCATGGAAACCCCGGGTCCCCATCGAAGAAGGTCTCCGTCTGATGATGAAGGCATTGTGAAAGAAAACAGCGCAAGAGCGGATGTGATCATTCTTTGCGGCGGCATGGGGACGAGATTGCGGGAAGAGACCGAACTCAAGCCAAAGCCGATGGTTGAGATCGGCGGAAAACCGATTCTTTGGCATATCATGAAATATTATTCTTCATTCGGATTCAATCGGTTCCTTATCGCGCTTGGCTATCGGGGGGAATACATCAAAAAATATTTTTACGATTATCGTTATATCGCAAACGATTTTACGATTTATCTTGATCCTAAAGCCCCTTCCCCGACAGTCCATCCAAAGCCACACACCCTTTCAGACGAAAAAAATTGGGAAATCGTTTGCATCAACACGGGTCTCAACGCATTGAAAGGGGCGCGGATTAAACGATTGGAACCCTATATTCAAACCGATTTTTTTCATCTGACTTATGGGGACGGTTTAAGCGATGTCGATCTGAATATGCTGGAAGAGTTTCACAGAAACCACAAACGGCTTGGGACAGTCACTTCTGTGCACCCCCCTTCCCGTTTCGGAGAGATGCGGATAGAGGGTCATCTGGTTTGTGAGTTTGAGGAAAAGCCGCAGATTAAAACAGGCTATATCAACGGTGGTTTTTTTGTTTTTAATAAAAAATTCCTGGACTGTCTCACGCCGGATGACAGATGCGATCTGGAATTTGGGGTTCTTCAAAAACTCTGCCAGGATCGTGAGTTAATGACCTATAAGCATGATGGATATTGGCAGTGTATGGACACTGCAAGAGATGTCGAATATCTGAATCGTCTTTGGCAAACGGGAACCCCCCCCTGGAAAAAATGGAATCATCCCGAAAGATAGACGCGCTGATCATCGGAGCCAACGGCCTCGTGGGGGGCGCGCTTGCGAAAAAACTTTCCCCAGGAACGACCGGTTATCGCTGGTTGGGAACTTCCTGTAAGAGAGAAAATAAAAATTTAAGAAAATTAAACATCGTAAACGAATCGGAGATCGACCATCTGTTTTCAGAGGTATCTCCGGCCGCCATTTTTCACTGCGCAAATCTTTCGGGCGGCGTCGATTTATGCGAGCGGCAGCCGGGGCTTGCCGAAGACTTTCATTTTAAAGCAACCCAAATGTTGGGACGCCATGCCCAAAGAACGGGGGCGACTTTCTTTTTTATTTCTACCGATTATATTTTTGACGGCGGCAAAGACGATTATCGGGAAGTTGACAGTCCCCGCCCTTTAAATGTCTATGGAATGGTGAAACTCGAAGCGGAGAAATGGATTCAAAAAAATCTGGACCGTTATGTCATCCTTCGGACAACGAATGTCTACGGGTGGGATCCTGAAACGACGACCCCCAATTATGTTATGAATCTTTATCGGTGTCTCAAAGAAGGAAAAACATTCCATGCCCCTTCATATTTATCCGGCTCCCCAACATACGCGCCGGATTTGGCTTCTGCGATGACTGAGCTTTTTGAAAAAAAAATAACCGGTGTCTTTCATGTCGTTGGCGGCGATTACATAGATAGACACTCATGGGCAATGCGAGCGGCAAAACAGTTGAATTTAGAGGATTCTCTGATCAAAGAACAGGACCATATGAGGGAGCCCGCCGTTTCACCCGCCGTTCCAATCGCAATGAGACCTCAAGGTGTCAGATTAAATACTGAAAAGTTTAGAAACCGCTGTGCGACCCGTTTACACAATTTAACTGAAGGGCTTCTCCTTTTTAGAGACGCTTTAAGATGAACGCCGGAAATCTTTTCATTTTTTTATACCATCGCGTTCTGCCTGAAGTCAGATTTAACCCTCTCAACACTATGATGACAGTCAAAGAATTTGAAAAACAGGTGGACGCGCTGGCCTCTCACTATTCAATTATTTCGATGGCAGAGGCGCTGAAAAAAATAAAGGAACAGTCATTATTTAAAAATCACGCCGTTTTAACATTTGACGATGGCTATTGTGACAATTACGAAATTATTTTCCCGATTTTAAAGAAAAAAGGGATCCCAGCGCTTTTTTCCGTCGTCACAAACTACATCGGCAGCGGGCGGCCTTTGTGGGATTGGGAGTTTTTGTCGTCTCTCAAAAGGGGGAACTGTCCGGAATCCGTAAATATCGGCGGAAAAAAACTTAAACGCCGCTTTTTCGAAAACAAAGCTTCTTTTGGCCGTCGGGTTCTTAAACTGTTGAAGACAGCTTCAACAGCTGATATTGAGTTCGTATTGCGCCAATTAAAAAATGGCGCCTCATCTGGCAATTCTCATCTGACAGATCGTTGTCTTGAATGGGATGAACTTAAAACCATGAGTCTCAATGGCATGGAAATCGCCTCGCACAGTCTTTCACATCGCTCACTCAGCCGCCTCCCACTTGAAGAAGCCATACATGAAATCGGGGAAAGCAAGCGCGTTCTTGAAAAAAAAATGGGAATATCCTGTAATTACTTTTCTTTCCCCTTTGGGAGCAGTAGAGATATCTCCGACTGTCTTATGAAACATATTGAACAGGCAGGGTACCTTTGCGGCCTTCTTAATATCGATGGAATCAATGACATGACAACCGATCCCTTTAGATTTAAAAGGATTATTATGTCTTAAGTAGTAAGCCATTTTCGGAGAAAATAATGTTTAAAAAGGTATCGATCATCATCCGAACAAAAAACGAAGAAAGATGGATAGCCCAATGTTTGTCGTCTGTTTTTGCTCAGGGCTATAAAAATTTTGAAGTCATTGTCGTCGACAATGAAAGCAGCGATAAAACATTGGAAAAAATAAAATCCTTTCCTGTCTCAAAAATCCTTTCCTGTATCGACTATTTGCCGGGAAGAGCGCTCAATATCGGAATTGCGGCATCTCAGGGAGACTATATTGTCTGCTTATCCGGGCACTGTGTTCCTGTGAATGATATCTGGCTTGAAAGTTTGTTAAAAAATTTCGAAGATCCCGATGTTGCGGGAGTCTATGGAAGACAGCAGCCTTTTTCGTTTACCCCTGATCTCGACAAGCGCGATATGACACTGATCTTCGGACTCGATCGCAAAGTGCAAATAAAAGATAGTTTTTTCCACAATGCGAACAGCATGGTTCGAAAAGATCTTTGGCGGCAAATTCCGTTCGATGAAACCGTAACCAATATTGAAGACCGCGTCTGGGCGCAAAAAATTTTAGAAAAAAATTTCAAAATTATCTATGACCCGGCCGCGAGTGTTTATCATTATCATGGGATTCATCATAAGGGGAATCTGGAGCGATGTAAAAACGTGGTCCGGATTCTCGAAAAAATTAAATCAACTGAATATGCGCCGATCGACATGAATTCATTTAACATCCTTGCGATTATTCCAATTCGAGGACCCATTATCGTCTCAGATAATACCCCTCTCATGTCTTATACCATTCATCGCGCCCTCGAATCGAAATATATTAAAAGGGTTATCGTATCTACCGATGATGTTGAAATCGCCGAAACCGCAAAAAAAATGGGGGCGGATGTCCCCTTTCTGCGCGATCCCTCTTTTTCAAGAGATTACGTTGATCTTTCTTCCGTTTTACAATACTCATTGGAAAAGATTGAAGAGGGCGCTTCGATTCCGGACTGGATTGTCTCTTTAGAAATTACATTTCCATTCCGCGCGCCCGATTTAATAGACCGGCTGATTGAAGAAGTAGTTCGACATGGCCTGGATAGCGTGATTGCGGCAAGACCCGAAAATAAAGCGATTTGGAAAAAAATGAACGGCGAGATAAAGCAACTTGAGGAAGGGCTTACCCCCAGAAAATTTAAGGATCCCATTTACCTGGAATTAAGAGGGCTCGGGGCTGTTACCCGCCCCGAATTCTTAAGAGGGGGGCATATTTTTGGAGACAGGGTCGGTATTTATGAAGTGAATAATCCCTATTCACTTTTGGAAATCAGAACAGAGAGCGATTTTAAGCTCTTAAGCCCTTTGATTAAAAATTTTTTCTCATGAAACCCCTGAATATTGTTGTCATCGGTTCTGGAATGTATGTCTGCGGGCGGGGCGTTGAAAGTGATGGGACCATCATGCCGGCCATTTTTGAATGGGGGAGAACGCACGCCGCTCATAAAATCTGGGTGGTGGCTACTGATCCCAGCCGTCTCTTGATTTCAAAAGAACGAATCGAAAAGCTTAAATTACGGATGGGGGTAACATCTGCTGTTTCATACGCGCCACTCGAAATAAAAGACGAAAAGGCTTATGAAAAGATCATTCAAAATATGGAGCGCCCAGCCTGCGCGATCGTTGTTGTGCCTGACCATCTACACGAACCGATCACGTCTTATGCCCTCAAACACCGCCTGCATGCCCTTGTTGTAAAACCGCTGGCTGCCAAAATCCGGCAAGCTCTTTCCCTCATTGATCTCCAGAGAGCTTATGGAGTTTATGGGGCTGTCGAATTCCACAAAAGATATGACGAAGCGAATCTCAAATTAAGAGAAGTCATTCAGCGGGGCGATATCGGCGATCCCCTCTATGCGATCGTAGAATACAGTCAACGCAAGACCATACCGGAAGAAATTTTTACAGGCTGGATTCCTCATACAAATATTTTTCAATATCTGGGGGTCCATTATGTCGATATTCTCTATTTTGTAACAGGGGCAAAACCGCTGAAAGCAATGGCCACAGGTCAAAAGAATTGGCTGGCCTCGAAAGGAATTGATACCTATGACGCCATTCAGGCCGTTATTGAATGGGAGCTCCCCTCAAAAAACCGTTTTGTCTCCCACCTCCTGACAAATTGGATCGATCCCCGCTCGAGTTCAGCCATGTCAGATCAAAAAATTAAAATCATTGGCACCCAAGGGCGGTTTGAATCAGATCAAAAGAGACGGGGGATCACAATTCTTGTGGATGGAAAAGGGATCGAAGAGCCGAACCCCTATTTTTCAACTCCATTTGAAGAAGCAGACCGGCTTTCCTTTTCGGGATATGGAATCCGAAGTATCCATCAATTTTTAAACGATGTTTCTGATATTGAGACGGGCTTTAAAAAAATATCGGATTTAACGAATCAAAAAGGGCGCCGGCCTACCTTCGAAGAAGGGCTTGTTTCAACAGCCGTTATTGAGGCTGTCAACCAAAGTCTCGAAGATAATGGGAAGTGGATCGCGGTAGCAAGCCTATAAAGAATTTCTTGCCTGCATATCTTCCCACATGGTAATCAACACTCTCACAATGAAAATCTACACAAAAACGGGAGATAAAGGCGAAACAGGGCTTTTCACGGGAAAGCGTGTCCCTAAAAACTCGCCTTATATTGAGGGATATGGAAATGTGGATGAATTGAATTCTTCGATCGGGCTTGCTGTCTCCTTTATAAAAGATCCAGAGATTCTTGAAATCTTAAAGGCAATTCAAAAGCAGCTCTTCAGGGTGGGGGCTGATCTCGCCACTGCTTATGATGATAAAAAATCGAAAGCGGCTAAATACATTGAGCGGACATCTGAAAGCGATATTCAAAAATTTGAAAAAATTATCGACAAGCTCGAAGAAAAACTGCCAAAGCTCAGAAACTTTGTTTTGCCGGCGGGCTCGGGGGGGGCAGCAGCCCTTCATCTGGCGCGAACTATCTGTCGAAGGGCAGAACGCTCGGTAACAACACTCCTTCGAGCGAAAAAAGCAAATCCGCAAGTTCTCATGTATCTGAACCGGCTTTCAGACCTGCTCTTTGTTTTGGCGAGGTATACAAACCTCCGCGAGGGGCAGACAGAAGAAATTTGGGAGCCTAAGGAGGAACACTCATGAGTGATTACATAACCGTTCTCAAAACAGGGGATCTTGCCCCGGGAACCTCTACAACCGTTGAAGTCAAAGGGACAAAAATAGCCCTTTTTAATGTGGGGGGCTCTTTCTACGCCATCGACGACACCTGTCTCCATCGGGGCGGTCCTCTTGGGGAGGGCTTTTTAAACGACAAAACAGTAACCTGCCCGTGGCATGGATGGGAATATAACGTGGAAACA
>CAYJMQ010000002.1:0-71279 GCA_964371555.1 uncultured bacterium | reverse complement strand
TATTAGCTTTTCTTCGAAAAGCTAATACGGAGGGGGAGGGATTTGAACCCCCGAGACCCTTACGGGTCTAATGGTTTTCGAGACCACCACATTCGGCCGCTCTGTCACCCCTCCTCACAAATCAAAAACCTTAAATGAAATCATTGACAAACGTGCCTCGCCTCATTTAAATGATCGAAAATTATGAAAATTTCTCTTAAAAAATCATCCTTCAAAAACGTTCGGGATCATACTCTAATCGTGCCGGTTTATCAACAAAACTCAAAGATGGTTTTGCCAAAGGAAGCAACTCATTTAAAGAATCTTGTGGAGAAGCTGCGGAAAGACACTGCGTTTAAGGGCGAACTGAGGCAATCTGTTCTTCTTCGTTATATCCCAATCGCGCACGGACAAAATATTTTGTTTGTTGGATTTGGGGGAAAGGGGAAATTGAAAATCACTTCTCTTCGAGAGGCATTAATTCATGCGGCGGCTGAACTCAGTCAGGCAAAGATACCTCGCTTCACGTTTCATCTGGGAACAGTTGATTTACCACTTGCAATTTCTGATCTCGTTCAGATTTGCGCGGAATCTTTGGCACTGCCAATCTATCGATTTACAAAGTTCAAGACAGAGAAGAAACCAGACGGCTCCACCAAAGAAATAACGCTCTGCGTTTTGACAAATGCAGAGCTCGCAGAAGGGAAAAAGGGGCTCGATAAAGCCAACATTTTAATTGAGGCCTCGAACCTCGTTCGCGATCTTGTCAATACACCGGGCAACGGTCTAAGACCTCCTCAATATGCGGATTTGGCTCAAGATATTGGGAAAAAAGCCGGACTCAAGGTTAAAATCTTTAATGAAAAAGAACTTGAGAAAGAGGGCTTTGGGGCGCTGCTCGCTGTGAATCGGGGGAGTGAAGAGCCTGCAAGATTTGTTGTTCTCGAACATAATGCCGGGAAAAAAGAGCTGGATACGATCTGCCTCGTTGGCAAAGGAATTACTTTCGACAGTGGCGGCATTTCTTTAAAACCGTCTGAATCGATGGAGACGATGAAATGCGATATGGCGGGATCTGCAATGGTTCTTGGCCTTATGCAGATCGTATCAAAATTAAATCTTCCTCTTCATATTGTCGGTTTTATGCCGCTGACAGACAATATGCCGAGCGGCAAAGCAACTGTCCCGGGAGACATTGTTAAATCCTACTCGGGAAAAACCATTGAAATTCTCAATACAGACGCGGAAGGAAGGCTTATTCTTGCCGATGCGCTCGCTTACGCAGACAAAAATTATCATCCCAAACTGATCATTGATTTTGCAACCCTTACAGGGGCTTGCGTCATCGCATTGGGCGAAGCGGGAGCCGGTATGATGGGAACCGATCAAAAATCGATGGATAGGCTCAAAGAACTCGCAGAATTCAGCGGCGACAAAATCTGGCAGCTCCCCCTCTGGGATGAATATCGGGAAGAGTTTAAAAGTCCGATCGCAGATATACGAAACATCGGTCAAACGCGGGGGGCCGGTTCATCCAAAGGGGGATTGTTCCTCCAAACCTTTATCAGCGATAAAACACCCTGGGTTCATTTTGACATTGCGGGGTCTGCCTTCATCTCCAAAGCCACACACCGATATTATCCGAAAGGGGCAACAGCCGCCTGTGTGCGGTTAATGTCAGAATTCTTAATCGATCGGGCGGGGGTCAGAAAATCGGACGGAAGATCCTGAATTTTTAAGAAAGACACTGCCGGATCACAAAGAAGGATTGCCCTTTCCAAAACATTCTGAAGTTCCCGCACATTCCCCCGCCATGGATAATTCATCAGCGCTTCAACCATACCCTCTTCAACAAACCGGGCCTTTTTTCCAAGCCCCCCAGCAAACATCTGAACAAAATATTTAATAAGAAAAGGAATATCCCCCCGTCTTGCCCGAAGGGGCGGCACCTTAATCTCAATCACATTAACCCGATAGAGGAGATCTTCAGATAAATCTTTTGTGGCAGAAACAATGAGTCTTGTTCCACTCTCCTCTTTTCCTGAAAGGACTTCCAACAATTTTGTCTGAAGACGGGGCGTCAATTCCGAAATCTCAGACAAATAGAGAGTGCCCCTCTTGTTTTTTTTAAAGATCCCTTCCTCACCAAAAAGCGATGCCTCAATCTGTTTTTCCCGAACGCTGCTGCAACGAATGTCCCAAAAAGGGTTTTCTTTCTGATGGGATGCGTAATGAATCGCCTTCGCAAGCCTTCCTTTCCCAACCCCAATTTCCCCGGTGATCAAAATCGTCTCTGATGTCGGAGCAACTTTTTGTATCAACGAATAGATCGCCTTCATTTCACGCCCCTGACCCAAAAGATTATCCAGAGCAAATTGTTCGGTAATCATCCCCTTTGTCACCTGATCTTCAACGCTCAGATTTTTAAAGGCAAGCAGCCGTTTCAGTTTTAAAAGAACATCATCAAAAATAAGCGGCTTAACGACATAGTCATATGCGCCCAATTTCAACGCTTCGATTGTCGTTTCCATCGAATTATACGCTGTCATCACAATGAAATAAGTTTCGGGAGTAATTCCCTCCACTTTTTTGAGAACCTTGAGACCATCTACGCGCGGCATCCGAAGATCACAAAAAATCAGATCAAATTTATTTGTTTCTATTTTTGAAATGGCTTCATCGCCATCAAACGCAAGATCTGTTTCATATCCCTCTTCTTTTAATACTTCAGATAAGGTTTCGCAAAGTGTCCGCTCATCATCTACGATGAGTATACTAGCTCTTTTTTCGTTTTTCATATTTCTCCTGCCCCTCCATGACACCCAAAAGGCTTGACTCTTCTACGCTGTGAATGAGTTGACTGATTCTTTGAATATGAATTCGCATCAGTTTTAGATTCTTGAGTGTCTTTTCGTCCTCAATTCTTCTTTCAAGAAGCTGAACAAGAGAAGAAATAGAAGCCAGGGGATTTCCTATTTCATGGGCAAGCGCTGAAGAAAGCATTCCAATTGCGGCCATCTTCTCTTTGGCAACCAGTTCAGTAATGTCACGGGAAATTCCGGTCATCCCTATCGGTTCCTGCCGTTTATTGCGCACCAGCGCGGTTTTCAGATGCGCGCAATACTCGGTTCCATCTTTTCTGACGTTTAAAACCTCTCCCTCCCATCCGCTCGGATTTTGAAGTGTGGCTTTGATAATCTCTTCACGAAGTCCCTTTGGATTATTTGGAGACATAATAAGACTTGCTGTTTTTCCAATGATCTCCTCGCGAGTATAGCCAAGTTTCCTTAAGGCGGCCGGATTGGCATAAATAAACCGGTCTTCAAGATCCGAAATAAAAACAAGATCAGAAACCGATTCAAAGGTCGCGGCAAGCCAACCCAACCTTTCATCATTTTCCGGACGAATCACTCTTAATGACATGTTTTTCGAATGGCCTCGGAAATATCCTCAAACAGACATGGCTTTACAAGCCAACCATCCGCCTTAATCGCATTTTTATTTGAATAGCCAGAAACAAATATGACTTTTGTATTCTTATTTCTCGCTTTGATCTTTTTTAAAAGATCATTTCCAGAAGGCTTCGGCATCTTAAGATCTGACAAAATGATGTCAAAATTATTTCGTTTTAATTTTTTAAGCGCCTCAAAGCCATTCGCCGCCTGTTCCACTTTATACCCCTGCAGCGAAAGTAATTCGGCCGTCGCTTCCCGATAGTCTTTTTCATCATCAATGAGCATGATTTTTCTTCCTTTCACCGATCTTTTTTTCCGTTGGAAAGTACGGGGGAGGGGGAGGCAGATGAGCGCTCTTGTCCCCATTTCGGCGGCGCTTTCTATCTCAATAGAACCCCCATGTTTCTTTACAAAATTTTGTGAACTGGCCAGTCCCAGCCCATGCCCACTTTCTTTTTTAGTGGTAAAAAAAGGTTTAAAAAGATGCCGAAGGGTCTTCTCCGACATTCCGATACCGGAATCCGAAATGCGAATTTTAAGCCAATTGCCATCTACAAAGGATTGAATCACAATTTCTCCCCCCATCTCCTGAGGAACCGCTTCAATCGCGTTGAGAAGGAGATTCAAGAGCGCCTCAAGCAAGAGCGAAGACCAGCCATAAATTTTTGGAATGGAGGTGGTTTCAAAACGAATAAGAATTTTTGGCCTGCCGGATGAATCAAGGCATTTTGGTTTCACCATCTCAATGACCGTCGTAATCAATTCATTGAGATTGACCCAATCCTTTTTAACGGATCGAACCGACTTCGGAGACTGTAAGCGATTGGCAATAGTCACTGCCTCTTTGGCAGCCGATCGAATCACTTCAATGTCACGAACAAGATCAGAATCCTGAATTTTACTCAGCAGAAGCTCTGTCCGGGAAAGGATGGCGCCAATAAAATTGCTGAAATTATGAACGGCCCCCAGGATCTCAATTCGTTCCGCCCGGTCTTTATTTTTGTGCGGCATATCGCAAAGCCCATGCCACGGAACTCATCCCTCGTCAAACAATTTTTATCAACAATGTGTAAGGCCTTACACTCATGCTTTTAATGGAACTCCATTGACGGTCAAAAGATCTTGAGGATATAAGGATTCATGCCGGTCTGCCGAATTATCATTCTGAATTATAATGGCGAAACGCTCCTCAAAGAGTGTCTGCCGTCAATCATTGATGCGGCTCATCACAGCAGATACTTCTCATCAATTACGATTTTAGATAATCAGAGCCGTGATAACAGCCAGAAATTTATAGAAGAAAATTACGCCTCTCTGGTCGACTTTGTGAAGTGCCCTCAAAATCTCGTCTATTGTTCATTTAATGATTACTTAAAAAAAATCAATGAGCCCTTCGCGATTCTCCTCAATAACGACATCAAAGTCGATCCGAAATTTATCGATCCTCTTATGGATGTTCTCATGGAAGACAAAAACTGTTTTCTGGCCGCCTCTCAATCAAGAAACATGGATGACGGCGCCTATCATGGCTCCCTTTCAAAAATGGAAATGAAAAATGGCCTTATCTGGGGGACAAGCCGGTTCATCGGACATGAAAAAAAGATTGCCGCGAAAAAGTTGACGATGCAGGCCGGTTACGGGGCATTTAGAAGGGATATGTTTGTCAGCCTTGGCGGTTTCGACACACTCTATCTGCCGGGCACCGTGGAAGACACAGATCTTTGTTTCAGGGCTTATCGTAAAGGATGGCGGGCATTTTATTGCCCTGAAAGCATTGTATATCACTATGGACAGATGAGTTTTAAAAAGGAATTTGGAATCTCAGGTCTAAGAAGAATGAATCGGAGAAATTTATACCTTTTTGTATGGAAAAACATTCGGGATCCATGGCTCCTGATTCAACATATATTTTTCATGCCATTACACCTTCTAAAATATATCGCTTTCGGGGAATGGGATTTCATCTTGGGATTTAAGGACGCCCTCATGCGCTTTCCGGAGGCAATGATAAGACGCATTCGAATGAGAAATGAATTATCCCTCGTCAGCGATCGCGAAATATTCGCTTTGTCTAAATCATTAAGTGTAAAATCGCGACTTGACAGCCCCCTCCAAAAAAGATAGAAGTGCCCTCAATTTCCCCCCATAAAAGAATAGTCCCTGGACCAACATTGCCAGGTTAGAAAGGAACAATCATGAAGAACAACTGCAACTCACTGATCGCGCAAATTTCTGAAAATGTTCAAGACAACGACATTCAACAAGCGATCGAAACGGCCAAAGGTTCTCCACAGTCTCGTTGTCGCCACTGAAATTTTACTCCTGCGAGATCGATTTTTAGGTCATCCCCAAAATCCCAAACTTCATCCTCCATCGGAGTCTGTTATAGAAAAAACCCGGAACTCCGTGAATTCCATTTGCGATATGTCTCGCTTTGAGAAACTTTTAACACCTCGCGCCCTCATGCTCATAGAATCATGCAGCGAGAAAATAGAAGAAATTGATCAAAATTTTAAAAATGAGAAGGTCCATGCAGTTTCGAATATATAAAATTTTAATGGGCCGAGAAGGGCTCTATTGTTTTCTGTGCCTTCTGATTCAACAAATCATTGTGGCTTCTTCCACCGTGTGGTTGGCAAGGCTCGTACAAGATATTCATGCGAATTACCCGATTTGGAATAATCTTGGCCTTTATCTTCTATCGCTCACTCTCCCCTATGTACCAGGGGGAATCGCTCTTATCTTTGCCGCAAAATGGAAACAGAGAAGTCTTGGCCATCTCATCGAAAAATTTACCAAGTTCAATCAAAAACAGATATCAGCATGGAGTCAGCGGCAAGAGAGAGAAGAGAAAATTGCTTATCTCACCTCTGAAGGGCAAAGTACACTATCAGATTCTATAGGGTATCTTTATGATCTCTCTTCATGCGCCTTAAATGTCCTCTTCAATATTACGGTGCTCTCTTTTGTTGTTGAACCGAAGTATGTTCTAGGATATGGACTAAGCCTCATTCTTGTCGCTTTGCTTCTTAAGCTTCAAAGCAAAAAACAGGGGGCGCTGGCGACACGGGCCCAGGAATCACGAGTCAAACTTGGGCAATCCCTTCTCTCTGCCTGGGACAATGTCCTCATTGGCAATATCTATAACCTCAAGCTCTGGTGGAATAAAACCTTCAGAAATTTTTCCAGGGCCGAAAAAGACAATATTCGTTCAGAAACATTTCGACAAAGTGTCTCCATTGCCATTGCTCTGTTGACACTGCTTCCGACCATCGTGATTCTTATCACTTCACTCGTACAAAATATGGATAACAAGGTGATGCTTTCAACATTTGTAGTCACTTTACCGCGACTGTTTATGATCTTAGGGTTTACTCACGAAATTCTCTGGCTTCTCTCACAATGGACCACCCACAAAAATCGACTTCGAGGTCTTCATAACTCAATCTTCTCAACACCCATCTTTGATCTCGCTTCCCGCATTCAGTGGAACAAATTAAGACTCCACGTTCAAGATAAGGTTACTGAACTGAAATCCATCGATGACATGCATCGCACTCTTCCAAAGGCTGGTAGAATCACCCTCCGCGGAGAAAACGGCTCCGGGAAATCGACCCTCCTTATGCTGCTCAAAGATCAGTGGGGAGAAAAAGCTTATTATTTACCGGCCCAGCATCATCTCGAATTTGAAAGCGCTCAGGGTTTATCCACGGGGGAGCTCTTGAGAGCACGGCTTAAGGAACTGAGCGAAAAGGTCAATACAGACATTTTGTTATTGGACGAATGGGACTCCAACCTCGATCATTCGAATCAACAGGAACTCTCCCACCTCATCGATCAATTATCCGAAAAGAAATGCATTATTGAAATCCGCCATCGTGTTTAGAAATAGAGTGAGTGAGAAGACTGCCTAAACGTTCAGCACATCTGTTGGATTGTTTTCCACTGGCAATGCTTTAGCTGATCCCGTATGTGGGACCCTGGAGGAATGTCGGTTATTTCGAAATTATCTTCTTGAGCAGCTGGTGGAACAGGACTCTGGGGAGATATTGTCAAGAATGATTATGCAGCCAGCACAAATTCTTCAAATTTTGTTTTAGGAACAGAAGAACGCCTGGCGCCGCGCTCTTCTAAATCAATAAGCCCAAATTCTTGTAAAAATTTGACATCTGTATAAACATTCTTGAAATCTCTTTTCACAAGTTTTGCTAAATGCTGAATCGATCTTGGGCGTTGAGTACGAATGACATTTAGGAGTTCTATTCGTGTTGCTGAAATAGCCTTCCCCAATGTTTCATAATCGGGAAAGCTCAAAATCGTTGTTCCCGCGTATTTCTTAGATGGGCGTGAAAGAACTCGAAATGCACGATCAAATGCTTTCTTTGTGGGTTCCACCATTAAAAATGCTCTTTTAGTCTTCATAAATAAATCCCTCCTTTTTAATCATAGCGATTATGTCTTCTTTCAAAGCTTTAAGTCCTCGGAATACATATCCGACCTCTTGTTCCCCAATGTGTAGATGAGGGCCTTTGGGTTTGTGGTTATCAAAACCAAAGATGGTCTCGTCTCTTTCTGAAAGCCAAGCACGATATTTCAAACCTTCAGGGTAACCCTTCGATTTCTCTACCTCCCAAACAACAAATTCAAAGATGCCTTGTCTTTCTGGATCTCGATGTTTCAATATGATCTTCTCATGAAAAACAAGTTCGGAAGGCATCTAATGGTAATAATACCATTAGATTAAAGAATTGCAACTCTTCATTTTAAATCAATTCAAATCATCTCTCTCCGAGGAATTTAGTCTATGATGTCCACGCGTGATCTATCTTGGTTTTGCACAGCGAGGGCGCTGTCACATCTGCCATACACGATGATGAAAGATTCCCTTTTCAGTAATGATAGCGGTAATCAGCGTGTGGGGGGTGACATCGAAGGCGGGATTATATACTGAGACGCTGTCTAAACCGACCGCTTCATTTCTAAAATGCGTGATTTCTTTGGGATCTCTTTCCTCAATGGGTATCTCGCTTCCGGTTTTACATGTTCGATCGATCGTTGAAGCGGGGGCAACGACATAAAAAGGGATATGATGATGTTTGGCAAGCACTGCCAAATTATAAGTCCCGATTTTGTTTGCGACATCGCCATTGCGGGCAACGCGGTCGGCGCCGACAAAAACAGCATCGATTTTTTTTTGAGACATGAGCGAGGCCGCCATATTATCTGCAATGACCGTATGCGGGATCCCTTCTTTCCAACATTCCCATGAGGTAAGTCTCAATCCCTGAAAATAGGGGCGCGTCTCAGAAACATAAACATGAATTTTTTTCCCTCCCCGATGCGCCTTTCGGATCACACCCAGCGCTGTTCCATAGCCCGCAGTGGCAAGCGCTCCTGTATTACAATAGGTCAAGAGCTGGAACCCTTCCTTAATCAGCGGCTCGCCATGATTGGCCATCGCCTGGTTGATTTGAATGTCTTCTTCATAGATTTTCAGGGCTTCTCTCTCGAGACGCTCTTTGGTCTTTGGGATCCCTTGAGAAAGAGATTCGTCAAATGAGGCCTTCATACGATCGAGCGCCCAGCGGAGGTTGATAGCCGTAGGACGGGACAGGTAAAGGGTGTCATAAATTTTAAGAAATTCTTTTTGAAAATCGGGGCGATTTTTTGCCTTCGATTTTTTTACGCCGAGAGCAACCCCCATGCCAGCCGCAACCCCAATGGCCGGGGCGCCGCGAATGACCATCTTTTGAATAGCTTCGGAAACATCGTCATAGTTGTCACACTTTAAGTAGATTTCTTCGTGCGGGAGTTTTCTCTGATCGATCATCAAGAGATGGTCGACCCGCCATTGAATCGTAAAAAAATCAGACATTAGAATGGAAGATCGACCGGCAGATCGATCCCCAGTTTTTCTTTTAGTTTCTGTTTTGCCGTATCGGTCAACACTGACTTGGCCGCCATCCTTGTGATTTCAGCCGCATCGACAGTAAATGAAAATTTCGGGAGAACCCCGCTCAATTTAAACGGAAAACCGATCATCCCCCGATTATCGGCAAGGGATTGAAGCGCCTTGGAACTGAATTTCTTTGCCGGCAGCAAAACCTTGCCATCATATTGGATTTCTTTATCAAACGACGCAAATCCTTTAAGTGTCGCCCCATATTGAGGAGCCGAAAGAACGGCGTCCGGCGTGTAAAGTCTCCCCCCTTTGATGAGCAAAGAAGATTTAAAGGAATCAAAACGCCCCGTCAGGTCTTCATTAAGAATGTCGGAACCCGCAAATATCGCAATGAGTCGCAATTGATCCTGCAGCGATTTTCCCATATTAAGCCCTTTCAGCTCGATCTCCCTCATTTCCATTTTTCCATTTCCGAAAAGATTTTGCTTTGCATCCGAAAGCGTCGTCCCCTTCCCTTCGAGATCAAGATTTGCCGTCACGGTTCCATGGGCGACATTCTTCATTGTCGGAGACGCAAACGTCAGAAGCGAATTGAGATTAAACTTCTCAATAACTGTAGACAGCTGAAATTGAGGTTTCGGCGTGGACATCTTAATCCCCCCCTTGAGATTGAGTTTTCCTCCGAATGCATTCATTGCAAATTGAGAAATGGAGAAGCCAAGATTTTCCAAATCAAGCTTTGATGAGAGGTGTGTCATCTCTGAACCGCGCAGAACGATTTTTTGAATATCGACTTTTCCTGAAGCTCTGAGCCCCTTAAAAATGGGCGATTCTCTCAATGTTTTTAACGGATCTTGCGACATTCCGGCATCCGCATAAGCCGAAGGGAGTCTAAAAAAGGCCATTCCCCCTCGCTTCCCGGGGAGGAGCTCATCTAAATGCAGGAGAGGGGCATCCAATGTAAAGCGCCCGTTGAGCGAGGCAAGGGTATCAGATATCTCAGATTTGAATTTCAAATCGGTCGAACCCGATTTCAGATGAATATTCAGATTCCCCCCTACCCGACATTGATCCAACTTTTTGAGAGGACCTTTTATACTCCCATCGAGTGACATCGTCCCATCGAATGGATATTGCCCCAATGCCTCAAAAGAACTTTTGATTTTCGAAAGAGAAAGAAGGGGGGTTTTTATTTTAAGATCAACCTGTATCAAGTCGAGATCTGTCACCTTCCCCTCAAGGGAAGCCTTGAGTTCTCCCAAGGCAAATTGGGTATCAAGCTCTATCGCTGAAATCTTTTTTGACCGTTCGGCTTCGACCTTTGCCCGCCCCTTGAGCGATAGCTCCCCTTGAAATAACCGCCTGGCCCCCTCCGAAGACTGTAATTCGGCATTGACCGAAAAATCGATCGGTGAGTTAAGGGCGACATTGCTCAGTGTTGCGTTCAGGTTTTCAACAGCGCTTGTGGAATGTTTCTTTTCATCAATATATTTCAAAGAGGCCTGCTCAACCTGAAAAGAAAGCTTTGCCCCTAAAAGAAGACCTGGGAGTTTCGATTTTTTCCTGGGCGACTCTGCTTCTTTAAGTTCTTTTTCGGGTTCTTCGGTTTTTTTGGGAAGCTCTGTCAGATTGAGCGCCCCCTTTTCATTTTTCACCAACGTAATTTTTGGCTGCCTAAAAATAAATGTCGCTTTTGGATGCCCGGTGAGCAGCGATCCCAAAGAAATCTTGAGCCGCGCCTCACCCACTTCAAGAAGATTCTTGTTTTCAAATGCCCCTTTTGACCGGATGGAAAGTTTCTTAATCTGAATCCCCAGCCCCCTAAAACGAATGCTCTCAAAATCAATTTCACCATCGATCTTCTTTTCAACCTCTTGTTTAATTTGAGCGCGGTATTTATTGAGATCGACCACAAACGGCAAAGTAACAACCCCTATGATCCCCAGGACCAACAATACCCCCAGAACTGTTACTGCTGTCTTCATCGATTCCTCCTTATTTTCCCAATTTTTTCTTCAAGATCTGATTTACCAAAGCGGGATTTGCCTTTCCTTCGGTCAGTTTCATAATTTGCCCAACAAAAAAACCAAAAAGTTTTTCATTTCCAGCCCTGTATTTTTCGACTTCTTCTTTTCGCTCCGTCAGAATCTTTTCCACAGCCTCTATCACAACACCCTCATCTGAAACCTGCCAAAGACCCTCTTTTTCTACAATGATTTTTGGCGCTTGTCGAGAAATCATCATCTTCTCAAAAACAGTTTTGGCAATTTTTCCGGAAATAACCCCGCTTGTAATTAACTGGATCAATTCACCAAGATGTTTGGAAGAAACCGGCGATGTTTCGATTTGATCGGCAGAGACAACATGCAAAAGCTCTGTAAGAATCCAATTGCTCGCAAGTTTGGGTTGATGAGAGGCGTGGGCAACCTCTTCATAATACTCTGCCAGCTCTTTTTCCTGAACCAAAAGCGCGGCATCATAATGTGAAAGCTGGTATTGAGCCGCAAACCTCTTTGCTTTCTCATCTGGAAGTTCAGGAAGCTTGCTCTCACAATCTTCAATCCACGATTTTTCTACATTGAGTGAAACGAGATCCGGTTCAGGAAAATAGCGATAATCGTGCGCCTCTTCTTTGCTTCGCATGGAAAACGTCTCCCCCCGGTTGGCGTCAAAAAGCCGCGTTTCCTGAATCACCTGATTGCCGCCTTCCAGAATTTCCGTTTGCCTCTGAATTTCAAACTCAATCGCCTTTTCAATAAACCGAAAAGAATTAATATTTTTTACTTCCGACCGGGTCCCCAACTTCTTTTCCCCGCGCTGTCTCACGGAAACATTGACATCGCATCTTAAATTCCCTTCTTCCATGTTTCCATCTGAAACCCCCGTATACCGGAGAATAGAACGAAGTTTTTTCACATACTGACTTGCCTCCCCGCTGGTCGCCAAATCGGGATACGAAACAATTTCAATCAGTGGAACCCCGGCACGATTGAGATTGACATAACTCCCTCTTTTCCCATGCACATTTTTTCCGGCATCTTCTTCCATATGAATGCGCTGAATCCGTATTTTCTTGCTTTGACCATCTGTCTGAATCTCCACCCACCCTTCTTCGGCCAGCGGTTTGTCATACTGGGAAATTTGATACCCCTTCGGAAGATCGGGATAAAAATAATTCTTCCGGGCAAAAATAGACGTTTCATTGATATGACAATGCGCCGCCAACGCCATCTTCATCGCAAAATCGACAGCCTTGCGGTTCAAAACAGGGAGGGTCCCCGGAAGCCCCGCACAGACAGGACAAACATGAACATTTTCTTCAGAAACAAATTTGGTTGAGCAGCCGCAAAAAATTTTACTCTTTGTCCGCAGCTGCGCGTGGACTTCGAGTCCAATGACCGCTTCAAACCGATCTTCTCTCTTATCTTTCATTTTCATGGCGTCTTCATAGAGCGGGTTTTCTCAAATGCCATTCCGTCGATTTTTCATAGGCATGGGCCAAATGAAACAACGATTCCTCTTTGAAATGGGGGGCCAAAATCTGAAGACCGATCGGAAGTCCCTTCCGGTCAAAACCGCATGGAAGAACCAATCCCGGAATTCCGGCCAGATTGGCAGAAATCGTAAAAATATCTGACAGATACATCGTAAGCGGATCTTCCATCTTCTCTCCCAACTTAAAAGCGGTGGTCGGAGAGGCTGGGGTTACAATGACATCGCATTTTTTAAAGGCATCATGAAAATCGTTTTTAAGGAGTGTCCTCACCTGGCCTGCTTTTTTATAATAGGCTTCGTAGTACCCACTGCTTAAGGCAAATGTCCCCAACATGATTCTTCTCTTCACTTCTCTGCCAAAACCTTCCCCCCTTGTCTTTCGGTACATTTCAAGCAGCGTCTCACCCTTCGCGCGGTACCCATATTTAACTCCATCATAACGGGCGAGGTTCGAACTCGCCTCAGCGGTCGCCACAATATAATAAGTTGGAATGGCATAGGGGGTATGAGGGAGAGAAACATCAACGATCTTTGCGCCGAGTTTTTTAAGTTGGTCAATCGCGTCTCTGACCGATCGTTCAACCTCTTTCTGCATCCCTTCTGTGAAATATTCTTTTGCAATCCCAACCGTCAGCCCCTTTGCGTCATTTTTAAGGAATTTTGCATAGTCCGGAACCGCAAGTGAAGCCGATGTTGAATCGAGGGGATCGTAGCCGGCTACCGCCTGTAAAAGAAGCGCGGTGTCTTTAACTGTTTTTCCAAAGGGCCCCACCTGATCCAGAGACGACGCAAAGGCAATAATTCCATAACGGCTCACACGTCCATAAGTTGGTTTTAGTCCCACCACACTGCATAAAGCGGCGGGTTGTCTCACCGATCCCCCCGTGTCAGTTCCATAAGATCCGATACACTGGGAAGCAGAAACCGCGGCCGCCGATCCCCCGCTTGAGCCACCGGGAATTCTCTCAAGATCCCACGGATTTTTTACGGCGCCATAATATGAATTTTCGTTGGACGATCCCATGGCAAACTCATCCATATTGAGTTTGCCAACGAGCACATAATCATTTTCTTTGAGCCTCCGGACAACGGTTGCGTCGTAAGGAGGGACAAAATTTGACAAAATTTTTGAGCAGCAGGTGGTTTTAATCCCTTTTGTGAGAAATATATCCTTGAGTCCAATCGGAATCCCGGCCAACGGGGAAAGTGTTTCCCCCCTTCCCCTTTTTTCATCTACCCTTTTGGCATCGGAAATAGCTTCTTCTTCCGTAATCGTCACAAATGTATTAAGAGCGGCATTGGTATTGTGAATCCGTTTGAGAACAGACGCTGTGAGTTCTCTCGAACTGATCTCTTTTTTGGAAAGTTTTTGAGAGAGTTCAGATAAACTTAGTTCGTAAACGGACATTGGCTAGGGTTCCAGATCAATAATTTTTGGGACCTGAATCGAGTGGTCATCATGCTCGGGAGCCATTTTAAGCAATTCCTGAGTATTCAGTGAATCTGTGACCTCGTCTTCCCGCATGGCGTTTGTTACCGCATTCACCTGGTATGTCGGCTGAACCCGTGTTGTGTCGAGCTCATTCAACTTCTCAACATAGCGCACAATGGAAGCCAAATCTTTTGTGTGGCGCTCAAGCTCTTCCGGAGTCAGTTCCAAATACGAAAGTTTCGCCACATGTTCGACCTCTGCTTTGGTCAATCGCGTCATTCTATTCCTTTAGCCATTGCTCTAGCATTTATCGTCAAAATTGCCAAGGAGTCTGTCGGAGTACTCGTTTCGTCCAGTACTCCGACAGACTCCAAGTGTCATTTCCTTGCTGTCATTGCTAAAATTTGTTATAAAATTAGTAACTTATCTTATTTTTTTAGGCTTTCACTGGAGCAAGATCGATGTCATTTCTAAACAGATGGAAGGGGTCCTCAAACGTCATCGGATTGGATATTGGCTCGCATACTCTAAAGGCGGTATCTCTTAAAAAAAAGAAATCCCAGCTTGAAATCGAAACATTAAGTTATATTGGACTCCCGCGCGGGACAGTTGTGGACGGTGACATTATGGATGCCTACACACTTGAGGAATCCATCAAAGAGCTTTTTTCAAAAGAAAAACTCCCCCAAAAAGAGGTAGCTTACGCGGTCTCAGGATCTGCGGTGATCGCAAAAAGGATTACATTGCCAAAGTTGGCCGAAGAGGAAATTGAAGATCAACTCCCAATCATCGCATCCCAATATATCCCGTTTTCAATTGACGAAACAAATATCGACTACCAGATCCTCCCCCCCGAGCCGGGACAGGCGCAGAAAACGCCTCTCCTCATGGTAGCCGTGAAAAAAAAATTTCTGGAAATTTGCCAAAATGTCATCGAAGGCGCAGATCTCAAAACCGTTGCGGTTGAGCCGGTTTCTACGACGCTGGCCAATCTCTTCACCCTCCTCTATCCCGAAGAAAAAAATGTGTTGCTCATTCATGCGGGCGCTTATTCAACAGAGGCGATTGTCCTTCACAATGGGGGATTTGCATTTCACAGGCATCTCCCATTTGGAGGAAACCACATCACGGATGCGTTAAGAGAAACACTTAAAATAAGCCTTACGGAAGCCGAATCTTTAAAAGTAAGCTGTTTTAAAGAAAAACACCTGCCAGAGGAAACAACAGAAATCATCGAGAAGTCTTGTGATCAGCTTTGTCATGAGGTTCAGACCGCCATCCATCATGCGCTCACTCAATTCCCGGAGCTTGCGATCGAAAAAATCTATCTTTCAGGGGGAACCGCCAAAATTGTTCCGCTGGCAGGCTGGATTTCTCAAAAAACCGCCATTGAAACACACCCGCTGAAATTACTGGAGAAACTTACTTATAATAAACAAAATCTGAATCCGAAATATGTCGAAGAGCTGGAGCCTTTGGTTCCTGTCGCCGTAGGATTGGCAACCCGATGAAAAGACTCAACCTCTTAAGACAACCGGCAAAAACCAAACCATCGCTGTTTGAGAAAATCCCCTACCGCCCCTCTCTTTTCCTTACCATCTTTGCTTTCATTCTCATCGGTTTTGAGATTGCGTTTCTGGCAACCTTCTACAACAATCTGGCAAGAGAAATCAGGGTATCAGAAAAATATTTATCAGACCTCGGCAGTCAACAAACATCCCTTCAGCGGGAGATCATCAAGATAAAATCGCAAAGGAAAATGAAACCCGAGGCTGCGGTTTTGGAGCGCTTGAAGCAGGACAATCAGACACTACTTAAAATTCTTGAAGCGATCAGTTCTTCGCTCCCTGACAAAGCATGGCTGCACGCGCTTTCTCAAAAAGAAAACAAAATGATACTCCAGGGTTTCGCGTTGAACCATCAGATCATTTCACGCTTTCTTGCGGGGCTTGAAAATTCAAAATTTTTTGAAACCGTAAAAATTGTTGCAATCGAACAGCTTTCTCAAAAAGAAGGACTATTAAAAAAATTCACAATCGCGTGTAACTACAGCCAATGACACCCCTTTCTTCAATGATTCGGCTGGTCCTGATTTTTCTTCTCGGTGTTTTTTTGCTTCTATTCTTCTATATAGGAATTTATGCCCCCAAAAAGCAATCCTTCGAAGCGTTGCGGAAAGAAATTCAGGAAACAGAAGTTAAATTTCTCTCTCTGAAACAACAGTTGGACTCTGCTCAAAGGCTGTTCCGGGAAGAAGAAATCGTAGACATTCCAGGCGCCACTCTCAACCAACTCCCTTCAATAGATGACACCGCAGAGCTCTTGGCAGGTCTGAGCGAAGAAGGAAAAAAAATGGGGATTGAATTTTTGCTCTTTAAACCCCTTGAAGAACAGACCATTGGCCCCGTTGTTGAAATGCCGATTGAAATTCAACTGAAGGGAACATTCCCGCAAACAGTCGAATTCTTCCGTTATTTATCTCAACTCCAAAGAAGAATCCTCCTCTCAAACATTGAAATGACCTCTCCCCAAAAACGGGGAGAGGTATTTGTTATTTCAACCGCGGCAAAGATGACAACATTTCGAAGAACTGGAGACAAACCATGAAAATAGTGATTTCATTGTGTCTGTTGCTATTGACTGCGCCTGTCTGCCATGGGGCAAAAAATCCCTTTACACCGCTCCCTCTTCCGATAGAAAAACCCCCGAAAAAAGAAAGCCTGACCGATTATCCGTTTAATGAACTCGAATTGAAGGCGGTTATTTGGGGAATAGACGCAAACATTGCCCTTTTTCAAGCCAATGACGGAAAAAGTTTCATCGCTAAAGTTGGGACTTCGGTTGGCAAAAATGGTGGCAAAATTACAAAGATTGATGATAAAATAGTTATCATTCAAGGGGACTTCGGGAAAAAGGTATTTACCATACGGGGACACTGACCATGACAAAAAAAGCTGTTGTTGTGATCGGTTGCCTGAGTTGCCTGATGGGCGCCATTTTGGCTTCCGGTTGTTCAGGAAAACAGCCCAGAGATCCTAACCGCATCTATATTGATGAAGTAAAACATCTTGAAAAAGGGGGACTTGAATATGTCGGTGTTTTTACCACACACCCCCTTCAAAATTACGCGGTCACAAAAACAGATGACGCCATCCTTGTGACAGCTGATGCTGTGGATACATCTCAAGTTAGTTTCCCAAAGCGATTCAAGAGCAAGGCTATCAAATCATTCTCAGCCAAAAATACGCCCATTGAAGGCAAAACTTATGGACAGCTTTTCCTAAACCTCAAACAAGATGCTGATTTTACGGCAAGGCAGACCGAATATGGTTTAAGACTTGATATCCGCCCTGTTCAGGAAGAAACCCCGGAAGAAATCCCAGAAAAACCTAAAGAACGGACAGCGCCGCCCTCCGCCGCCACATCTCCGAATGAGATCGAAAAGGATCTGGCTGAACTTGCACGAACAGAAGAAAAAGACAAGATTGTCTCCGAAGAGGACATAAAAGAACTTGGAAAAAGGCCTGAAGAGTCCATACCAGAGAGTCAGGCAGAAACCCCGGCTCTCGAACCTGTTTTGGGAACAGAATGGGGAACAGAAGAGGGGGTAAAAGGGGGGAAACTTGAAAAAATCAGTCGGAGCCAGGAGAAAAACAGAGAAAAACTCACTCTCTTCAGTTCTCTTCCGGTATCGTTTGAAAAAACAATTTTCGATCGCGAGATCATTTTAGAATTCAAAGAAACGGAACTGGGGGAGGAGATAGCCCCTTTGGATATTAACGAGGAAGAGAGCTATCTGTCAAAAGTTACAGCGGCAACAACAGACGCTCCGTATAAGAGCGCGAAAGTTTCTATTCAGTTTAATGACACGGTATCTCCGACGGTAGTCCAAAAGGCAAATGAGATTTATGTGGAATTTGAAAAAAAGAAACCCCCCAGATTTTTGGAAGGGGTGACGGCAGATGAAGTTACCGACTTCGGTCGCTATCTTACGTCTCCCTCGCGACTTCAGGGAAAAGAACTTTCATTGCATGCAAAAGATACTCCCATTGAAGATCTCCTTCAAATGCTCTCGGAGGCAAGCGACTATAACATTATTATCGGAAAAGGGATCAAAGCATCCCTGAATTTAAGGCTGCTTCGCGTCCCATGGGATGAAGCATTGATTGCGATACTGGAAGCCCATCAATTGGGATTTGTAAAACAGGGGAATATTCTTCGTATTGCAAGCCTGGATGGTTTGCGAAAGGAAAAAGAAAAAGCGCGCGCGGCGCTGCTCGCCAAAGATCGTCTTACGCCTGTCAGGATTCTCTTTCTCCCGGTCAGATACCGAAAGGCCTCGGAACTCAAACAGCATCTTTATCCACTTCTTTCAGATCGCGGCTCGATCTCGGTTGACAGGTCATCAAACACGATTATTATGAGCGACATTCCGAGTGTCCTCGATCGAGCCAAAAGCTTTATCGCTTCACTCGACACAAAATAGATAAAATTGCTTATGACACTTCGTTTTTTAACTTCAGGGGAATCGCATGGAGAGGCATTGCTCGCGATTGTGGAAGGCCTGCCATCCGGATTTTTTCTCAACAGAGAAAAAATCCAGACTGAACTCTCCCTTCGACAGAAAGGCTATGGCCGAAGCGGTCGAATGAAAATTGAAACAGATACGATCCAGATCCTTTCTGGCATAAGAAATGGGAAAACCATTGGATCGCCGATTGCCCTTCTGATTAAAAATAAAGATTTTACAATTCACAGCCATCCCCCCCGTCTCGAAACTCCCCGCCCGGGCCATGCAGACCTTGTGGGAACTCTTAAATTTCAACATGATGACATTCGAAACACGCTCGAGCGGGCGAGCGCCCGGGAAACGGCAATCCGAACAGCGGTAGGCGCCGTTTGTCAAAATTTTTTAAAAAATTTTGACATCTCTTTTTTATCTTTCGTCACAGAGATCGGTTCTGTTCGCGCAAAAAATAAAATGACCCGTCACATCCAGGCCTGTCAGAAAAAGGGGGAAACGGTCGGCGGAATCTTTGAAGTCCGGGGGCAGGGAATCCCCGTTGGCCTCGGAAGCTATGGTCAATGGGACTTGAGGCTCGACGGACGCATCGCGCAGGCTATCATGTCGATCCCTGCCATTAAAGGGGTCGAAATCGGTCATGGTTTTAAATCGGCAGCGCTGACCGGATCTCAATGCCACGATGAAATTTTCTATGACGGCAAAAATAAAAAGAGTTTTGGCTTTTACAGAAAAACCAATCGAAGCGGCGGATTGGAAGGAGGGATGACAACGGGAGAAGAAATTATTATTCGCGCGGCGATGAAACCCCTCTCTACTTTGTCAAAAAAACCATTGAGAACCGTCAATATATTCACGCTGGAAAATGCCCGTGCATTTTCACAGCGAACGGATAGCTGCGCTGTCGCTCCGGCTGCCATCATCGCAAGAAATGTCGTCGCCATTGAAATTGCAAAAGCCTTTTTGGAAAAATTCGGGGGGGATTCTTTTAAAGAAGTAAAACGCAACTTTGACAACTATCTTAAATTGAAACTTTCTAAAAAAGAGATATGAAAAAACTTCTGATTGACACGCCTGCGGGGGGCGCCCCTCACCAAAGATACCCCCTCTTTCTTGGTCACCACTCTGTTCTCTCAAATATCGACCGCCTCTTGAAAGATATCACCCCTCAAAGGAATCTCATTTTTGTCACATCCCCCAATGTTCACAAACTCTTCTGGGAGAAGATTAAAAATAGCTTTCAAAAAGAATGGACTATTTCAAAAATCGTCGTTTCAGACGCTGAGAGGCATAAAACTTTAAAGAGTGTCAATACCCTGATCTCAAAACTCCTTAAATTTGGCGCCGATCGCAAAACCATCCTTGTTGCAGTCGGCGGAGGGATGATCGGCGATTTAGCTGGCTTTGCCGCTTCCATTTATATGCGCGGTCTCCCACATATAGTTATTCCAACGACATTATTATCCTCCATAGACAGTTCGATTGGCGGAAAATGTGGTGTCAATTTGCCCATTGGGAAAAATCTGATCGGTTCATTTCACCAGCCAAAAGCGGTTTTTACAGATACTTCTTTATTGGAAACACTCCCTCAGCGTGAATGGCGATCGGGTTTTGCCGAGATCATTAAATACGCGATACTCGATGGCGGGAAACTCTGGTCTCTACTGCATCGGTATCAGATCGGCGATTTCCAGAGATCCCCTGAGTCTCTTCAAACATTGATTCTCGAATGTCTGAAAATAAAAAAGGAATTCATTGAAAAAGACGAAAAAGATCATGGAGATCGAAAATTATTAAATCTGGGACATACGATGGCGCACGCGCTCGAGGCATCAAACGCTTATAAAAAACTTTCGCACGGGGAAGCCGTCGCTCAGGGGCTCTACTTTGCAGCAGATCTCTCAGTTCAGAGAAAACTCTGCTCTCCAAAGACAGCCCAAAAGATCTACAATCTCCTCAAGAGATATGATTTTTACAGGCAAGCCATTCCAAAACAGGCCTTTTCATTCATGAAGAACGATAAAAAAAGGGTCGGTTCCAAACTTGAGTGGATTTTAATTGAAGGGATCGGGCGATGCAGAAGAATACCGATGGGAGCTATTCAGAAACCAAAAGTCGTTTCTGAATAGCACGTGAAAAATGAATCTTGTGACCGGACTTAATTCCCCGCGTTTCGAACCATCCCTGATTGACCTCCAGCGCGAATCGTACCTTTTCATTCGAGCGATATTCTGGAAGAATGCCGTTCCACAAGTCTGGTTTCATCTGAAGAATCTGTGAAATATTCCCATCGTTTCGGATGAAAGCGATTGAAAGGGGAATGATTGTATTTTTCATCCAGAATTTTTGGATCACCTCCATCGGGAAAATAAAAAGAACCCCGCGATTTTCAGATAATAGCTGTCTCCCCATCAGTCCTTGCTGCCGCAAATAAGGATTATCGGCAATTTCTACTTCCAGAGTTGATCCGTTAATGGTTAGGAAATAGCGCTCTGAAGCGGGACGTTCTATGAAATAGTAGGCGAGAAAAATGAGGATTAAAAAACAAGAGAGAGTAAGTAACTTCTTAAAAAGATCCCTCATGCTTTTAATATAGCGTAATGTGATATTATTGAGTACTGCAAAATCATAGTGGATTTCGATATCATGGCAGTCTTCCGTGGGGTTCTAATGAGGAATTTTCCCTCTTGATTTTTCCCGTCCTCAAGCGGTAGACTTTTTTCAATGTTTGCAGGCTGGAATTTGAACATTCTGTTCTGGGTTTATGCTGTTATTACAATCGGTTTTGGCGGACACTTTCTCTATTTTCTCTTCTTTCAGAAAGAAAAACACAGGCGCGATTCCGAGCTCGCCAATATCCCCGATTCCTTTATGCTCAACCGGACAAGCAGGGAATGGGGGGTTCAGCTTGTATCTCCAATCGAAGAGTTTCTCGTCAAAAGAAAAGTAGCCCCGATCCACATCAGTTGGGCGGGTCTCTTTTTTGCGCTGCTCGCCTGCATTTTCTATAGTTTCGGCGGGTTTGTTCTGGCAGGATGGTCTGTTGTCATCAGCGGCTTTTGTGACATGCTCGATGGACGGGTGGCGCGAAGATTGAGAATGACAAGCCAGCGGGGAGAATTTTTAGACTCCAACCTTGATCGGCTGAGCGAGTGCCTTTGGTTTTTGGGGCTTTTTAATTTTTACGCAAATACCCTCTTTTTTTATGTCGTTTTTGTCGCCTTCACAGGCTCTTTGATGGTGAGCTATTCAAAAGCGCGCTCGGAAGGAATGGATGTGGCTGGAAGAATTGGCATCATGCAGCGATCGGAACGGATTGTCTGGATCGGGGTAACGTCGATACTCAGCCCACTTTTTTCAGCTGGCTCAAATTATCTCGTTCCGATTTCAACAACATTTCTGGCATCGGTTGGAATCTCTATTGTCGCAATCTTAAGTTGCTACACCTATTATCAGAGATTTCGGCATACTTATACCCATCTCTCTTGAGACTTCTTTAATATTGCATTTTTTACTTTTTTTCCCCACTGGAGGCCTTCATCTATATACTGAATCCCGCGGTTTCTATAAATTTTTATCTGATAAAGCGGTTCAACGCGATTACCCCATTGCCGCTTATAAAACCGTTCGCCGCCAAACATATTGAAAGAGGTCTCCTGAGTGGCATCGACTTTTTTAATCATCTCTTCAATGAGGAGATAACCGGGTCGGTATTCTTTAAGATGCAGATTAAAGCTTGTGAGCACGAGGTTCAATTCGTTCCGTAACCGATAGCCAAAGGCTATCGCCAAAACCTGATCCCCTGCCAAAAGGGCATGGCAGCTCAGTCTCTTTTTTTCATCCATTAAAACCAGAAATTCCCTGAAAAAGGCGCGGTATAACGGATCTGTAAAATTGCTCTCCCCCCCGCGGCCATCAAAACTCGTCTTTGAAAAATCGGCATACATATCAAAATGTTTTTCAATATCTCCCCTTCCAGATATCTCGACCAGCCGAATCTCCCCCCGCTGTTCCAAAAGGCGTCTCCGTCTTAATCGCAGATCTTTCTTAAATCTCCCGCTGAGCGACTGAAGATATTTTTCGAAACCGCAAGAGATATCGATCGACCAATTCATTCCCTGTTCAGCCTCATGGTATGGAAAAATAAAGGGATAGGCTCTTGTCTGAAAACCGGAAACACAAAAATGCCGATGCCTGAGATCGGTCAAAAAAAGAATATCCCAATCCCCTCTCGCCTGAAGCGCCTTTTCAAAGACAGAAAAAAAAATGTCTTTTGGGGCGCAAAAAAAGGGCTCTGTATAATTGGCCGCAACCTCTCCAAGATGGGTCATAAATCGAAGCCCCCCGCACTTTATCCCCTCTCTTTTAATGCACAGGGGAATTCCACCGATTAATTTTTGTTTTTCATAAAAGGCCAATATGCTGAGCCGTCGCCCACTCTGATAGTATTTCCACCAGGTTAATATAAAATCGGAAAGGAGGAAAAAATTATCCTCTTCGGCCACTTTAGCCCTTTTAGCCCTTTTAGAAAGAAGAAGGCTGTCCCACTCATTCGCTATTTCATGAAAATCTTCAATCCGATCTATCCATCGGTAGCTGATCATTATATGGAAACCCTCTGGACAACTTTTTGGCCCAGTTTCCCCAGTTTTAAAAAGAATTCGATCGTAAGCTGGGGTCTAAAAGAAATTAAACCGACAATGCGAAGAATCGTCTTGAGGGAAGCCCGGTAACACCTTGCCTTAAAGAGGTCCAAAGCTGCGGTCAGATAGAGCCCGGCCAATCTCTTCGCTCCCCTTTTTGAGATTCGGAAATAGGGCTTTTTTTCATGCCGCAATATCTGTTCTCTCACAAAATAAGCGACCCGAAGGTGAAAATCGGCATTTACGCTATACCCATTGTAGCCGGTCAGTGAAAACTCACCCAAAGGCTCTGGGATAAAATGAATTTTTATTCCCTTTTCTGCCATCCGAAGCCAGCATTCATAATCAGAAGCGAGTTCAATCTCTGGCCGCAAGTCAAAGCCGCCAAGCCTCACAAGAATTTCTTTCCTGATCACCATCGCAGATGGGGAGAGACAATTCCTTTCATAAAGCAGGTATTCATAAAAATGGGGGCGAAACGGCCCATGTTTCAAAACACGATCTATCCTGCCGTTGTTACGCTGATTTTCGTAATGGCAAACGACGCCAACATCGGGATATTGATCAAACACCCGCTTCACTTTTTCCAATTTTTGGGGATACCAGATATCGTCATCATCGAGAAAGCAGATATAATTGCCATTTGCCGCCGCGATCCCCAAATTTCTGGGCGCGTCGCACGATCGGGTCGGCGGGGAGTTTAGAAGGTAGCTCAATCTTTCATCTTTTATCCGTTCCACAATAGACCGTGTGTCATCCGTTGATCCGTTGTCAATCACCAAAAGCTCAAAATCTTCATAAGACTGATGTAAAACACTCTGAATCGCTCTTGGCAAAAGATCCCGCCGGTTAAAGGTGGCAAGAATCACTGTAAATGTTTTGTCGCCCATGATGAAAATCAACTTTTAGTAAACAACAATTTCATGCCGATCCAGATTCTTTCCACCGGCATCTGCATATAATTTCGTTTTAATCCCGACGCATCGAATTCCACAAACCGGAACATATAGGAATATTCCGATTTATCTATATCGCTGGGATGCCCGGAAACGACCCGAAACCGGCCAACACGCAATTCCGATAGCGATGCCCAGCGCGACTGCTCATTGAGAAAATACGTTTCATGGCAAACATCAAAGAGCACCCACCGTCCTTCCACAAACACAAAAGAGATCGGATGTCTTCGTTGCTCACGGTCTTTGAGTAATTGATAATACGATTTAAAGCCATTGTAGACGCACAACAAAGAAAAAACATCGTTGATCTGATCAGACGCCCCATATCCCCGGACAATGATATGCCACGGATGATCATCTATCACCGGTAAATTGCCCGGCTGATGCCTGACATTTTTCAGAGTCCATTCAAAAATGGCTTCGATTTTTCTTTGATCAGAATTTTGAGATGCAGTGATCGATTCTGCGAGATATTGGGTCTCATAATGACGGGCAAGAAATGATATCCCTTTCAAATAAAGCGGGGTTTTCCTCTTTGTGACAACGGTATTGATCCCCTGTTTCGTGGTTACCTTGAAATTGAGGATCAAAAGAAACAGCAGAGAAACAAAAATAACCAAAAAGATTTTAAACCCTTTATACTTCACATCCATTCCAGACTGAGATACTCTTTTAGCGCCTCCTGCCATCCCCTCATCGAAACACCCGCCACATCTGCCAGTCTGCAATTCAATAGCTGTTCAGAGAACCCTCTGGGGGCATCGAGTTTAAATGCGTCCGATTTAACCGGCTCAATCGTCACATCATTCGCTTCCAAAATAGCCCTGATTTCATTTGCAATATCGTATCTCGAACATCCCCCTCCATTCACCGCGTGAAAGATCCCAAAACTCTCTTGATCCAATAGTGATTTGACCGTTTTTAACAAATCTTTCGCATAGGTCGGACTCCCAAATTTATCATCGACCACCTTCAATCTCTTCTCTCCCTTTAATATCATCTGCGCGACTTTTCCAACAAACTTCTTGTCTTTCACCCCGCCGCCAAACATCCAGCCGGCCCGGATAATCAAATATTTCCGTAGAATGAATGAGGTCATTTTTTCTCCAAGCCATTTCGAAAGACCATAAACGGTTGACGGATTGGCAAGATCATTTTCCGTATAGGGCTCCCTGCGGGCGCCGTCAAACACCGCCCCGGTGCTGATATAGACCATCATAGAATCGTTTTCCCTGCATGCTTCGGCAACATGCTGGGTTCCAACCACATTTGAGAGGTAGGCATAAAAAGGATCCCTTTCGCACCGGTCGACATCTGTTGCCGCGGCAAGATGAAGCACAACGTCGGGATCTATTTTTTTAACGGTGGAGAGCGTCTCTTCTTTGTTTGTCACATCCAGTTTGGAAGTTTCCCAATCTTCAAAGTAGAGATCCGTTAAATAAAGCTCATAGTCAGCGAAGAGAGCGGAAGCATAGGCGCCGACCATCCCCGCACTTCCAGTCACAAGCATTCTCTTTTTGACCAAAGACATTTTTCTTAATCGGTATATCGAAAATTGTGCCAAAGGGAAAGCATTAAGAAGGGGCAGATGAGCGGTAAAAAGCATTTGCGCACATTCATTATTATTGTGATTATGGCGCTGCTTATTAGAAAGCTGAGAAAAAAGAATGGAATCTATCTGGTTAGAGAATCCCAGACAATTTGAAGAGATTGCATCGTCGTGGGATAAATTTTTAATTCAAGAGAATGTCTATAATCCATTTTTGTTGTCGGATTTTATTTTGACGTGCTGGAAATATTACCAGACAGGCCTGTCATTTCGGTTTCTCATTTTTTCTGAAGACAACCGGATTCAGGGGGGGATCCCTCTCTACATGGGGAAACGCTCTTTTCGATATGGGTTTCTTCGCACACTGGCTTACATTGGAGATGGGGCCGCAAACTACACGGAACCGTGCCTTTCCAAATCGGTTTCGCCATCTCTATTCTTTAAAACGATTGGACTTCGAGGCGATGTCGATCTGCTCTATTTAAAAGATGTTCGCCACTCTCATCCCTTAATGTCTTACAATTTAAAAACGTTTGATGATAACCAGATGGTAGTTCGGGCAATTCACGACCATGACAACTGGGCGATCGGTTTGGAACAGGGGAGAGAGGCGTATTTGAGCACAATTCCAGGAAAACTGAAACGCGATTTACGATCACGAAGAAGACGCGCGACAAGGGAATTAGGGGCCCCTATTCTGATCCGAATCTCCGGTGAAAAAGAGATAGAGAAATATTTCGAAGTATATGTCCGCCTATCACAAGAATCTTTTCACAACAGGGGGAAGAAAAGCGCTTTTCTCGATTCAAGATATGTAAGTTTTTTTAAAGATTTTTTGAAAATCATGGAAAAAAATCAGAGATTGGATGCCCATATTTTGAAAGCCGGGAATGAAATATTGGCCGTAAGTTTTGCCTATCGCTTTGGAAAGGGATTTCACTGGGCGCTGACCGCCTTTAATTATCGCTTTAAACATCTGAGACCCGGATATTTATTAATTGAAGAGATCATTCGGGAGATCGATGAACATGGCGATAGCTACTATAACTGGTATGGCTATCAGCGATTTTACAAACATCAATGGTGCAATCTTAGGGAACCGCTCTATCGCCTGAAGTGCTTCAAAAATCGATTTTATTCCAACTCGGTTCATCATCTCGAGGCCTGCGTAAGAACATTCAGATACTTGACAGATGACCGTAATTCATTAACCATGAACAAATAGTTTTGTTATGCGGGTTCTTTTTCTCGTTCCATATCCAATTGAAGGCGCAAGCTACAGATACCGGATTCATCAATTTCTACCCTATCTCAAAAAAGAGAATATAGATTATAAAGTCAGCTCATTTATTTCTTCGCGATTCTATAAGATCGTTTACAAAAAAGGGTATTTGGCAAAGAAGATATTCTACCTTGGGGGGGCGATTGCAAGAAGGCTCCTCGATCTCATCAATCTTCCAAGGTACGACATCATTTGCGTTCATCTTGAATCTTCCCCTTTCCCCATTCTTCTCCTTGAGCGTCTCGCAAGATTTCTAAAGAAGCCGCTGATTTACGACCTCGATGACGCGATTTTTATGAAGAAAGAGGGATCGGTTTCTTTCATTCGAAAAATCTTTAAATCCGACAGGAAAATCGCGAGGCTTGCGTCGATGAGTTCTCACACCATTGTCTGTAATGACTATTTAAAAAATTACGCCTCAGGATTTCAGGATCCCCAAAATATAACGATTATTCCCACCTCTGTTGATACCTCTCTCTATCAAAAAAGAGAGAGCAGGCCGCGTCAAAAGCCGGTTATTGGATGGATTGGGAGCCACACGACATTTCCATATCTTGAAGAAATTTTGGATCTCTTTCCGACGCTTTCTAAAAACCACGATTTTGTTTTAAAAATTGTCGGCGCGCCAAAGAAAATAGCGCTCTTGAACGTCGATCTCGATCAACCTGAATGGAGACTGGAAGATGAAATCGGGGAATTTCAAAGTCTCGATATCGGCGTCTATCCCCTTCCTGACAACGAATGGGTGAAAGGAAAAACCGGATTTAAGCCGGTTCAGTATATGTCCGCGCATGCCGTTTGCGTCGCTTCCGATATCGGTAGAAACAGGGAAATCATCCGGAACGGCCACAACGGTTTTCTCGTAAAGCGTAAGGAAGAATGGATAGAAAAACTCTCCCTTTTACTCTCTTCGCCCGATCTGAGAAATCGGATGGCCGAGGCAGGAAGAAAAACGGTTGAGCAATTCTATTCACTCAAAGTTCAGGCACCCAAATTTGTAACACTTTTTAAAAATGCAGGAGGGAGAAAGGGATGATCCTCTTAACCGGCAATCTCGGATATATTGGAACCGTCATGACAAAAATCCTGAAAAAGGCATCGTATGAAGTCATTGGACTCGATACCGGTTTTTTTCAGGAATCCGTTTTTTTTAAGACCGATGCTCAATCGAAGCCAGACAGGCAGATCAAGAAAGATATTCGTCATATCGACGCAAAAGATCTTGATGGAGTCCAAGCTGTTATCCATCTGTCAGCCCTGTCAAATGATCCGCTTGGAGAAATGAATGAGGCATTGACAAATGAGATCAATTATAAAGCAACGCTGAGACTTGCCTCTTATTGCAGGGAACTAAAAATTAAAAGATTCATTTTTGCCTCCTCCTGCAGTTTATATGGAATTGCATCGCGCGGCGATTTTTTGACAGAAAACGACGCCCTCAATCCCCAGACCGCTTACGCAAAGAGCAAGGTCGCCGCGGAAGGCGCTTTAAGCCAGCTTGCCACTTGCGATTTTCATCCGACGCTCCTTCGAAACGCCACCGTCTATGGCGTTTCCCCAAGACTTCGGCTCGATCTGGTTGTGAACCAACTTGTCGCAATGGCGCTTTTGACCGGAGAAATTGTCGTCAAAAGCGATGGCACCCCCTGGAGACCGCTGATTCATATTGCAGATTTTTGCAGGGCGTTTTTAACGGTGCTAAAGGCGCCCATCGAAAAAATTGACAATCAGACATTTAATGTGGGATTCAACAATGAAAATTATCAAATTAAAGACATTGCTGTTCAAATCCAGAGAGAGCTGCCTGGAACCCGCTTAAAAATTCTCAATGAAAATGAGAAGGATGAGCGGACATACCGGGTTGATTTCACAAAAATTCGTCAATCGTTCAGCGAATTTGAGCCACAATGGAATCTGAAACAGGGGATTAGGGAGTTGATTGATGCCTATCAAAAATATGATCTCACAATGAACACTTTTAAATCGGATCGATATTTTCGGACAAAAAAAATTCAATCCCTCATCCGGGATAAGAAACTGGATTCAGATTATTTCTGGATAAAACCATGATTCAAGACGTCCTGATTGTTCCGCTTAAAAGGATTTGCGATGAGAGGGGGAGCATCCTGCACATGCTTCGCGCAAACGACCCCCATTTCGAAAAGTTTGGGGAAATATATTTTTCGACCGCCTATCCGGGCGTCATCAAGGGATGGCACGAACATACCTATCAGACCCAATTTTATGCCGTGATAAAAGGGATGATTAAACTTGTGCTCTATGACAACAGGGCCGATTCCAAAACATACAAAACTCTCATGGAAATTTTTACCGGTGAAAACAATTATCAGCTCACCCGGATCCCGCCTGGAGTGATCAATGGCTACAAGGTCATCGGGAGGGAGACTGCCATTGTCGCAAACTGCGCAAACTTTCCACACGACCCGAAAGAGATGAAACGCTATCCCCCATACGGCGATAGTGTCCCCTACCGCTGGGAACGGGTGGACAGATAGCGGACGCTCCCATCTAGGCCCATAAAATAAGTTAGCATTGACTCCCAGTATCTTTTAAAATAGGATTTCTCTGCATTTAATAGAAATGAATCCAAAAATTGACTCTCTCATTCAATCAGAAGCTGCAGGATCCAGCGCCCTTTCACTTCCTGATTTCTTGATTAATCTGTCCCTTGCTGCGATATTGGCCTATACATTGGCCATCATCTATACCAAATATGGTCGTTCGCTCTCTAACAGGAGATTCTTTGCAAGCAATTTTGTGCTGATCACGCTGACAACACTTGTGGTCATTATGATCGTTAAATCATCCTTGGCTCTATCGCTCGGTCTGGTTGGAGCCCTTTCTATTGTGAGATTCCGTGCGGCAATCAAGGAACCCGAAGAGCTTTCTTATCTTTTTTTGGCCATAGCTATTGGACTTGGATTGGGAGCTGGCCAAAGAACGATCACCCTTGTTGCTTTTCTTTTTATTGTTGCCGTCATTTATATAAAAAATCTCTATTCACAGTCATTTGATTCTCAGAATCTCTTCTTAACCGTTTCGAGCCCCTCTCAAACAGATGTCACACTCAGTCAAATCATCTTCATCCTCAAAAAACACTGCACAACCGTCAATTTAAAACGTTTCGATGAGAACAATCGCACAATCGATGCCTCGTTCCTCGTTGAGTTTAATGATCCTCAAAAAATTGAAGAAACCAAAAAATCCCTTCAGACGTTGGACACCTCCCTTAGATTCACCTTTTTAGATAACAAAGGTATTTTCTAAAAATGCTCCTCAAAAATGAGCCCCCTGATTATCTATTCTGGCGCAAGACTATCTTCTCTGGCTGGAAATACATACAAAAGATTCGACGGTTTCTCATCCTTGTCTTTGTTGTGGGTGGGTTTCTAGTCTCTTATATCTTGGGGGTATTTTCAACAAAACTGGGATCAACAAGTGATGTGTTAAAACCCCTCTTTTTGGAAAATATAAAGGTCCCCCTTAATTTTCTAAGGGGGTTATTTGCAGATGTTAAAACGATTTATATTGATATCAGTTTTGTAAATTATCAAAAATTGGAAAAAAAACGGGATATTGCGTTAAAGACAGGCCAACTTGACAGCAAAGACGATGACTTTGTAAATGCCAAACTCCGTTACAACGATAAGACCTACAATATAGAACTGCGACTCAAAGGGGATCTGTCAGATCATTGGCAAGGAGATCGGTGGTCATTTCGTGTAAAGATCAAAGGAAACGAAACATGGAGAGGAATGAAAAAAATTTCTCTCCAACACCCAAAGACACGAAATTATATCTATGAATGGATCTATCATGAGGCCCTAAAGAGGGAGGGCATCGCAGCATTGAGATATGATTTTGTTAAAGTTATTTTAAATGGAAAAACACTGGGCATTTATGCACTAGAAGAACATTTTGATAAATTGACGATTGAGAGCAATGCCCGACGTACAGGCGCTATTGTACGTTTCGATGAAAATCTTTTTTTTGATACTTATTTTGGAGCTCGCTACAGTTCGAACCGCATCCCTGACGCCGCCAATAGACTTTTTGATGAATATATTATGTCGGCGCCCATTTTAGATTATGATAAGAAAAATACCCCCGCCTCAGAAATGATTCAGGCTAAAGCCCTCTTAAATGAATTTCGAAATGGCGCTCTTGCAGTTCACAAATTGATCGACGTAGATAAACTGGCTACTTTTTATGCCATCAGCGATCTTATGGATGGATCACATGCATTGGGGTGGCCAAATCTACGATTTTATTACAACCCAATCACTTCCAAGCTAGAACCGATTGCTTTCGATAAGGGGAGGGGTTTTTATATTCAAACCATTCACTATTTGGAAAATCGTGATAGTTATATTTCAAAAGAGCATCATCGTCGCATTTTTAGCAATCCGATTTTGTTGGAAAAATATTTATCAGAACTATATCGAATTTCTGAAAAGGAATACTTAGATCGTCTTCTTAAGGATTTGAATGCAGAGTTACAGAAAAAACTTTCCATCCTCTATAAAGATTTCCCCTATTTCCACTATACAACGAAGTACCTCTATGCAAATCAAGCGTTTATCAAACAATTACTGAACCCCTTGAACGGGCTTTTGGCATATGAGAGAGGAATTGATGATAACCATCTCATTTTAGAGGTCGCCAATATTCAAGCCCTGCCGGTCGAAATATCCCATCTCCTCTATAAAGGCTCCTTAAAACTCACACCAAAAACAAGAATCATTTTAGATCCAAAAAAAGAAGCGCAACCTCTCGAATTTCATAACTTCACGTTCTATCCCCAAGAGCATCCAAAAGCGACTTTAGATAAAAACATCGATCACTTTAAACTGGCATACAAAATGTTGGGTGGAAAAGAAGAGAAAATTGCGCCGATCTCGCCCCAACGGCAAGAAGCTCTTGTTGATGTGAGCAGCGATCTACTTCGTCAAGACCCCAACAGCCATACGGTCCCTTTTATGACGATGAATGATTCCAAAAAGGAAATCCTGATTCGACAGGGATCTTGGAACCTCAATCATCCCCTTATTATACCGCCTGGATATACCGTTTATTGCTTTCCCGGAACAAAAATTGACTTAAGGAAGAGAGCAAAAATTATTTCTTATTCACCCCTCTATTTTTTGGGTTCTGTTCAAGAACCGATTTCGATTCATTCATCTGATTTTACAGGTGAGGGGCTTGTGGTTTTAAAAGCCCGTGAAAAATCGATACTAAAACATCTCGTCTTTCATGGTTTAAATGCTCCCTCTGAAAAGAATTGGATCTTAACCGGGGCCATTACGTTTTACGAATCCCCGGTTGAAATTTATCACACAAAATTTCTGAATAATAAAAAGGGGGATGATTACCTGAATATCTTTCGCTCGGAATTTAAAATCCATTCATCCCTATTTAGCAATATCTTGAGCGACGCAGTGGATGGGGATTTCACTAAAGGGGAAATTATAGATACAATGTTTACAAACATCGGTGGGGATGCCCTCGATTTTTCTGGAAGTGTGATCGAATTAGATCGGCTTTTTATGTCGCATATCCGGGATAAAGGGATCAGTGCGGGTGAAAATAGCCTTGTTCAAGCCAGACATATTGAAATAGAAAGCTCAAAAATAGGGATAGCGAGCAAGGATTTAAGCCGAGTCTCTCTATTTGATAGTTCTATTAAAAACAGTGAGATTGGCATAGCTGTCTTCCGCAAAAAACCTGAATTTGGGCCAGCATCGATGGAGTGTAACAAACTTACAATAAACAATGTTGTGCGAAACCATCTCGTTGAGAATGATTCCTCTCTGACATTGAATGGCAAAGAGATTCCCCTAAATGAAAAACAGAGCAACATAAAGAAATTATTGTACGCAAATGAGTGACATACGATACGAGAATAAATTTGTTACAAAAGAGTTAACACGTCCCCAAATAGAATTACTGATCCGACTACATCCACTGGCATTTTCTGAAATCTATCATGAACGATATATTAACAATATCTATTTTGACACCCATGACAGTGAGTGTTATCGAGATTCCATTGAGGGGCATCCCTATCGCCAAAAGATCCGGGTTCGTTGGTATGGCCAATTGTGGGGTGATATTTCAAAACCCGTATTGGAACTCAAAATAAAAAAGAATTCTCTGACAGTTAAGAAACAATATGATTTGAAGCCCTTTTCTTTCCTTAAAGATGATAAGATGGCTGACATTCTAAAAGAGACTATTCTAGAATCCGAAATCGGCCTGACAACAAAAAATCTCATGGAACTTCTCATGCCAGTTTTGGTCAATCGCTACAAACGAAAATATTATCAATCTTTTGATAGACAATTTCGTTTGACGGTTGATTCAGAATTAATAACCGCAAGAATATTTAAATTATCCCAACAAATGTTTCATTGGGCTAAATGCTATGACACCGTCATCGAGCTAAAATATGCCCGGCATCATGATATATCGGCTGCGAACGTCATGAACTTTTTTCCCTTCCGCGTAACGAAGAATTCAAAATATACGATCGGCTTTCAGGAACTCGGTATGCCGGATCACGGTTTGCGCCCTCCCCTTTCTCCCCCTCTTTCCCCCCCCTTTCCCCAACCGATCAGCCCCTTGAGAAATCACGCGAACAAAGAAGGATCCCTTCCAACATAGAAGGCTCTTTGGATATCATGCAAGTCTAATTTAATCTTGCCATGCGTTTCTCTTTAAGATAGCCGTTTAATGAGTATGGCCCCTCTTGAAAGAGATGAATTGAGTATTGTCATCCCCTGTTTCAATGAGGCAAAGCGCCTTAAACCAAATCTCTCCTCGTTTCAGACACATATTCAAAAAAAACTCCCGGAGCGCGCTGAGATCGTCTTTGTCAATGACGGATCGACCGACCAAACATTGAATATTCTGGAAGAATTTAAAAAAAATCTGCTCCAGCCGTCTGTTAAAATCGTAAGTTATCAACCCAACCGGGGAAAGGGCTGCGCTGTAAAACAAGGGATCCTGCAGGCAGGAGGGGACAAAGTAATCGTCATGGATGCCGATTTTTCAATTCATTTGGATGAAATCGAAAGATGCCTCGCCTTACTCGACTCATACGACATTGTTGTCGGAACCAAAAAACATCTGCTGACACAAACGATGGTCAAACAAAGAATTCCAAGAAGAATTTTAGGCAAGGGCTTCACGATGATGACAAATTTTTTCCTGGGGCTCCGGTTTACAGATATTACCTGCGGCTTCAAAGGATTTCGGACGCCTGTTGCGAAAAATTTGTTTAAGCGGGCAGCGGTTGAACGCTGGTCTTATGATTCAGAGATTCTTTTCCTGGCAAAGCTTTTCAATTATAAAACCTTTGAATTGCCAGTCCGGTGGTATCATATGGAGGGGAGTAAAGTCTCTCCCGTTGTCGATACCTTTGGATCGTTTCGTGATTTAATAAAAATAAAATTGAACTACTATCTTGGAAAATACCATTAAAAAACTCGATTTTTGCAGACTCTGCGGCTCATCTGATACCACCGGGCAACTGATCCCTCTTTTTGTAAAGGATCAACACGAAGTTTGCCGTTGCAAAGCGTGCAACCTTGTTTTCTTAAATTTTGATCCTACCCCCACATTTTTAAAAGAGTATTACGCAGAGGATTTTTTCAACGATACCGGGAAAAAACATGGGTACAGTCACTACGAAAATGAATCGAAGAGCTTTCATGCCACGTTTCTTGAGAGAATCAAACAGATCAGAAAATTCAGCGATGGGGGCTCCCTGCTCGATGTGGGGTGCGCAACGGGTACATTTCTCGAAGCAGCCTCAAAATATTGGGATGTATCCGGCTCTGAAATATCCGCATACGCCGCAAAGATGGCAAGACAAAAGGGATTCGAGGTTTATGAAGGGGGGGTAGAGGAACTTAAACATCTGACAACACAATTTGATGTTGTCACAATGTGGGATGTCATAGAGCATGTTGCTCAGCCGGTTAAAACGATCAAATTGATCGGAAATATCGTAAAACCGGGAGGGATCGTCGCACTGACAACAGGCGATGTCGGAAGCCTTGTGGCCAGACTTTCTGGACGGAAATGGCACCTCTATAATATTCCCCAGCATCTTTCCTACTTCGACACAGATACGATTCGAAAATTACTGGAACAAGGGGGTTTTACGGCAAAAGAGATCTGCTATCCCGGTCTCCATTTGACACTCGACTACTTATTCTTTCGGTTTATCACTTCATACAAATGGTCATTTGCCTCGGCCTGGTATCAACGCTTTTCACAGTCCCGCTTTTCAAAAATCGCTTTAAAAATGAATCTATTTGATATTATGCTGGTCATCGCTCAAAAAAATGTTTAACAGAACTAAGGTTTTTGTTTTTCTGATCTGTCTCAATATTTTAGCGCACTTTCTGCCATTTGAACGCGCATCGATCGGTAACGACGATTACGCCTTATCGGTAAAGGCAGATGAACTCTCATATCAGGAGATCTTCTCCAATGCCTTGAGGCAGCCAGACCGTCCCCTCTCTTTTATTTTCCTGATGCTTCAGGAAAAACTCTCTTACGGCGAGCCGCAAATCGGATTCATGTTGATGGTAATTTTGAGCTCCGCTCTTCTCATCGCTATTTTTCTATTATTAGAGGCGCTCTTGAACGATTCCTTCTTAGCGGTCGTTGGCGCCATTATTTTTTGTCTGCTTCCGAATAAGCTTGAGATGTACCATATTCCCGTTTACACCGTGATGGACATTGCCAATATTTTTCATGTCCTGAGCTTTCTTTTCACCGTTTATTATACCCAATCCGAAAAAAGAAAATACCTCTGGTATTCAATCGCCTCATATTCTTTTGCGATCTTTTTCTATGAACCCGGCTTCTTTTTACCGATCATCCTCATAAGCTATGTTTTTCTCTTCAAGAGGGAAAAGCTCAAAGTCTCCCTCCTTTTTATTATTCCATCCGCTTTTTACCTTTTATTTAAGCTTACGAATGTTTTTGGCTTGGGCGCTCTCAGTCCCGTTCATACGCACTCGCCCTCATTTTCAATGATCCCTTTCAATCTGGTTGATCTCGCACATCATTACACGGGGCGCTATATGGCAAGAAATCTCCTATATGGTCTTTACAAATTCTTCACAATCGAAAGCCCATGGCTTTTGATCATCATTCTCTTGAATTTCCTTGCCATTGCGATCTTTATGGCAGCGATCAAAAATCGCTCTTTCAAAAAAATAGATGCCAGATTCCTTCCGCTTTCAGTGATCATATTCTTTTCCTTTGCTTTACCGATTCTCATTAATTCCTGGGGTGGGGTGGGGGCAAGGCATCTTGTTTTACCTTCTATCGGTATAGGCTCGTTTCTTCTCTGGGTCTTTAGCCGGATGAAGAGGTATCAAAAGCCGGTTCTCTTGACACTGCTTATCATTTTTATGATCACATGCCAGGGGGGAGCCTGGACGCAGGTTGTGGCTTGCCGGCTCAACCGCGCTATCTATGAAACGCTGATAGAAAAAAGAGAAAAGCTCATGCAGGCAAAGAATATTGTAATCGACATAGAAAGCTTTACGCGTCAAATCGATTATAGTTGGCTCCGAAAACGCGAGAACTATTTAAATACCTACTATGGGGCCCAAGCAATCGAAGATTGGGGATTGATCTCAATGGTTCGGCTTGTCACCGGCGAGATGAAAAAGGGGACATATGTCGCCGTAGAGACTCCGAGACAGACCGAAGGTAGAATGATCTTTTCGGTCACAAAGCTTTCCGGATATCGGAATGTGGCGCCAGAAACAATTACACTGCCGGTCGCAGGCACGCTCATGATCGATTTTTATGATGTCTTTGGAAATAATTTTAATGATGGAAAGAGATTGAAATTATGACTTTTTATCTTTTCTTTCTTATTTGTCTTTTAATTCTCTTTACCGCTCTTTATCTCAAAGGAGGGAATCATGCCCCATTTCTGATAATGCTTTTTTCTCTCTCGCTCCTTGCCCGCCTCGTCATAGCGGGTTATCTCTATTACCAGGCACAACAGCGCGGAGCGGAAGGTTTTATTTCCAGCGACGAAGCCCTTTACTTTTATAAGGGACTCGAACTCTATGACATTAGCAACACGACAAACGTAAATTTACTCTACCTCATATTGCCCGACTATAATGACCCTTATGGCTTTGGATTCATGAACCCTTTAACCATCTTGTCCTTTCTTCATTATTTCATATTTTGTTTTTTTTCGGTTTCCATCATCTATACAAAAATGACTGCTATATTGGTCGGATCCCTCACCCCCATTATTTTTTACTTTATCTGTTTAAGGCTCTCTGGGAAAAAAACAGCAAAACTCGTCTCAGTACTATTCTCATTTTGGCCAAGCTATTTTTATTACTCGTTGGGGGGATTTAAGGAGCCCTACCTATTGCTCTTGGTAGTTGTATTGCTTGGAATCTGCCTTCTTCTGTTTGAAAAACCGAAGTGGCCATTACTTTATCTGGCTCCTCCCTTACTTCTGATGTATTTCATTGCCCATAAATCCGTTTTTTTTTCACTATTCCTTCTATTGTCCCTACTGGTAGCCCTATTTAGAACATTTGAAGGGCGGCAGAAGCTTTTCATCTCCCTTCTGGTCGGTGCGTTTACCATTACCCCTTTTCTGGTCAAAAACCGTCATCTGAACCCTTTCGTTGACAAACAGTTGAACGTAGCCTTATCTGATAGCGCAGGTTACTTTTTGTACCCTCATGTAATAGACAGGTCAGGCGCTCCTTATGCCATTCAAGAAGGGCTTTTTTCGGGAGATCGCCCCATTTTCTCTTCGTGGCTCTTCATCCTACTGAAAGGGCTTGCCTATGCCCTCTTTTCCCCCTTTTTATGGGACATACAATCAAAAAACCAACTGATGGCATACCCTCAAAGCCTTTTCATGCTGCTTGGTTGCTTTTTTCTTCTGAGAGGCGTCTGCCTTTCATTAACCTCCTACGCACGGTTCTTTTTCCCGATTGTTTTGACGATTTTCATTTTTGTCGTCGGATTTTCGCTTTCAGAAGGAAACATTGGCGCCGCTTTTCGTCATAGAGACTTATTTCTCCCCTGTTATCTCTTCTTTTTTGGCATCGGGTTTGTACAGACACTGCATCATAAGAAAACCGACCATGCAGCCTATTTTACAGCCAGATTATAAAGGAGCCTTGTCCCATATTTGAGATAATTCAACGCTTCGTGCGTGGAGCGGCAGCCCTTTAACGTTCGATACATGTAGGTTGGACGCAAATAATGGTGCGCAAGCATTTTTTTTCTGAACTGAATAATCTCTTTTCTTGTCAGATGAAGAGTACCGCTGGTATAGGGAATTGAAAAATAATTATGACCGAGAACAGAATCTTTAAGCAACCCCAATTCTTTCGACAAGCGATTTAAGGGGGTCCCGTCATAAGGGAGGGCAATATGGACCTCAATAAAATCGCAGTCTAGCTCTTTCATAAGATGAAAAGTGTCGTTCATCGTTGATTTTGAATCGTGGGGGAGTCCTATCATAAAAAATCCGAAGGTTTTAATTCCCAGATCCTTGCAGAGTCGGACAGCTTTAAAGCTGTTTTCAACCGGAATTCCGGGTTTGATTCTTTTTTGGATCTCTTCATTGCCAGACTCTATGCCAAACGCGATAAGCCAGCAGCCGGCCGCTTTCATGAGACCGAGCATTTCCCGGTCGAGCGCCGCTGTGGTCGTACTGTTTGCAACCCATGAAATAGAAAGACGTTCGGAAAGCAATTGCCGACAGAATTCCTTTACGTATCCTCTATCCATGGTAAATGTATCAGCCCTCATAAAAAAATCGCTGATTCCATGATGATGGACACACTCCTTTACTTCCTCCAGCACATTCTGGACCGAACGCTTTCTTAATTTTTGGCCGGAAATAATCGGAGTCAGACAAAATATACACGATAAAGGACACCCTCTTGATACCACAATCGTTGCCATCGGCTTTCCCGTATTGGGGCAGGTATATAATTCATTCTTTATCAACTCTCTTTTTGGAAATGGAAGAAGATCGAGATTCTCCTCAAAAGCTGGCTGAGGGGTGCGCCGAACCTCCGGACTCCCGATGTAGAGAAGCAATCCGGAAACATCTGTAAGGGGCATTCCCCCCCGCAGGCTTTCGATAATATCTACAATAATAAACTCCGATTCCCCATAAACTGCGATATCAAGAGAGGCGTAATTTTCATTTTTCAAATCTTTGAGCGGGAGTGAAAAAAAGCAACTCCCTTTTGCGATCGTCAGGATGTCCGGCTTTAAAGATTTTATTTTTTTTAAGAATAAGGCGTCTTTTTCAAATGTCGGAAAGGTTGTGCTGATAAAAAAAATGTCCGGCTCAAACGCTTTAACATCTTCTATCAACTGTTCTTCAGATAATCCTTCAGCGGGATAATCCCTGATAAAACTTTTTACAGAGAATTTTTCCAATTGCGCGGCGATGTACCCCAAATCGTTTGGCGCGTGCGGGGCCTGTGTGGTCGATCCATCAATATCGGCCTGGCAACGATCCTCCCCTCTCTGATACCGGCCAATCGGCAAATAACACAAAAAAGCCTTTTTCAGTTTGGAACTCATCTCGGGCGTCCTCTTGTAAAAAATCTTTCCATGAAGGTAAGATGCAACATTCTTGCCGCCGTTTTAAAGATCCCAAACCACTGGTTCGAGTGTTTTGAAATTCCTCCCAAACGCGGATAATACGAAATGGGAATCTCTAAGATCCGTTGTTTATACTTTAACATTTTTATCATCATTTCCAGCGAAAATTCCGGTCCCGTTGAATGGAGGTCGTTTCGGATTTTTTGATACGCCTCTTTCCAGATTGCCCTGTAAGTACAGCCGACATCTGTAAAACGCGGCTCACTCTCCCACCATAAAAGCTCAACCAGTTTGGCAACAATCAAATTCCCCAACCGGAGCCAGCCATTCATGTTGGCCCCTTGTTCAATGAGTTGTCGTGTGGTCCGGGTTCCAATGACCATATCAGCATCCTTAATATATTCGAGAAACTTCCCCAAATCTTTTGCACGAAATGAATAATCGGCCTCCATGACAATCAGAATATCTCCAGTGGCATGATCGAGACCATGTCGGATCGTATCCCCATACCCTTTGAGGTTGACTCTCTCTACCCTCGCCCCCGCTGAAAGAGCTGCCTCCACTGTTTGATCGGTCGATCGGTTATCGACTACCATAACTTCGTCTACATGCGGCAGGGCATCCTGAATGACAGCCGCTATCGTCTGCTCTTCATTGCGGGAAGGGATAATCAAACTGATCCTTTTTTCAGAAAAGTGTGACGAGCGAACGACATAATTGCACTGGTTGATGTCTTCGATTGAATTGATATTGAAATAGTCCCCCTCAAGATAAAACGGTTTGATCAGGCGCCCGTTTTGTATTGCCAGATCGAGGGCATCCATCAGTTCGACTTTTCCGGATCTCCCCGAATGCCCTGTTTTTCTAATCCACTCAAAAATTTCCGGTCTGAATAACCAGGTTCCGCATCCCAGATATCTTAAATGCGATGACGGGTTGACAGCCGGTTTTTCAATAATTTTCCGAATCAGACCATCCCCGATCTCCACTGTATAATTTTTTTTTATTGATTTAATATCATTCGAATATTTAATCGCGCAGACCGCAAAGATCTGATCCGGTAATGTCAGACAAAGATCGTGATTGGAACGGCTGTAATATTCATCACCGAGAATGCAGATGAAAGGCTCTTGCAACGACTGTTCAGCATAGAGAATCCCCCTCCCTATCCCTTCTTCAGGATCCGGGCAATCGATATAAGAAATATCGATCCCCCATCGCTCTCCATTTTTAAAATAATTTATTATTTTTTCTTTCTGATGCCCCACGATCATAAAAATGTCGCGAATATTCATCTTATCCCTGAGCAGGATAAGCGTGTTCTCAAGAATCGGTCTGTTTTCGATTTCAAACATCCCTTTGGGGAGATGTTTGCTCTTAGGATACGATCTCAGCCCTCTCCCAGCGGCGGGGATTAGCGCTTTTGTGACTCGAAGATCAGTGGAACACACGTATTAATCAAGGTTACTGGCAACCTCCCACGAATGTCAATCTTATTGCTTTTGGCTAAATATTGGTGTGAATTTTCTTGGGATGGTAATATCAAAGTTCAAATACAGTTGCGCGCTATGCGGTTCTATTATCTACGCAATTCTTTCGGTATTTTTACTGTCTCATCTCTCCCCCAGATGGACTGAAACCCCCTATCTCATCTTTTACCTCCTCCTTTCCTTTGTCTACTTTTTCTCGATCAGCCGGCTCTTCAAATTTCCCTTTGACCGTATCTGGCCCCGGGGAGCGCTCATCGTCATTTCATTCAGCCTCATTTTCTCCCTGATAAGACTTAGCGATCAGCTGATCGGGTATGCCTTTTCTTTCAATATGCAAAAAATCTATTATTTTATTTTTTTTATAACTATTCTTTATTTTTCTTTTTACTACCTCATAAAGACTCTTTTTTGGATCTTTTTTAAAAAGGGACATGGCATTTCAGTGTGGGAACTTTCCATTCTCCCCTCTGTCATTCTTAATTTTTGGAAAGGCAAGCGATTTATTCTTTTTATTTTTTTGTTTGGTTTGGCTGTGAGAACCCTCTTTGCGGTTCAGCTTACGATCAATCTCCCTCCTGGGGTCATGGAAGGCCCTGACAGTCAATATAATGAAGATGCCCTCTACCTGGCTCAAACCGGAAACCTATTTGACGCAACCAGGCCTTTTCTATCGCAGAAAGGTTCAGTCGTCATATTTTACGCAACCATTTATAAGATATTTGGATATTACCCGCTGATCGCACGGCTCTTTAACGCCCTTTTGGGGGCAATCTGTATCTTATTCACATACGCCATTGCGAGATTCATATTTGATGAAACAGCCGCAAAAATTGCCTCGATCCTTAGCGCCGGCTACGGTTTTCTGATTCAATATGGGGGATATATCGGCTCCGAGGCATTTGGGCTCTTTACACTGGAGCTCTTCTTACTCGCCTTATTTATCGCAATGAAACGCAAGGACTTCACCTCTCAAATCGCCGCATTTATTTCCGGCCTCGGTTTAACGTTATTGATCATGGCAAGGCCAGAATATTATTATAGCTTATTCCTTATCTTCCCATGGATTGCCTTTTCGTGGAGAAAATCCAAAATAAAGATTCTTTTCTTTTCATTCGGCTTTATGGTTATTGCCCTTCCGTGGATGTATCGCAATTTTCTAACGTTTGGTGATTTTACTTTATCATCGATTGTTTCGGCCTCAGAATCGACACAGCAATTATTGTTGCACCAGACCTGGTTTTATGAATTTAAAAAATTTGAGGCCGCTGGAATTCCAGTAAACGATTTTCAACAGATGCTTGCACAGATTTTCCATCATCCCTTAATCACCCTGCAAATTATTTGGCCGCATCTTGCGGGTCAAATCATGAGATTTTGGGACTATGACATTTTTTTTACCCCTGCCTTTATTTTTTTGCAGCCTAAGAGTTCCGCCTATAACATGGTCTTATGCTTTTATCTCTACTGTTTTATGGTTGCCGGCATCTTCTTGTCACAAAAAGAATGGAGATACTCAATGCCATTGTTATTTCTAATTCTTTTCAAAATGATCTCCTATGCGTTAACGACTTCGCAAACCATGTACGACCCGGTGGACGGGATCTTCATTCAGGAGTTCAAAGACTGGTATCGCTTTACGATCGTCCCCTTGACGCATGTTCTGATGGGGGGAGGAATTGCTTACCTCCTGAGAAGCAGATACCTGCTTCATTTTTCACCCCAAATGAAACCTGGCTATTTTCTCGATATATTAATAAATATCAGGCGCATTATTTCTGAAGGAAAAATCCAGAGAAAATATTCTCATGGACACCCTTATTGGATAAAATGGAAGTGAAGATTTAACCCCTTCACAATTTTATAAAGAACCAGATGCCGAAAAGGCCAAGGAAAATGCAGCCTGGGCTCTGAAAATAGTAGCTGGACAGATGCTCAAGTGAAGAATCAAATCTCTTCATTCAATTTGAATCCCCCATTGCCGTCCTATATTGCGAAGGTGGATGAGTTCGGTGTCAGAGAGGGGGATGCCGGTCTTTAATCGTTCTTTTTGTTTTGCTTTTTCAGGATCACCGGGAACATGGACCGGTTGGTCCGGATGAAAGGGAGGGCTCTTTCTCAAGTCCCCGACAAACATCGCCATTCTCTTTTTAAACAAATGGATATCCTGAAAGTTCTCAATCCGGAGCGCGATAATAAATTGCCCGAGATTTCTTTTTTCATCCATTGGCGCTTCAAACATTTTTGGAATCTGCGGTCCGTATGGCATCCCGGTGAGCAGACTGCATAAGACTTCAACCATAAAACTCAAACCGTACCCTTTATATCCACCGATCGGATTTAACATTGAAATGCGATGGGGATCGATTGTTTCTCTTCCTTCGTCATCAGCTCCGACACCTGGCGGCGCAAAAAGACCATGCTCACGCAGCTGTTTAATTTTGTTAAAGGTAACAATACTGGTTGCCATATCCAGACAAATCGGCTCTTCCCCCTCACATGGCACAGTGATGCAAATCGGATTGTTCCCAAGAAAAGCTTTCTTCCCGCCATAGCTCTTAATAAGCGCGTCGGTATTGGTAAAACTCATGCCGATCATATTACATCTTGCGATTTCCAGCGCGTAGGTCGCCGCCGCGCCAAAATGACTTGAGTGATAGACCGCCACATGCGCGCTTCCTGCCTCATCTGCCAAAGCGATCGCATATTTGGCCGCTTCCATGCAGGCCGCATGTCCGAACGTATGATCGGCATCAAAAAGGGCTGTTGATGGGGAGGTTCGCGTACGACGATATGACGGATTTGGATTGATCCGCCCCCCCAATACCCCCTTCACATAATGAGGAAAGAGCCGGACGCCATGAGAGTCGACACCACGAAGGGAGGATTCGATAAGAGCCTCTGTAAGATGGGCGGCGACATCGTCTCTGACATCGGTCCGTTTAAGAACATCTCGCATAAATGAGGACAATTTATGATGAGAAATATATACCGATTCGTTCATAAAATTCTTTCGAGAAGCGACTCGCGTTCTGACTCCCCATAGATATAAGGCTCAAAAATTTTTTCATCAAGAGAGGGCGCGGCGGCAAGAATCCCCCGGACTGCAAATTCAAGATCTGAAAAATCGGGAGCAAAATAGAGAGCGCTTTTTGAAAGCGGTACGCCATTTTTTACCGTCTGAGCTGGAATATGCTGATAACGCCCGTTCCCGCCATAGAGGAGCACAGGAATCTGATTCTGCAGCGCCTCTTCTATGGTGGTTGAAGAAAAACTGATAAGGAGGTCGGCGCATGAAAGGCTTTCTCTGAATGCCTGTTTCGTTTCAACAATGATATTTGGGGCACTGGGCAAAAGGGTGGTCAATGTTTCTAAAGAAATCTCTTCCATCGGTCTAAATTTAATGACGAGTTTTACATTTTCCATCTTGAGAATGACATTGGAAAGGTCTTTTAGCGATTGAATATATTCGTCGGGGGTTTCATAGATCTGAAATCTCAGGCTCGATGTTATTTTTGGGGTCCCCGCGTGAAGAACGATTTTTTCAGCCATGCGGGCGCGCCTGCGGTGTGCGCGCCTGATTTTTCTCCCCCAAATGAGAGGCCCGGTTTTTAACGTCAGAGCGTCGGGTTTAAAGGCATCAATGTAGCCTTCTGTAACCGGGGATTGAAGCGCGATATGTGAATAAGGAGCGCTTAAGAATTGTTTTCCATGCTCCCCCCATTCGATCCGCTCGAAATCGTTCTTTGGTGAGATGTGAGAGCCGTGACTGATTACGACATTTGGGATCCCCTTTTTTCGACAAAGCTCAGCCAACAATTTGTCATCGGAGCGATTCGCGTTCGATAAGATCGCAGCCGGGTTTAATAGATCGAGCCATCGATCGAGCACCGGGGCCGAACGCATATAGCCAACCAGATAAGGGGCAATATTATTTTCTATTTTTTGCGCAATGAGATCGCCAAAGGAAATGCCCAAATAAGAAAAAGGAGGGGGATTTTGACGAAGTTTTGCTACAAGAGTCTGAAAGGCGCTCCATTGAGCAGGCAATCTGCCCGAAGAAACGACGGACGATTCTGCTAAAAGTTCAAAATCGATATTCGGAAATCTCTCTTTCAAATCCCCAATCACAAGATCCATCTGATAAGCTGTGGTGGTATATAAAATTTTTTTCCTTTTGGGATGGCGTTTTTTCAGCCACCTGTATCTTGCTGTGGCAAGCATGGGGCGAATAACCTCTCGAAAAAACGAAGAGGTCAAGTTTCGAGATTTTGGAGAAATGCCATTCTCACAAGCTGAGACAACTTCAAACGGAATTCCCCGTTTCTTTGCAATTCTTTGCACAAGTTTCGCCAAATAGTTTTCGAAAGATTCAATATAAAAAGAGGGGGTCTGCCGATAAGGTTGACACGAGGCAAGAAGCCCTGTCGGTTGGTGCCTATCAAGCGCGTGTTGAACAACATCGATCGCCCAAAGACAATAATGAATCGCAAATCGGGTAAGAAAGACAAACATTTCACGATAGGCATATTCGATGCCAAATGTTGTCTCTAAAAACTTCGCCTCGGCTCTCAGCCATTGGGCAGCAACTTGAGATGAGAGAAGGGCAGACTCGTGGGATGCATTGGAAAAATAGGGGAGCGTATTTTGCGCCGCTATGTTCTGTCTCAAAAGCCAGGCATGGACCGTAGGCTTCATGGCAATAACCATTCCGTCATTGATGGCCAGATCATGAGGATCGGTCGGCAGGGCATCTAAAAAACTTAGCTTCATCACCCAAATCTCGGCGCTCTCCCGCTAACGACCTAATCGCAGCTGCAGCGGGTTTGTCAGATTTGCTTTGATTGCCTGGAGACCGGAGGTTCGTTCATTCATAAACTGCCTGAGAGAAATATATTTTGTGAATGCCTTTCTTTTAAATGGCCAAACCAGAAGTTCGACGCATCTTTCGAGAAACAACTTTGTATCGCACTCTTTAAAATTTACAATCATCACCTGAATCAGTGTCAATACATATCTGAAGCGATAGAAAAGGGGATGACTCATCAGACTGCAGGAGAAAGAATGTCCCCTCCTTATCCCTAGGAAAAATTGAAATAAAGAAACAACAAACATTCCATTGGAGAGTGTCAAAAGATTATTTTTCTTATAATAATTATACAAAACAGAGATAATCAGACACCGCACCCACGACTGAACCGCAAAATAGGGATAATCGGTAAAATTAAACTGAACGGGGGAATCACCCCCATGATCTGAAATCCGGACGAGGTACTTCTCCTCATCTTCCGGCGTTTGACCGAGGAAACCCTTAAATCTCGCGTACTCATAGACGGGGGTTCCCGGAAGCGCAACGAGCAGATTGGGGCTGATAACCGGGTCGTAGGGATAAAATTCTGTAATATCCTTAAGAAACTCAGCGGTCTCCTCTATCGTCTCATAAGTTTCCCCCGGCATTCCGACAACCGCTGCCGGAACGGTCTGCAAACCTGCCTGGAATGTCATCATTGCGGCATCGCGATTCATCTGGACAGTGGCTCTCTTTTCCATCACAGAAAGGATTCGATCGCTCCCCGATTCCATTCCGTAATGAATGGCAACGCAGCCGCTCTCTTGATATCTTTTAAGGACGGGGAGAGTAACATGATCGACCCGGATCGCGCCAATCCGATATAATATGTCCAAAGTCGAAATTTTTTCGACGAACTCCTCAACCCATCTCTGTGAAGCCCCAAAATCTTCGTCCCCGAATGATATAAAACCAACATCGTGGCGCTCCATCAGAAATCTAATATGATTGATCACCCGGTCTACCGGAAAAATCCGAAGCCCTTTTTGCCATCTGTGACAAAAGGTGCATCGGGCGATACAGCCACGCGAGGTCACAACGGTTGCCATCTTTTTTCCCTGTCTTTTCATTTCCTTCGTCCGTCGATCGTACTTAAATTGGGGATAATACTTCGGATCGATGATATAGCCATCCAACTCCGAATACTCCCTTAAAATCTCATAATCAGGATCTGGTATTTCGTGCGCCGGGATCTGTATCTCGTAGCCGGTAAAGACCATCTCTCCCATTTGATTGAGGAAACAGATACCAAGAACCTTTTTTAACTCTTCATCGATCTTTACCAACCCCTGTTTCGAAAAATAATCGAGCAGATGCACGATCACCTGCTCCCCTTCCCCGGTCACACAAATATCGACCTTTGTGAATTTAAGAATAATGTCCGAAGAGGCGGTAATAGCCCCCCCGACAACGATCATTGAATCGGGGAGTATTTCTTTAATCAGCGAACTGAGCCTTTTCAGATATGCATACGTTGTCGAAACTGTAGCACTGATGCCAATGACATCTGGCCGATGACGCAAGAAATAGTCTCTAATCTCTTCAAAAGGGGGGCGAAAATAGTTGATATCGTAAAATGCGGCATTAAATCCCCTCAATTTTAACGCCTGCGTGATAAACATCGCGCCAAGCGGGGGATAGGTAGTCCGGGCATCTTCAGAACGGAGCGGAACATTGCAAATGACAACCTTGATACCCATTTACCTTCAGCTAATCATAAAATAATGCTTGCAACAAACAGTTTTCATCTTTCTCCATATCGAAGACGATATGCCAGCAATTTGAGCTTTCTCAAAAGCGCAACCAAACGCTTTCCCAAAAGCATTCTAAAGAATGTATATAAAACCAGTTTATTGAAAATCAGGGCCAAAGGATACTCTAAAACAGCTCTTTTTAAGAAATACGAAGCTCTCGAAAAATGAGCTGCTCCGCAATAGTTCGTTGCGATAATGGTATAGAGACTGCTATACCCTTCTCTTTTCCATTTTTCGATTTTAGGTATCAGCGCTTTATTCTGAAAAACGAGATCGAGGGCAAGCGTCATTGATTTTTCCATCTTCTCAATCCTCCGTGATGACTGTTCAGCATGACATCTTAGTTTTACCGTATAGGCATCGACGGGAAGAAAACGAGCGCGATTCGCAAGCCTCACCCACATCTCCCAGTCTTCCGATCCAGAAAGCTCTGGATCTTCACAAAAGAGACCCCCTTGACTGAACACCCCTTTTCTCACGACAGAAGAGGATGAATTACACCCCACAGATGAGTATTTTTTAATCAGTTTTTCAAGAACATCTCCCTTCCAAACATTTTTTGCATTTTTAGCGATGATTTTTCCGCAGGCATCGATCTGATAGGCGTTTGAAAAGGCGACCCCATAATCGGGCTCCTTCTCAAGGGCCAAAACGCAGAGTTGTAAATGGTCCGGAAGCCAAAGATCATCAGAGTCGAGGAAGGCGATATATTCCCCCCCATGGTCATCCCCATTGTCATCCCCATGGTCATTTAGAGACGAGAGAATGCCGAGATTTCTTGCCGCTCCCCGTTCCCGGTTTCTCTGATAAAGACATTTTATTCTCTCTTTATAAAAAGAGAGCAGATTCCCGGTTTCATCTGTGGAACCATCATCGACAACAATCAGCTCAACATCAGTTGGGGATAGGGGGGGGGAGAATCTTTGCTGTAGGACGCTCTCAATCGCTTCTTTTAAATAGGCTGCGCGGTTATAAGTCGGAATAATGACGCTAACGCGCGAACAATTTTTTTGAAAAGAGATATTTTTTGAGCCAGCTTCTCTCATAATAGCCTGGCAAATGGTTTAGGGGAATAAAGAAAAAAAAACCTAAAAAGAATAAATCTAAATAAAAGAAAAATTCAAAGAGGGTAAAACGAGAATCCTCGACTATAAACCTGGATAGAAAGAAGTAAAAAGAAGAAAAGAGGACAAGGACTCCGACTATTCTGAAACCATATCTCACAAAAAAATCGTGTCCCCTTTTTATAAGCCTATAGCCGACGCTTTGAAATAAAAATAGTCTCATTTTTTCAAAAAATAAAAGATAACGCCGGAAAACAACTGATCGCTCGAGAAATGTCTCTCCTCCATTCTCGATCAGGGGGCGCTGAAAAAAAAGCCGATAGATGAAACTTTCTCTATATATTCTGCTCATTAGAATTTAGGGGCTGAAGAAACCCCTTAAATCTCCTCTCGCCTATAATGATGTTCACAATCTGCTCCGGGATCTTTGCGTTTCGAAATAATACATCTGGCACGGAATAATTTCTTCTCAAAACTGAAATCCGAACAGAAACCAGAAACTCGAGTCCATGTACCTGCATAAGGGATCTCGTACCAAGCATCAGGGGCTCTGTTTGCTTTTTGAGCAGCCTTATAAATCTGACATCGTTCTCCCACTCAATCTTATTTATTCTTTTTTTAATAAAAGAAGCTTCTTCATGGGTGAGATTTCTCATCTGCAGGACAAGAGGGATCTCTTTCTCCAGCAAAATCTTTGACGCCGGCACATCACTGGCCGGATGATATCCCGCTTTCACAAATTCCTGTTTTACATGGGTGAGCCTATAGCCATGATAAATCATTGGAAGAAGAAGGATCAGAAAGAGGAGGAACAGAAAATCGAAAATATTAATGATACCAAAAACCCTGCCATGGGAATCGAGGATCTTTTTCATACTAAGGATAGCCGTATCAAAACCGTTAGAAATGGCAAGAGAGAAGCAGCAAGTCCATTGCCAAAGGAAATGGACTTGCTACTCATACATCAGTTCATAGATCAGAAATCTGTCTCCTTCCCGTCTCTGATATTTCCGCCCCTCAGTTTCAAATAATTTAGCTAATTTTACCCTTTGACCCGGAAGCATGAGATCGATCGGCGGAAATGCCTTACCTCCACTCGGCCCTTCATTATAATAGAGGTAGCGTGGCCGACTCTCTTTCACCCCCTCCTTTACCCCCTCTTTTATGATGCCGCGAAGTTGTTCGAGCCGGCTAATCTGATATCCTCTAAAAATCGTGATGTTCTTGTGTTCGGGCGGAACATAGACGCGTGTCATATGATCGGTTACGACCTTTTCTTCCGGGGGAATATGCCGCCGCCACCATTGAGAGATCTCAAATGACACACCTTCCCGCTGATGAAACTGAGTAACCCTTTCCCTGACTGTCCTTGCGGCATTTACGGAGATGTCGAACAGAACGAGAAGTGTCAGCGCAATTTTTGCAATCCCCTTTGCGATCTGATAGTCACGAAATACAAACATCATGATCCCCATCCCCTCGAAAATGAGAATGTAGATCGCCGCAAAAAAGGGGAGGGCATGGTACCGGGTAAAACGGCCAGGGGTAAAGATTGATAAAAGAAAGGGGACAAGATAGATGATCAGTACAAGCCTTTTCTTCTTCTTCCTTTGGTCGGGCCTAAAGGAAAATCCTTCTCTTTTAAAGAAAATCTCCATAAAGAGATATATTCCAAACAGGGAAAGAATAATCAGATCGAAAGAGACAAATCTCTTAACAAGAGTCGACAAATATGTTTTTACAAACGCTGCCGGGACAGAAAGATCCCTGATCATAAAACCACCCGAAAAATCGAGTCCATTCTGAACGTACGTATTGATCAAATGGGCAGGGTCCAGAAACCATCGAAAACCAAAGATCAACATAGCCGAGACAAAGATGGCAAAGACGATTAAGCCATCTGAGAGTACTTTCTTTGCAACGCCCCCCTCCCGTTCTTCCCCCTTGCCCCCTTTGCCCCCCTCCTTTCCCAAGTAGAGCGCTGCAACAATCGCAGGCAGAAGAAAAACACCGGCAAACTTTATGATAACAGCGATCGCCGCTGAAGCGACAGAGATGAGGAGCGCCTTCTTTGAAGGGCGCTCAACCAATCGCAGAGAATAGTCAAGTCCGATGATCATAAATAAGAGGACCAAAAAATCGGGTTTATTGTTATTTGAAAAATAGGCAAAGGCCGGATGAACCGAAAGCAGAAGGGTTGAAGCCGATCGCTGCCACCCCCTGTTAAAATGACGTCCGACCATTCGCCAAAAGACAACCAACGCAAAGAGCCACCCCATGAGATGCAGCCATCTCATGATGACAACAAATAAACCTGGAGTAAAATCGATAAATCTGGAAAAAAAGAGACGGCAAAGATCGGTGATGTAAACCATTTCCAGGCCATAATCGACATTCCCCGCATAGCTCGGACGAATTTCACCGCGATAGTACGACCAGATAAGATCCATCTGATACCCTTCATCATGATTAAAATAGACAATCGCATTGGGGTCGTTGATATGATTATGAATGGTGGGAAGAACCAGAAAAAGGCTCAAGATTAATACCAAAAATAAAACGGAGAGATGTAGGAACCTCTTATTCACTCAAACGACGCAGTTCGGAACTTTCGTGGTAGAAGACGGCAATAAATTTTCGATACCATTCAATCGTTTTTTTCAGTCCCTCTTCAAAATCGACTCCCGGCGTCCATCCCAATATCTGTTTTGCCCGCTTCGCGTCCGCAGCCATCCGCCAGATTTCTGTCGGACGGTACGGCAGCTCCCCGATTCGAAGTCTTGAGCGGGACTGCGCAACGGCATGAATTTTTGTCGTAAGCTCCCGAATGGAGATCTCCCTTCCTGAACCGACATTGATGATCTTCCCAACCGCCTCTTCATGAAATGCCGCTAATATAAACGCCTCAACCATATTTTCAACATAGTTAAAATCGCGGGTCTGTATTCCATCGGTCGTCACAATATCTTCCCCTTTGAGACATTTGATAATGAGCTCGCCAATAATCGCCCGCGGGCTCTGATACGGGCCAAACGTATTAAACGGGCGAAGAACGACAATCGGTTTTTTCTCCACATGCCATTTGAGCCGCGCGTAACATTCACCGGCATATTTTCCGACAGCGTAGGGGGAGATTGGAAATGGCAGCGCCTCTTCGCAAAAAGGAACAGCCTCCTGATGCCCATAAATTTCAGAAGAAGAAACATAAATAAATCTTTCATAGCCTCCATACGCTTCCAGCAAATTCACTGATCCTGTTCCATTCACATCAATCGCCTCTGTAACATTCGCGAAGCTATCTCCCACATGATTATAGGCAGCCATGTGATAAATGATTTCTGGTTGAATTGCGGCAATCTCTTTCAGCGCATCGGGATTTCTCAAATCGGCCTCAAGACAGTTGATCTTCCCCCACACATCCGCTAACCGGACATTGTCAATGATGCTGTGATATTTTGCGGTGATCCAGACATCGGCCCCTTCTTTGACCAGGCGCCGGGTGAGATGAGAGGCGATAAATCCACCCCCACCGGTAACCAGAACTTTTTTTCCACTAAATGACATCATAAAAAGGCTTATATTCATGCTGCGCGCCATTTTCTTTCGAAAATGGCTTGCGACTTTACTGCGCGTCCATTTCCTCCGGAAATGGACTTGCGGCTTCAGTAAAAAACCTCACAAATACATCTTCCGCGCTCTTATGTTCATCCCAGGTATTGAATGTCAATTTTAGCCCCTTATGTTTATAGGCGTGTAGTCTCTTTTGTCTTGCAAGCAGTTGAAACAGTTTGACGATTCCTTCCCCATCCGGCGTAACAATCAATCGTTCATCGAGTTCGTCGAGGACCCTGCGCTCAAGAATCATGTGCCCGATATAGTACGAGAAAACCGGCTTTTCCTCAAACGATTTGACCTTTTGGTCCTTGTCTATTTTAACAATGCCAAAAGGGGTCCGGATGTCGGCGACTGTCAAGGTGAGATCTCTCCCTCCTTTCAGATGTTCCTTGAGCATCTGATCGATATCGATATCGATAAACGTATCTCCGTAAGTAATGACCGCCCGCTCACCGATGAGATGCCGCGCACGATAAAGACGCTCAAGCATTCCGGCATCGATGCCGCTGTCTGAGATCTCTATTTCGGCATTGGATTGAAATTGGGATAGAAAACCACGAACGAGATCGCTCCGGTAACCGGCGCAGATAACAAACTGACGCCACTCACGCTGAATATAAAATTCGAGAATATGCTGAAGGATCGGTTTCCCCCGGAGTTCCACCAATACTTTGGGAAGACCGGGATGATTCGGCTCAAGGCGACGCCCCCTCCCTCCACACAAAATGAAAACCTTTGCCCGGGTCATCTATTTTTAAGACCTCTCTTTTATAATAAAATTGGGGCGTTGTTTTGTCTGATCAAATATTCTCCCCACATACTCTCCCAAAACGCCAATGGCTATCAACTGAATGCTGCCTAGAAAAAAAATAGCAGCCGCCAGGGTAACAAACCCTGGAGGCATTGGGGAATTGAAAAGCCATGGCAAAATAACCTCAGCCAGCATGTATAAGAAAGAAAAAAATCCAACCACTAAGCCGATCAGCATGATCAAATGCAGAGGGTGTCTGGAAAAACCGAATAGACCGTCGATTGCAAATACAAACAAATCTTTAACAGAAAATTTTGATTGACCGCTGTATCTTGGCTCAATGGCAAAGGTGATGCCTGTCTGTTTAAAGCCGACCCAGCGGATCTGCCCCCGCAGGAATTTATGATACTCAGGCATCTTTAAGACTATCTCCAGAACCTTTTTATCGATCAGCCTGAAGTCCGACTGACCAAAACGAAACTCAAGCCCGGAAACCCTTGTCATCAACTTGTAAAAAATTTTTAAAACAAGGCGTTTCAAATAGGGGATGTTTTCACTTTTTTTGACGGTATAAACAACTTCATTCCCCTCTCTCCACAAACGGATCATCTCGGGAATCAGGGAGGGGGGGTGTTGAAGATCGGCATCCATGGTAATAACGGCATCCCCCTTACAGTGCATGAGCCCCGCAAAGAGGGCGTTCTGATGACCAAAATTCCGGGAGAGAGAGATATAGCTTACCTGGGGATCATTTCGGCTGAGCTGTCTTATAATATCTAATGACGCATCCTCGCTCCCGTTATCCACGAAAACCATCTGGCTTGAAACCCCTGCCATTTGGCAGGCTGTTTTCACTTTTTCATACAGAACAACCAGATTATTTTCTTCATTATAGACTGGGAAAACGATTGAAACCTGTTCCATATTCATAAGTATGTATTAATATCCCTGTATGAAACCTGGTAGCTCGTGGGGGTGAGAAAACAGGGCTTTTCACGCCCAACGGCCGGCAAATAGTCGTTGATCTGAGAAAGAAAGTTTTGACATGAACAATGCCTCTCTTTAAGCATTTCGGAGCTTCGGTTTTCATCATCTTCACGATAATAATGAAGAGAATTTTCAATATCCGATCCCAGATATCCATCCATTCCCGCAATATAAATCTGTCTCGCCCCCATGACAATTGCAATTCCGATCAGAAGAACGGAAATGGTCCTGCAGTTCGTCTGAACCACGCCATTTTTAATATTAAATTCATTCCCGAGCATATCTTTATAATAAAGATTCTCGTAGGGTCTTGACGTATAATCCCGAACCATTTTTTGATCAAAATATTGACTGAGCAATAACTGGGAAGATGGGCTCACCGAATCAATATATCTCATAAATCGCTTTTTATTATTAAAAGCATGATAGTCTGGAGCAAATAATCCAGAAAGGTGATTCGTCCCCATCACCACGGGATCATACTTTTCAATAAAACGATCGATTTGAGATTTGAATTGTTTTAAAGAAGGTCCATTCGCGAGAATGAGAAAGTCTCTCCCCTCATGGCGACCGACATAAGGAACCGCGTCTTTTGCCAGCGTTTCAACATATCCCTTTTCAATAATCCCGCGAATCAGATCGGGGCGATAGCCGATCGGCCGCGCCTCCTTAATTCTTTCCATAATCCGGCAGATATCTTCTGCCGCGTATTCCCGAAACTCGACGAGCTCTTTGGCAAAGTTGGGATGACATTGATACATCCCGGAGAGCATAAAATGGAGCTGATATCCCCAGTTCAGTTTTTGTTTTAACTTGAGAAAATAAGAATCGATACAATTCAAAACCGGAATCACGTTATATTTTTTACGATTTAAGAGTTGAAGATAGAGAACGATGATTTCCGTGCATAAATTTCCGGCGCCGCGCCCCATTCCGTAGAGCGTTGAATCAATAAGATGAACCCCGCAGGCGATCGCCTCCAGCGCGTTGGCAAAAGCCATTTGTAAATTATTATGCGCATGGAATCCGACTTTAATATTTTGAATCTCCAAAAAGGGCTCAAAGAGGGATCTGACCTGGTGCGGAAGGATCGATCCGTAGCTATCGGCCAGATAGATCATATCGATAGATGAGCGTTTCAACGCCAGGATCAATTCTTTCCGTTCTATCTCTGTAAGATCGGCACACCCCATTGCATTTAAGGAAACCTCGTATCCCTTTTCCTTCACTTTTTCCAAAAACTGAATCGCTTTAAAGAGCTGATCTTTGTGCGCGGCCAATCGGACAATATCGACAACACTTTCTCTGGCTTGAGCGAAATCGGTGAGATCGACTTTTCCAAAATCTGACATAACGGCGATCCTGGCGCCACCCTGGGATTTGAGCCCCTCAGTCGCCCGCCTCAGATCCTCTTCAGAAGAAAATCTCCATTTTCCATATGGCTCTTTGAGCCTTTCTGGTTCAGAAAATTTCTCATTGACTCTGTATCCAAGCTCGGCAATTCCGACCCCAGACGCCGACACAGCGCGATAGACATCCCTGACAACCCGGTCTTCAAAATTCCACTGATTAAAAAATCCCCCGTCCCGGATGGTGCAATCGAGAAGGGTTACATCACTGACACGATCCATCTATATTTAGTTTTTCCATGTCTGGGCAGAGGGTGCAAGAAATAAATTTTTTATTGGAATAACTACTTGAACCGTTTTGATAGTAAATGCGTCTACTTCTCCCGCAAGAATGGCATTTTTGATACCAAACGCTAAGTCCTAAACATATTTGCCTTTACATTCTTTTATAAGAATGTTATATTCTTATAAAAGAATGATTTATTCTTACTTTTCTGATTATGAAAATTACTTTTAACATCATTGATCTCATAGGAAATGGGCCAAGTTATCCCAATGAAATTGCTAGAAAATTGAGAATTTCTCCTTCCCAAGCACAAAAATGGCTCATTTGGCTTCTTAAAAAGAAGATGATTATCAAAAAAAAAGGTGATTTACGAAGGGTTTTTTATTCAGTTAATCCATCTTCACAAAAGTTAATAGGATATAGAAAATTCATTTTAGAATCCAAACTGGAAAATTCAAAAGCTTGGAAGGCGCTTAATAAAATTGGCCCCTGTGGAATTTATGGAAGCTTTGCTCAAGGAACCTTTGACCAAAATTCAGATATCGATATATGGGTCTATTTGCCCAAAGGAGAGAGTGATAGAATTCGACCAATTATTGACGCATTATCCAAAGAATTTTCTCGACAAATCAATGTTATTTATTTAACAAAACAGTATTTAAAGGATTTGCAACAAAAGGATTCAGAATTTTTTTACCGGTTAAAACTACAGTCCTTAACAACATATCTAGAGGTTTTTAATGTCGCTTAAGAAATGCTTTGACACAGGACAATTAAAAAAGATGACTGCGGATTTATCTTTGGCCAAAAAATCTCTGAAAAGAGGGGTTTCTATTTTGGATGAAATTCCTAAGCTTAGGGATGCAAAACTTTTAGAAGTTACCGAGCAAAGGCTTTATCAAGCTTTTTTCCATATGATCAAGGCTCTTCTCTATAAAGATGGTATTAAAGAACGCTCTCATTATTGCACTATCCTCTATGTAAAGGAAATTTATGGCAAATCATTAAAAAGCGAGATTTCTACGATGGAAGTATTAAAAGATCTCAGAAATCAAAGCCAATATGGTATTGAATCCCCGTCTTTAAGTGAAGAAGAAATTAACGATTGGCTTCAAATAGGGAAAATGCTTCATCAGAAAATTACCCAACTCTTGATATGAAAATTCTTTTAGTAGTTAGTTTAGGTGGGTTTATGGGGATGACCTGCCCCCGTTCGCTTCGCAAATGTTGTCGCTTCTGCGATAACCCCCGTCGTCAAGTCCCGCTGATAGAGCCCCATTTTTCCCCTGAAGTTTTCGGTCATTACCGGCTCAAATCCCTTTTTCATCTGCTGAAATATTCGTTCCCAGGTAATCTCTCTGGCAGAAATCTCCCATTCAGGGGAAGACTCTATCATCGAAGGGCAAATGACATCCGGATCGAAAATAGAGAGGGTCGGAATGCCAAGCAAAACGCACTCCGGAAGCGCGGCCGAATTGCATCCAACCACAATCGCCGCATGCTCGAGGTCTTCTTTCAACGAGTTCCGGGAGACTTCAATCCAGCCCCTTTTCTTTGCCCGATCAATCCATAGCCGATCGATCTTTCGAAGATGCACGTGAGGATGCAATCTCAATCTTAAGACAAAACGACGCTCTGTCGCTTCTTTGAGAAGCCGCTTCATGGCGCAAAGAATGACGATCATATCTAAAAACATAGAACTCCCCATAAACAAGATCACATCTTTTTGATCTCCCCCTCTATTCATCATCAGATGATCTGATTTCCAATGACTAAAACGCGGGCTGCAGCAGAACAGAAATTTTGTTTGCTTATAATACGGACGAAAGAGATCTCTCGACCAATCGTTATAGACAAAAAAGATATCGGGCTCGGGACAGCCCGCTTCTATCTCGACAGGATGGCGAAACCACAAAAACCGTTCAGGGACAATCAGCGCGTGTTGCGCTGTCACCCCGATTAATTGATGCTTATTTGCCAGTTTCCATATCGAACGGGAGTAAAAATACATTTCGTGAAGAGAAATCAATCGCCGGTATTTTGGATTTTCTGAAGACAAGATGTTATCGAGAAAGTAATAAAAATCCCAGTGAAAAAACCAACCCTGCGAGAGACACCACCTGGTCAAAATCATGAAACTGACGAGATAAGTTGAAGTAATCTTCGTTGAAAAAAGTGTCTGCCCCAGGTCGCATACAAGAAAATAGAGAAGAATAAGGGTTATTTTAAAACGCACATAGGGGGTCAATGCGGTATATCTCTTGCCAAGGTTTTTCGATTGAGAAAAAACTATCTTGTCGACAGGATGGTTTTCATCCTCCATAAGATAAGAGGTTTTAAATTCTTTTGAATCGCTTGTAATTTCCAAAGGCATGACAAGAAGCATGGAAGAGCCCTTTTTTTCGTATATGAATGTAAAGCCGCCGTAGGTGAAAAATCTTCGGATGCCTGAAAGGGAATACCGCAATAAACTATAGACAAAAACAGCTAATTTATAGCTGATCCCTTTATTCAGGAATCGCGGATGCCAGAGCCAGCTTCCATCGTAATTTCTGGCACAAATGGGAGATGCCCAGATTAAAAAATCGCACTGGAGCTTCGACATGCGATTTGCCATGCGAACGCTAAGATGCGCGCATTCATCTGTTAATTTTTTGACCTCGGGTGTAAGCATTCTAACAAATTTCCAGAGAGAGCCCGGATCTCTTTGAAAAGGACTGGGAAGAGAACTGTTTGCAATGAAATGCAATTCCTTTGTAGAGAATCCCGTTGTGTCCCTTGTCATCCGTCATAGAAATGAGATCGCCTGACCAGAGGGACGAGGCATGAACCGAAGAGAAAGAATAACATTTCCCTCTGACAAGCTGCGAAAAGTCTTTGGCATGCACGGATGGAGGCGGACTGAAATTCCAACGAAGATGCTCATCATACAAGATCGCCACACACTCGCAGTCAAGCCTCACGATCTGATCGATAATATGATGGTGTATTTCGATCAGCGGATTGATCAGGATCGACTCCCCGCGTTTAACGTCTGAAATCAGATAACAATTCCTTTCATGATCTTTAAAATAATTTATTCCCTCAACTCGCGATCTCCACTCTTGAGTGATCAACCGGGTCGTTTTTTTTAAATTGATAAAATCTGGCTCATTCTGCTCCAGCTCAACCGCATTCTTGAGTTTTAAAACTTTAGCGGATACCAGCGGATATTTTTTTTCAACCCACTCGTCAAATCCGCCATGGGCGATAAAATAAATTTCAATTTCCGGGTAGCGACGCCCCATCTGCTTTGCCGCCATCGGCGCCTCACTCCCCGATTTACAAATCACATAGGCGCGTTTAATTTTTTTGAGATCGAAAGATCCCAATTGCAATCGATTGAAGGGGATATTTAAAGAATCTTCAATATGCATTTCACGGTAGTCGGTCCCCGGACGCAAATCGACAATCAACTCATCCCCCCGGGCCTCTTTATAGACTCCGTAGAGTTCATCGATACTGATTATCTTTCGATCTTCAACCATCAAATCCTAGGACGCCGCAAGATATTGGGGAACCTGGTAGTGATAGATATGGGAATTGAAGCATGCCCTTCTGTATGCCTTAAAGTCATCATCAAAGAAATATTCATAATATTTTTCCGCAAGCTCCTTAAAAATACGGTTCCCCTCTTCATCCATCTTCTCCGCTCTTCTGATTTTAGGCCAATCAAATTTTGGAAATTTTACATAAAGACTGAATGTCCTGACCAAACCCTGAATTTGCTCTGATGAAAGATACGGCATATTTAAACACGATCCCATGGTGAGAGGCTTCGTTACAGTATCTTTACTAATGTATCCCTTTTCGAGACAAATCTCGTAAAACGGGGTCCCCCGGTAAGGGACAAAATAATAGGCGTTAACACTATCAGTAGTCAGATGCCGGTTGAGTTCGATTGTATCAAAGACCATCTCCCGCGTTTCGTCTGGAAAGCCCAGAATATTATTGATCGACACTGGAACTGAAACTTTGTCAAAGAGTTTAAAATTTTCAATCATCATCTGGTTCGTAAATCCCTTTCCGACCACCTTGCGCCGAAATTCCTCATTCCCATGCTCAAGACCGACTGAAATCCGGTTGCAGTTTACCTTTTCCATGAGGCGCAACTTTTCGAGATTAATCGTTTCAATTCGCGTCTGGCACCAAAAGGGGATTTTAAAGTCCGAGTAGATCTCAATGAACTGATCAAACTCTTCCTGCGACATGGCGAGGAATGTTTCCGCGTTGAAATAGACGTACTGCATATTGTATTTTTCCACGTAATGCCCAAGCTCTTCATGCACCAATTTCCAGTCTTTGCGCCTGAAATATCTCGAAGCAGTCTCAGTCCTATAAATTCTGTTTAATTGAGGGGCCTCACAAAACCGGCAGGTGTAGGGGCACCCCCGATCGGTTTCAATCGGGAGCATGCGAAAAATCTTTCCCTGCATCGGCCGAAAAAAACGCTTCTCTTCAAACAATGTAAAATCGGCAAACGGAACCTCTTCCAATGGAATGGGGGGTCTCATACAGTTCTTGAAAATCTTCCCCCCCGATTTCCCCCAGGTATTTTGACACGGGTCGGTTCATTTCCCTTTTCAAGTTCACGACAGACCTCAAGCAGCGCCTCCTCCCCCTCTCCGATACAGATATAATCGACAGCGCTGTCGCCAATGACCATGTCCGGGGCAAGTGTGGGGAAAATCCCCCCCACGATCACTTTGGGGCGCTCTGTTTCCGGGATTGCATGAAGGAGTTTGAGCGCCTGCGGCCATGTGTCTTCAACGGTGGAAACCCCGATCAGATCGGGTTTAAACGCTCTCACCTTTTTTACGAAATCGGCATCGACTGGATTTTCATTATAAAAAATACCAACCTCGGACAAATCAAACTTCCGAAATTGAAGGTTTTCAGTCCGCATTTCATCAATGCTTTTTTCGGCCGTCCGGTAGAATGTGGTATCAAAAAGATCGACTTCGTATCCTTCGCGAACGAGACAGGCGGTCAGGATCCCAATATTGGTAGGAAGAAGATTGACCATCATATAATTGGGATAGACCAGTAGAACTCTCAACCGGCTCACAACTTTTATTATTACAGGAGGCGGGTTTTAAAATCAAACTCATTTTGGAATTGAAGTAAACCAATCAACCGTTTTTCGGAGCCCTTCCTCAAATGAGAGGACCGATCGATAACCCAACTCCCTTTCAATAGACTCAACAGAAGCGAGCGTCTGTCTGACATCCCCCTTTTGCGGCGGCAGATACTGGATCTCCGGCTTTCGATTAAAAATCTTTTTCAAAATCTCAATAATCGTTAAAAGATCATGGCGTTCTCCCATCCCCACGTTAAAAACGCCTGTCACATCCCGCTTTTCCGCAGCCAACAAATTGGCATTCACCACATTGTCAATGTAAGTAAAATCGCGTGATTGTCTGCCGTCTCCATAGATCGGAAGCGGTTTATTGTTTAAAAAACAGCTGATAAATTTAGGAATCACATTGGAATAGCCATCATTGACTGTTTGTCTGGGGCCAAAGACATTAAAATATCGAAGAGAGACTGTCGGAAGTTCATGATTTTTGGTAAAAACCTGACAATAATGTTCGGCCGCAAGCTTTGCCACTGCGTAGGGGGAAATAGGCGAGGTCAGATCAGATTCGCATTTGGGAAGTTTTTCATTGTCTCCGTAGACCGAGCTCGATGAGGCATAGACAAATTTTCGAATCCCTTCCCGTTTGGCCGCTTCTAAAAGATAAAGTGTCCCCTGAATATTCACATCATTATAACGATCTGGTTTTCCGAACGATTCGGGGACTAATTTGAGCGCCGCCTGATGAAACACCACCTCTATCCCTTTCATTGCTTCTTTAAGGAGCCCTTTATCGAGGATATCCCCTTCAATGATCTCCGTTTTTCCTTGAAAGGGGAGCAGATTCTCCCTTTTGCCTGTCTCAAAATTGTCTATTAAGACAACGTTCTCCCCCCTTTTAAGCAGGGCATGAACAATGTGAGATCCGATAAATCCAGCTCCCCCTGTGACGAGACAGTTCATAGAGAGTTCATATCTATTTTTTGATGAATAGGCAAGAAGCGGAGGGTATCCTGAAAAAGGGTTTGCCGCTCAGAAATAAATTGCTATATTCCCTTCATGCCTTCAAAAGAAGATATTATCTGTTTTTCATCGATCGACTGGGGGTTCATCTGGCAAGGTCACCAACAAATTATGCAAACCCTCGCCTCACAGGGTCATCGGGTTCTCTACGTTGAAAATACCGGCATTCGATCGCCTAAAATTAAAGACATGGGTCGTCTAAAACATCGAATTGAAAATTTTCGAAAAGGGGTTTATGGCATCCGGCGTATTCATCCAAATCTCTATATTTATTCACCGCTTCTTCTGCCATTTCCATACTCCAGGGGAGCGCTTGCCATAAATTCGATCATCTTTTGGAACAGCCTTAAACGATGGTTAAAAGCGCTCTCTTTTCATAAACCGATCGTCTGGACCTTCATTCCGACAAGACTGACACAGAAAATGGTCAAAAAAATTGATCCGAAGCTTCTCATTTATTATTGTATTGACAATCTTTCAAAAAGCTCCAAAAGCGCGAAAAAAATTAAGGGGGATGAAATCGCCCTGCTTAAAAAGGCTGATCTCGTCTTTGCAACCTCTCATCGTCTCATCGACTACTGCTCTGAGTATCATTCGAATGTCTCTTTTTTCCCCTTTGGCGTCGACCTTACTCATTATCTGGGAAAAACCTTCTCCACCCCACCCATAGATCTTGCCGATATCCCCTCTCCCCGGATTGTATACATCGGAGGAATCCATCGATGGATCGACTTTCGCCTGGTAAAAGAGCTTCTCAAAAAACTACCCGATATAAACTTTGTCTTTATTGGCCCGATTCAAACAGATGTTTCAGATTTAAAGGGATTTAAAAATCTCCACTTCATACCTCAAAAGTCCCAAGAGGAGCTGTCACACTATCTATTTTATGCTGATCTCTGTCTCATCCCCTACCGCATTACCCCTTACACTCAAAGCGTCTATCCAACAAAACTCAACGAATATCTCATCATGGGGAAAAAGGTCATCTCGACTCCGATCCAGGAAATCCTGCTTTTTAATCAGAATCATGACAACGTCGTTTCGGTTGCCGATACAGCCGAAGAATTCGTGGTAATGATCCGGGATGAGCTTGGGGGAAAAATATCTTTCTCCCCAAAATTTGTCGAAATCGCCAAAACCAATTCATGGGAGCGACGCATTGAATCGATGCTCTCGCTGATCGATCAAAAGCTTCTCGAAAAGAGTGAAGCGGTTGAAAAGAACTGGTCACACCGGATCAAGATTCTTTATCACGCAATCACTCGAAAAATCGCTCTCGCATCCGCCTGCTTGATTTTAGGATATGCAACCTTCTTTTATTCCAAAGTCCCCTATTACATCGCTCAACCATTGAAAATCGAAGATAGGCTCGCCGCTGCCGATGCGGTTCTGGCGCTCGGCGGTGGGGTAGGCGAATCGGGGCTTGTCGGCCAGGGTTACCAGGAGCGTGTCAAAACCGCCGTCAGTCTTTACCAGCAGGGATTTGTTAAAAAAATTATCTTTTCAAGCGGCTATGTCTATTTGATGAAAGAAGCACAGGTGATGAAAAACCTAGCCCTGGCGATGGGAGTTCCAGAAACAGACATTTTTGTCGAGGATCGTTCAGGAAATACCTATGAAAGCATCAAATATTTTTCAAAATTTATTCGGCGAGAGGGGCTAAAAAAAGTCATTATTGTGAGCTCCCCGTATCACATGAAACGCGCAAGGCTTGTGGCCGAAAAATATTTTCCATCCGATGTTTCCTTTCTATTAAAACCGGTGGAAAGCAGCCTATTTTTTGATTCTCTATCTCATCATGCAAATCTTCAACAACTCAAAGCGATATTTCATGAATATGCAGCCATCGCTTACTATAAATTCAAAAAATGGATCTAGAGACCCAACGATGTATAAAGGCAATAAAATTTTGGCGGTGATTCCAGCAAGATCGGGTTCTAAAGGGCTGAAAGATAAAAATATTGTCAATTTTTGCGGAAAGCCTCTCATTGCCTGGTCGATTGAGGCGGCGCTTGAAGTCCCTTTTATCGACAGGGTGGTCGTTTCAACAGACTCCTCCAAAATCGCGGCTATCGCCGGAAAAGCGGGGGCAGATGTCCCATTTCTGCGCCCAAAAGCATTGGCAAGTGACAAAATTGCCGCTGATAAAGCAGTCGTGCATAGTGTGGAGTGGTTGTTTTCGAATGAAAATAAAAGATACGATTATGTTATTTTACTTCAACCCACTTCACCGCTGAGAACTTCAAAACATATCCGTAGCGCCATTGAATACTATTTCAAACAGCGAAAGTCTCCCGATGACACATTGGTTTCCGTGCAGGAAGTCCCGAAAAAATTTGGTTGGCTTATGTCGGCGCAAAAGAGCGGCTATATTCATTTCTGTTTCAGGATTTCAGACAATGAAATGAATCGACAGCAGATCCCCACCTATTACCTGCCAAATGGCGCTATTTATATTGCTCCGGAAAGAACACTCAAAAAAGAAGGATTTTATACCCAAAATACATTGTATTATCCGATGTCTGAAAAGGAATCTATCGATATCGACACATTAGCCGATCTCAAAAAGGCTGAGATCATCCTGAGCCGGCTGAGGTCATCCTGAGCCCCCCGATCAGAGTCGGGGGCAGGCTCCGGTGAAGGATCTCCTCGTCGGAGATTCCTCGCACTACGCCACAAGTGGCTTTGTGCTCGGAATGACATTTTTTCTACCTTTTTCGGTTATTCGACGAATATTCTTTTAGACCCATTTTCTTTCTGATCAAAAATCATTTTGGCTATTTTAGGTCTCATGAGCCACACCGGCGGCGTCTTATTCTCAGACAGGGTTTGCTTAATATCAGTGCCACTTATCGGAAAATAATTTATTTTATGGGCATCATTTTTCCCAGAATGGATAAGATATTTTTTATGCTTCTTCGAATAAAATACTTCATCAAAGAAAACCGGTCTGATTTTTAATTCCGGAAATTTTCCAAATATTTCATGCGAAGCCATGCTGTGATAAAGATGATTTACCCCCGTATGATCCCTGCCTACAATGAAATGACTGCACCCAAAGTTCTGCCTGCAAATAGCGGAAAAGAGGGCCTCTCTTGGACCCCCATATCTCGGATAAGTCCAAAAAGCCCCCATCAGTACTTTTTTCTTTGGATAATAATTCCTCATCATAATTTCATAGCTTTTCACAATAATATGCGTCTCAAAATCCCCTTTTTTCTTTTGCCCCACGACAGGATGGACAAACAGGCCATCCCCCCGAATCTCTTCCAGAGCCTTGCGTTGAATATATTCATGCGCCCGGTGAATCGGATTCCTCGTATGAAAACCGACAATGACCGACCACCCTTTTTCCTTAAAAATCTTTCTTGTCTGGGAAGGGGTAAGCTCATAATGTTTGTGGGGCGTGGGAATCCTTTTCAATAAATTAACTTTCCCCGCTATAAAATAATCACCCCTCGACATTAAATAAAAAACACCGGGATGATGAAGATGAGTCGTCCCAAACCATTTCTTACAGATTTTCAATTTGTCTACTTTGTAAACTTCTTCAATGAGCAATGTCGCGTAAATTTTTTTATCCCTTTTTCTCATCAATGCCACTGTCTCTTTTTCTCTCACATTTTTGGCATCGTCCCCACCTATAGGAAAAATAATAGGGAGCGGCCACAGGACATTATTCGGCAATCTCATTTCATTTAATATCGACTCCAGTTCATCTGAATTTACAAAACCCTCCAAGGGACTAAAAGAACCCAACGCAATTTGTTCCACATCCATCAGCACATAATCATCCACACATATCTTTTTTAAAGAATTCAGTTCCTGAATAGAAAATTCACAACGTTTATATCTGTCAACCAATTCCCCGCCGTTGGGTTCTATCAGAGAATCCCCGATAATTTCACTGGTAATATAGTTTATGTCGCTCAAGCGTACAGAACTATCCAAAGAAGAATGATTCATCATCATATGGGCATGATGCATTAAGGATTTTAACGTATTCACCGTCTCAACAGGGTAGCGACCGACAGCCGTTTCTTTTGTCAATATAAAACCGTTCGCGCCATCCAGAGTGGTATTTATGATATCGCTGACCTCCGACTTCATCGGTTTTAAAGAACCGCACATGCTCTCTAAAAGATGTGTCGCGATAAAAACAGGTTTTTTTACCTTCCTGCATCGATGAATAATCATCTTCTGAACAAATGGAATTTTTTCAATGGAAATCTCTCTTCCGAGATCGCCCCTGTCAATCAAAATGCCATCGCTGACATTTAGAATCTTTTCAAAATTCTCCACCCCCCTTCTTGTTTCAATTTTTGAATATAGAATAGCTTCCGGATAGAGTTTTTTAAAAAAACCCACCTCTTCATCGCTGCCAATATAGGAAAGCGTAAAATACTTAACAGCGTATTTTATTGCCAACGTAAGAGCGAAAATATCTTTTTTGGTAAATGCGGGAAGTGTATAAACAGTATCGATGCTCACGGCTTTATTATTTCCAATGACCCCCCCATTTAAAACGACGCAATCGACAGATCCCCTGTTTCTCTTATGAACAACCTTTAATAAAACAGAATTAAAATCGATTGAAATCAAACTGCCGGCATTTAAAAAATCAAGCGCTTCCCCGGGCCTGATATAAATCTGATTTTTGTTGCACAAAACGAAGCGATTAAACACCCTGACAGAATCCCCTTCATTGAGACAGAGATAGGGGAGCCCAAGATGCCCCGTTCGAATTTGAGATCCTTCCGTATCGATGATTATTTCAATGCCGCTCGCCTTCATGATGGCCAAACAGGGTTCAATATTTTTGATGTCCGTGTGAGACAAATTGAGTCTGATCGCGTCAATACCCCGCTCGCGAAACTTACCAAGAATATCCTGATTGAGGGATTTTGGTCCCACGGTTGCAACGATGTTCATGCCCATCAACGATCCGTGAAATGGTATTCATGGATGCCTTCGCGAGTCAAATTATAATTATATCTCTTGCACAAAATCCAGGCTTATGAAAACTTGATATGGCTCTTACATTCATTAAGAATCAGATATGGTTTCTTTCTCAAAAAATCCGATAAATTATTACCCGACACAATCCAATGATTGAGACACTGCTCTGTAAAAAAAATCAAACCCTTTTGGCAGCGTTAAAACAAATGAATCTAAACGCAAAAGGGAGGGTGTTTGTTGTTGATGACCTTCACAGACTCTGCGGCGTTTTAACAGACGGCGACATACGGCGAGCCCTTATGAATGGCTATCACCTGGACGAAAAAATAGAGGGAATAATACACTCTGATTTTGTCTACGCGAAACAGAATGAGCCTTATGAAGGCATCATAAAAAAAATGAATGAAAAAATATCTGTTATTCCAATTGTAGACAATGACTTTAAAGTAATTGACTATTTCGAGTGCCGTCTAAATATGCACATTCCTATCGCTTCGCCCAACCTCGGTGAAAAGGAATTTAAATATTTGATCGATGCGTTTTTATCCACGTGGATCTCAAGCAACGGCCAATATATTGAAAGTTTCGAAAAGCAGTTCGCTCATTTTTGTGAAACCGCTTATGGGGTTGCCACTTCGAACGGCACTGTTGCCCTTCATTTGGCTTTAAAAACATTGAATGTTGGGGCCGGTGACGAAGTCATTGTTCCAGACCTCACTTTTGCGGCCCCGATTAATACTGTTTTTCATGCGGGCGCGACACCGGTGATTGTCGATGTGGAACCCGAAAGCTGGTGTATCGATCCCCAAAAAATTCAAAAGGCGATCACGTCGAAGACGAAGGCGATTATCCCTGTTCATCTGTACGGGCAGCCCTGTAACATGCGTGCCATTATGGAAATTGCGAGAAAACATGATCTTTTTGTCATTGAAGATTGCGCGGAGGCTCATGGCGCAAAATACGATGGGAAAAAAGTTGGATCTTTTGGCCACATCGGATGTTTTTCATTCTTTGCAAATAAAATTATTACGACGGGGGAGGGGGGAATGTGTGTAACGTCGGATGAAAAATTAAACGAGCGCTTAAGGATATTAAGAGACCATGGAATGAATAAAACAAAAAAATACTGGCACGAAGAGATTGGATATAATTATCGCCTGACAAATCTACAGGCGGCCATCGGTCTTGCCCAATTAGAAAGAATAGATTCGATCCTAAAAACCCGGCAATCCCTGGAAGGGGAATATGTTTCGGGTCTATCAGATTTACGCGACATTGAGTTTCAAAAACATAATCTCCCGTTGAGAGAGAAGGTGGTATGGTTAATGAATATCCTCGTCCCTCCTGATCAGAGGGACCCTTATCTGCATCGCTTAAATAGAGAGGGTATTGACGCGAGACCCTTTTTTTACTCGTTAAGTCAGATGGATCTCTATAAAAAATATGTCGTTTCTAATCATAACAGTCTTGATCTTTCCAGTCGTGGGATTTCGCTTCCAATCAACAATCAGATAGATGATCAAATCATTCAAAAAATCCGCGGGGCTATTTCATAAGACGATTGGAAACAACCCCTGGATGGTTTGGGGATCTCCTGAAAAATTTCTCTGCCAATTGAAATTCTTCAATCGTATCGATATCGACAGATTCTTCCTCTTTCATCACATAACAGAGCGTATTTTTTGTATAAAAACCCGATTTTTTAATGGCCGACACAGGCCCAAAATAAATCGCTCCATTTGGTAAATAATAGGGTTCTAAATTCTGTCTGCTTAAATGAGATTTAGGAACACGAAAGCAATAACGGATATACCCGAATCTGTCTTTTTTCATCATCCAACCCATTTTCTGTGGAAGTGTTTTGACTGAGACCAGCGTATCTTTAAAATTTTTCTGGAAATTTTTCTTTCTGTGTTGAAAAAAAAACTCGATTGCCTCATCGATATGCTGATGAGATCTCAGCGGCGCCGTCGGATACAATACAATCACAAAATCATAAATATCCTTTTCATAGAACGACAACCGCCGAATACAATGACGTATCGCATCAAGAACCATAGAGTGATCTTTCGCAAGGTATGAAGGTCTTAAAAAAGGGACATCGGAGCCAAATTTTTTCGCAATCCCGGCAATTTTAGGACATTCGGTCGATACAACCGTACGATCAATGTATTTTGAACGCAGGCTGGCATCGATTGTCCAGGCAATTAATGGTTTGCCAAAAAAGTTCCTGATATTTTTATTTTTTAACCCCTTAGAGCCGGAGCGCGCCGGAATAAACGCCAATATTCTTTCACGCTCAAACATTCTCTATATCAATCATTTCGTTTTTTAGATAATGCCGTTTTGCCTTCACGCTCATAAGCCGATCATAATAATGAGGGGAGAGCCCCTCGCGCCCCGTCCTTTTAATATCAATATTTTGTTCTGTAAAAGCCTCTCCCTTTGGTATCGGACGCCTGGCTACGATATATTTTTGCAGATATTTTCTCGTTCCCCGCTCTGATTCTGTGAGCTCCTTAATGAAGGACCCCAAATATTCTTCCACTTTTCGTATTTCCCTGATCATTTTTTTCAATTCAGCCGGATTCAGTGAGGCCTTATGATCAGGCCCACTCATATTTTTGTCGATCGTAAAGTGCTTTTCGATAACCTTTGCCCCCTTCGCAACGGCGTATGGGGCGGCGCCGACACCGCTGGAATGATCAGAATAGCCGACAAGGATATTAAATTTCTTCTTATACGTTTCTATCACATTCAAATTGACCTCATTATCTTTAATAGGATAGTTGGCCGTGCACTGCATTAAAATGACATCTTTGTTTATCGGAAAAATTGCCTGCAAGGCGCGTTGAACATCTGAATAAAACGCTGCCCCCGTTGACACTATCATCGGTTTTTGTCTTTCGGCTGCAAGCCGCAGGAATGGGATATTTGTAATATCTGTGGAGGAAATTTTATAGGCTGGCAAATCAAGAAGATCAAGCGCCTCCAAGCTATATTGTTCAAACGGCGTCACTAAAAACATGATCCCTTTTCTTTCACAATAATCTCTTAATGTGACTAAATCCTTTGTTTTAATCTCAAGTCTCTTTAACATCTCAAACTGGCTTTCCCTGACGGGGGTTGTTTTGAGTTGATAAGCAGCCTTACCCGCATCCGGAAGAACCAAATGCCCTGTTTTAAACGCCTGAAACTTAACCGCGTCTGCTCCGCTATCCACGGCAATATCAATCAATTTCTTCGCGGTTTGAATATTCCCATTATGATTGACGCCGGCCTCCGCAACAATAAAGGTCTTTGACCGCTCGGAGATGACGCTCTGACCTACTTTGATGGTTTGATGAAAATGCATCATGATGATTGTCTATTTACTTCGCTTTTTATAATAGCAGTCAATGTATCTGTTTGATCTAAAAGCTTAAGAAACCTGGCATACATTTTATTAAACAGATTTACATTTAAAAATTCCCATTTTTTATGCCCGCCCGGTTCCCCCCGAAGCAGCCAATAGAGATGATTTGAAAAGGGATACCGCTGGGTCCCATAAATTGAAATATTTTCAAATCCAGACTCTCTTATAAAAGTTTTTAGACTTTCCCGTGTGTGTAAAATCAAATGCTCACTCCAAAAGGTAAATTTTTTAAAGGCCAAACAGTTCAGTGCTTTAATCAGAAAATCTCTTCCATGAGGAACCTCAAGGATAATGTATCCATCATCAGATAATTTTGACTTTAATGTTCGCAAAATCCCAATCGGGTCGGTCAAATGCTCAAAAACATGGAACAGCGTAATCAGATCAAACCTCTCATCACCTATCTCAGAAAGAGAGGCATATACTTTATATCCCCTTTTCCGAAGATACTGTCTGAGTTCTTCATTGGGCTCCAGGGCAGAGATGCTGATATCTTTTTCACTCAATGCCTCTATGATTTCTCCATAGCCGGCGCCAAAATCTAACCATTTTGCGCCATTGGAAAACCTTTTAAAATATCCCCGTATCCGGACTACATCTTCGGAAATCTGTTTGCCAATATATTCTTCACCAGTTCTCTTTGTTCTCCACTGAGCCGGCCAGGGGTTTCTGGTGTGTCGCGCGGTCGTGTTGTATGAGGTGGTGTGTGTGGGAGGGGGGAAGGGTCTCACCAGCCGCTTGTGTGTTTTTAT
>CAYJMQ010000001.1:10881-72542 GCA_964371555.1 uncultured bacterium | reverse complement strand
CGCTTGGGGGGAAATCATCGGAAGAAAACTTACGGATTCTTTGTGGCGAACACAACAGATGGAGAGCGGAAGCAACTTTTAAATTTAAAGCGGGTAACAAGGCGTAGAATACTCCCCTATAAACCGTCGCCTTATCTAGATCCAGCATCAAAGAAACCTGATACGGCGTTGCCATCTGACCCATCTTACAAAGAACCGCAATTCTCCCACTAAAAAACGGAAAGACCGGATCGTGGAATCTACAAAGAAAGCATTTAATCGTGCATTTCGAGTTCTTTCACGCCCGTCTAAGAAATATGCGGGAACAACGATTATCAGTTTTCCTGATTACGAAACATTGGGAGACGCTCTTCTATTCCGAAAGTGGGCACTTTCGTGCCCACCCCCTCTGTACCAATGATCAAATCGGGAAACTAAACACCACCACGCCTAGCGACTAACAACGCAGAGGACCGCACCACCGTGGCCGCGGTTGGTGCCGTAGATTTCGCCACTACGACCCTCGAAGCGGTAAGCCTCACCGAGAGTGAATTGATCGACCGACGACGACCAAAACCAATAGCCCGAGAGATTTGGCAAAACCTGAGCGCTATACCCCTCATGCGTTCCAGATTGCGCCCCCATATATTCCCGAAGTCGGATGAATTCCTCTTTCGAAGGCAAACGCGCGCCAATGCTTTTGCAGTATTCTTTCGCACCGAGTGTACCTTCTGGCAAAGGGCGACCAAATTCTTTCATATGCTGAGAACTATGAACCATGTATCGCACTGATTCATCTTCCTTCACAATATCCCCCCAAATGAGGCCATCTGGATCACGCCAGGCTTCGCCGAGAGAAGCATTACTCGTATCACGCGTAAAAACAGCTCCAGTTGTGGTCGTACGTGTTTCGGGCGGTTGAAGAAGCTCCTGAAGTCTCGCTTCGACCTGAGTGAGTTGGGAGCGAAGATAAGCGCGGATGACCTCAGATCCTTGTTGAGCGAGTTGCTCCTGGAGATAAGATCCAACTAACTGACACTCTTCCAGCGACTCGCATATGGAAGCGGCAACGGCGCTGTTACTCATAAATACAGCAACCGTAAAAATACTGAGCGCTACGAAAGCACTCTTTAGTTTTATTATCATGATAACCCTCCTTCGGTTAATTAATATAGGAGAAATTATCCCCCCCAGTTCCAAATGCAACAAAAATCTTCCCCCCCCCCATCCATTTGACTTCGTCCCCCCCTTTGTTTAATCTCCCCCGCAATGAAAGCTGTTTTTCTCGATCGGGATGGAACGATTAATCATGAAGAGCCGAATTATCTTACCGATATCAGACGACTGAGAATCTTTAAAGAAGCGTTTGAGGCGATTAAACTTCTCAACCGGCATCAATTTAAAACCATCGTTGTCACAAACCAATCGTGCGTCGCGCGGGGGCTTCTTAAAGAAGAAGATCTGATCAGGATCAATGAAAAACTTAAGGAAAAACTTGGCAAAAAAAAGGCGTTCCTCGATTCCATCTATTATTGCCCGCATCATCCGACTGATCCATGTCCCTGCAGAAAACCAAACGTCGGGCTCCTCAAACGCGCGGTTCGCGAGCATCAGATTGCCCTTCAGAAATCCTTTTTTATCGGAGACCGGATGTTTGACATCCGCGCCGGAAAAAATGGAGGATGTAAAACCATTTTGGTGCTTACAGGGGCTGGCAGAGAAACGCTCTCTTCGCTGGAAACCTCTGTTGATGCCCCTGATCCTAATGAATGGCCCGACCACGTCGCAGAAAATATTCTTGAGGCGGCAGAGTGGATTATCCGCCAGCCAGAGACTCTATAAAGATTCTGCTGAAAAAGTCATGCTGAGGGACGAAGTCCCGAAGCATCTCCGCTGGGATTCTTCGCGCTTTGCGCTCAGACAGACACTTTTTCAGCAGAATCTATAAAGGGATACGATTTCGGTTCTTTCTCCAGATGATGAAAAAGAAAAGAGGGGAGAAAACCTTTGAGCTCTGTTGAAATCTTTTCATTCAATGGAAACATTTTTGCTTCAGAAATCATCCGGTCCAAAAAGAGAATTGCCTGAGATGAAATCCGGCTCCCCCTCTCACCGGTTGTCCCGGCGCATGCGGCGCAAAGAATACCGCCGGAAGAAACAGAGAATAAGATCTCCCCGGATACAGCCCCTTTCGGCACATTGCATTTCACACATTGGCGAAGCATTGGCAAATAACCGATCTTTGGCAAAATTCTCGCTTCAAAGAAACGGGCAAGCCAATCTTCACGATGGGTTTTTTCAAGGGCTTTGAGGAAAAAAAATAAAAAATCAAAGAGCGGGGGGGATGGCTCACGTATCGCCTGCCAGACAATTTCCAAAAAATAACTTGCGTACGAAATTTTTTTTATGTCCTTCTTGAGGACACAAAAAGCATCAAGCACCGTCATCTCTTCAAGGCGTGCCATCCCATAACCATGCTTTTCACGGTAATGGGCGGAAATATGAGTGAGGGTATCAAGCGCGGAGGAAAAACGCTTTCGGCTTCTTTGGGCGGCAGGGGCAACAACAGTGATTTTGCCATAATCACGCGTGAGCAGATCCACACGTTTGTCATATTCACGATAAGAAACTGCTTTGAAAATCAAGGCGCGCGTTTTGTTAAAAAGCGCCATGGATCCCATGGATCAATGAAGCGAGCTCAAAATAAATAAAAATTCCAATCACATCGACAATCGTCGTCACAAAGGGGCCGGTCGCAAAGGCGGGATCGATTTTAAAACGCTCAAAAATCATCGGTAAAAAAGAACCGAAAACCGCGGCCACTATCATGGCAATCGTAAGCCCCCCCCCAATCGCAAGCCCCAGGTATTCAAATGAATTCCCCGGCTGAATGCTGGCAAAGGTTCCGGCAATCAGGCCATAGAGGCCGCCCAAGAGCAGCCCTACTTTTAATTCTTTCCAGAGAATCCAGCCGATCTGTTTCGACCGGATTTTCCCCGTCGAAAGACCCCGCACGACAATCGTTGCCGTCTGAGTCGCCACATTTCCGGTCATTCCAACAATCAGCGGGATAAAGCAGACCAATATGATCGATTTTTCCAGCGTCAGATGGAAAGCATTCACAACTTTAAACGCGATGATTCCACCGAGCAGGCTGATGAAAAGCCAGGGGAGCCGGATCCTTGCCGATTTAAAAATCGACGGCTCAAGCACTTGAGCTTCACCCACCCCTCCCATTTTTAAAATGTCTTCTGTCGCTTCATCCCGAATGACATCAACAACATCATCAACGGTCACAATTCCAATAAGCTTATTGTTCTCGTCAACAACCGGCAATGCCAGGAGGTTATACCGCGCAACCACTTTGGCGACCTCCTCCTGATCGGTATCGGCTCTCACACTGATAACGTCTGTAATCATCATTTCTTTAATTTTCGTTTCGGGTTTTACCTGAAGCAATTTCCGGAGGGATAAAACACCCACAAGTTGTTCCACCTCATTCACAACATACACATAAAAAATATGGTCGAGATCCATTTCCGTCTGAAGCCTTCGGATCGCCTGTTCAACGGTTGTCTCCTCCTGCAGCGCGCAAAATTCGGTGGTCATAATCCCACCCGCTGTATCCTCCGGATAGCGCATGAGTTCCTCAATGACTTCCGAGCCTTTGGGCTCCATGCGTTTGAGAAGCGCCTGCGATACTTCTTCCGGAAGATACCCCATAATATCGGTCACACGGTCAGAGGACATCTGCTGAAAGATCTCAATAATTTTGTCTTCTTCCAGATTTTCAAGAAGTGAAATAGCCTCATTTGGATCTAAAACCTGCAGCACCTCCGCTTTTTTCCCCTCAACTGCAATGAGTCCAAAAACAGCCTGTTTGTCTTTCAGATCATCGAGTGACCGGATGACCTGCGCAAGATCAGCCGCATGCGCCTTTTCCAAAATCTTTTCAATATTTTTTGCCGCCCCGCGATGCAAAAGACGCACAATCGTATCGTGAAAAATCTGAATATTTCGTGTTGAACTCATGAAGCCATGACCCCTTCCTGAGGGATCGGAACCAGCTTCTTCTGCTTATAGAATAAATAAAGAACGCCGCCCACTATTGCCCAGAGCACAATCACCATCTGGCCTAACGTCACCATATCGGCTCCAATGGTTACAGGCCTGCCGTACGCCCATTCAAAAAGCTTGAGAAAAACCCCCTGCCCCACCCCCAGCCCCGCGGGCGCAATCGGAATCACCATCACAAAGAGCCCTACCGGAATCAGAAATAAATATTGGGGAAAGGTCAAAAAATTCTCTCCGAGCGATTGGGCAACCCCATAAAACAACAAAACATTAAAGAAGTAATTAAAAACCGTTAAAATTGCGGCTAAAAGAAGAGTACGACGGTGCCCCCGATACGCCCATATCACTTCCGCGACACGGTGAAAAAAAGAAGGAACGAGGGAGGGGAGTCTGAAATCACTCTTTACAAAGAAAAACAAAATTCCCAAAAAAGAAACAATGGATAAAACAACAATGCCTATGCCAAGGGTTTTCAATTCAGGTGTCGTCAGTGAAGAGGCATTTATAAGAACGGATGCAGAGGTTACTCCAATCAACACAAAAAGCCCAATCAGGCGATCCATCAGAACCGAAAATCCAGCGATCATTTTTTTCTCCTCATTGCGCGCGAGGTAATAGGCCTTCACAACATCCCCGCTGATGGTCCCCGGAATAACGATATTGAAAAATTGCCCTATGAGAACCAGCTGGAATGCCTTGGCAAATGAAAGCCGTATTCCCTGAGACCGGATAAGAAGCCACCATCGCCATGTAACGATAAAGAGCGTCCCAAATCCCATGACAACTGAAAACAAGATCCAGGGAGAATGAAAGAGAGCCTCTCTGATTTTTGGGAAATCGATTTTTCCTTCCGATACAAACCAGGCAAAAATAGCTGTCGCAAAGGAAAATTTTAGGATTTGGAATAGGGCGTTTTTCATGAAAAAACATTATGACAACAGATTCTTAATTGCAAACTGAACTTGAATCATTTAAAAAGCGGATATGGAAATCTCTGTCATCGGCACCGGCTACGTGGGCCTCGTTACCGGAACCTGCTTTGCTGAAATGGGAAATGAGGTGGTTTGTATCGATATCGACGCAAACCGGATCGAAAAATTAAGCCACGGGATTGTCCCTTTTTATGAACCCGGCCTGGAAGAGCTTGTGCAGCGGAATTTAAAAAACAAACGGTTAAAATTCACAACCGATGGCGCCAAGCACATTCAACATTCCAGAATAATCTTTATTGCCGTCGGCACCCCGACCGCGGAAGACGGCGCTTCCGATCTCAAATATGTCATCTCAGCGGCAACGGCCATCGCTCGAGCGATGAATGAACCCAAAACGATCGTTATCAAAAGCACCGTCCCGATCGGAACCTTTCACCAAATCGAAAAAATCATCCGTGAAAAAACAAAATACGATTTTTCAATTGTCTCAAACCCGGAATTTCTCAAAGAGGGATCGGCTGTGTCTGACTTCCTAAAACCCGAACGCGTTGTTATCGGCACACAGAATGAACATGCGATTGAGCTGATGAAAGAACTTTATGATCCCTTTATCCGCTCCGGAAATCCTATCCTTGTCATGGACAACGCAAGCGCTGAATTCTCAAAATACGCATGCAATGCCTATCTTGCAATGCGAATTTCCTTTATCAATGAAATCGCAAATCTCTGTGAAGCTATTCCTTCTGATATTGAATCGATCAGAAAAGTCCTGATGACCGATTCGCGTATCGGCTCAAAATTTCTCTACCCCGGCACCGGTTATGGAGGGAGCTGTTTTGGAAAAGACGTTCGCGCGTTGATTGCAATGGGTTATTCGCGCCAAACCCCGCTCAGGATTCTTCAAGCCGTGGAAGAGACAAATGAAAAACAAAAAGAGATACTGTTTCAAAAAACATACAGATATTTTCAGGGAAAACTTGCCGGAAAAACCGTCGCCATCTGGGGGCTTTCTTTCAAGCCCAATACGGACGATATGAGAGATGCCCCTTCGCTTGCTGTTATCCGAAAACTTCTAAACCACGAGGTCAAAATTCATGTCTATGACCCTATCGCACTTGCCAGCGCAAAATCGATTTTTGAAGATCATCTCGATTACTACATCGATCGTTATGAATGCCTGCGCGGCGCCGAGCTTCTTTTGATACTCACGGAATGGAATGAATTCAGAAAACCTGATTTTCATAAAATGAAAAGCCTGCTTGCGAAACCTGTCGTTTTTGACGGGCGAAATCTCTTTTCACCCAAACAGATGAAAGAGGAAGGATTCATTTATGAGGGGGTGGGCCTTTTATGAAACGGGCGCTGGTAACGGGGGGGGCGGGATTTCTGGGTTCCCATCTCTGCGACACCCTTATCAAAAGGGAATATTCGGTCATTTGTATCGATAATTTCATCACCGGTCGCCATGAAAATATTGATCACCTGAAAAATCATCCCTCTTTTGAGTTCATGGAGCATGATATTACAAAATATATTTCGATTGAAGGCCGCCTCCACGCGATCTTTCACTTCGCCTCTCCGGCCAGTCCGGTCGACTATCAAAAAATTCCAATTCAAACGCTGAAAGCCGGGGCGCTGGGAACGCATAATGTTTTGGGTGTCGCAAAAGCCAAAGGCGCTCGCGTTTTGGTCGCATCCACATCAGAAGTCTACGGGGATCCGCTCAGCCATCCGCAAAAGGAAGAAGACTGGGGGAATGTAAATCCCATAGGCCCGAGAAGCTGCTATGATGAAGCCAAACGCTTTCTCGAAGCCATGACGATGGCCTATCACCGCGCACACAACATTGAAACACGGATCGTGCGGATTTTTAATACCTACGGCCCCAGACAGCGGCTGAACGACGGTCGTGTCATTCCCACCTTTATGACCCAGGCCCTCAAAGGCGAAGATCTTACGATCTTTGGAAATGGAACCCAAACAAGAAGCTTCTGCTATGTGAGTGATCTGATTGAAGGAATTTGGCGTCTCTTTTTGTCAGATTATCATTGTCCGGTAAATCTTGGAAACCCAAACGAACTCACGGTTCAGGATATGGCCGAAAAAATTATTCAAACGACCGAAAGCGGCAGTCGTTGTGTCTACCGGCCGCTCCCCGAGGATGATCCAAAGGTTCGCAGGCCGGATATTGCGCTTGCAAAGAGGCTTCTCAAATGGAAACCGAAAATCAGTCTTGAAGAAGGATTGAAACTTTCACTCCCCTATTTTAAACGGAAAATATTGCAATGAACGTCCCCCTGCTCGATTTAAAAGCCGAATATCGGCAACTTAAGAAAGAAATAGATCCTGCGATCATCAGGGTTTTGGAAAGCGGTATTTTCGTTTTGGGTCCTGAAGGCGAAAAACTCGAAAAAACAGCCGCTGAATTTTGTGAATCGCCTTATGCGCTCGCGGTTTCGTGCGGAACCGACGCGCTTCTTTTGGCTCTGCTCACGATTGATATTCAGCCGGGAGATGAAGTCATTACTTCGGCCTTCTCTTTTTTCGCAACCGCTGAAGCCATCTCATTTTTAAAAGCGACGCCGGTCTTTGTTGACATTCTGCCCGATACGTTTTGTATCGATCCAAAAAAAATCGAACAGGCGATCACTCCCAAAACGAGAGCGATTATGCCCGTTCATATTTTTGGACAATCGGCAGACATGGATCCCATTATGGAAATCGCAAAAAAAAAGAATCTCTGCGTCATCGAAGATGCCTGCCAGGCGATCGGAGCTGAATATAAAGGAAAAAAATGCGGCTCGATTGGAGACATGGGGGTCTTAAGTTTTTACCCCTCCAAAAATCTTGGAACTTATGGCGATGGGGGGATGCTTTTTCTTAAAAATAAAACCGATTTTTTGGCCGCGCGCGACTATCGGACCCATGGCGAATACCCGAAGAGCTACCGGCACAAAAAGATCGGGATGAACGCGAGACTCCCTGAACTTCTGGCGGCGATTCTCAATGTGAAACTTCCGTATCTACGGGAATGGAACGAAAAAAGGGGTGAAAAGGCATCTTTATATACGAAACTGCTGGAAAGAGAAAATCTGATTCAAAAGATCTCCCCCCCAGGCAAAGCGGCAAATCAATACCATATCTTCCACGCTTATGTGACTCTTATGGATGAGAAAGAAACCGTTCAAAATTATCTGAAGAGCCATGGAATTCAAACCGCAAATTACTTCCCAACGCCGCTCCCTTTTCTGGATTGCTATAAAGAAAAACACCGCGCCATTGATTTTCCCATCGCAGAAGAGGTCTGCCGCCGATCTCTCTCACTCCCTATTTTTCCCCAAATAAGCAGCGCTCAGCAGGAATATGTGATTCAAAAGATCAAAGAATTTTTTTAAGCGGAATTGTTACTCTTCAGTCGTGAGAACCCGAAGGTAACTCGTCCGTTGCGCATAACTTGGATCATCTTGTGAAACGGTAATGGCAACCACAGAGTCAACATTTTGATCATCCAAATTTCCGTGGGCAAGACATGTGCCCACCACCACATGATCTAGAGTCATAGAATTTACGCCTAAACATTCCACGGAATCTTTGTCTATGCTCACAGTCTCGGCTCTCAATTCCCGGACGCCGTCTCTTTCAATTTCCCTGAGATTTTTTTTCACGTACTTCACAAGCTCTTTTGAAGCTTCGGGCGAACTTAACTCTTCGGCGGCCCAAACATTCGCGATCAGTACTAAAGATGCACATACGATAGAAAAAAGGTATTTCATATATCCTCCTAATGTAATCGGTTTTACAAATCTTAGCCTTCCATTTTCATGGCTATGATTTGATCTTTAGCCTTTTATTTTAATTCATTTCTTTGTCAAGAGTATTTTGTTCAAGAGTATTTTGGGTCAAGGGGATTTTGAGCGTAATATACTGCGCGGATAAAAATTTTTGAATTAATTTTTCGCTTATGCCATACTCGAAAGACAACATCATTGGTATTGCAAAAATGGGGAGGATTCATATGGGTATTCGTTTCCGGTTCTTCATCTTATATCTCAGGTTATATCTCAGGTTACATCTCAGGATATGTCTCATTATCTCTCTTCTTATATCTCAGGCGGCAGTCAGTTTTGCGGGACCACGGACAGCGCCGAAGAGACCGTGGTTTGTAACCGATCCACATCTTCTTCGAAAAGAAGCATTGATAGAAAAAAATACTTTACGGCATGTCACAAAAGACGGGCTCCTTCTCTACACCTCTTTCTTTCCATGGAGTGACACGCCAAGATATCAAAAGAGTCACGATGTGGCTGATCTGCCGGCCTGGCAAGGGTATTTGATTGCCGCCTATGCCTTCAAAGAAGCAGTAACCGGCATTGATCAGGATGACAAGATTCGTCTGCTCACGGAAGGACTCCTTAAAATTTACGAAACGACTGGAATCCCGGGTCTCCTGGCCCGCTCCGCGATGCCTGATTACAGAGGGGCCAGACTTTCCTGGATGGATACCGAACAGTCCCGGCCGACGAAATTCTGGATGCAGGGGCCTCGTGGCACATGGTTTAGAAACGGGGTCGCGAAGGATCATCTCAATCTGGCCGCGTTTGGCGCCGCAATCCCATTGGCGCTGGAGCGTCAGGGAAAGATAGCGCTTCATCCCGCAACAAAACAAAAACTTCTCGATCTCTTGCTCCCGCTGGTTCGTCGACTGGCCAAAAACAATTATCAGATAATCGATTGGAACGGACAAAGGACAGAGTTTGGAGATCTTGGACCCCAGATTGCCAATGGTTTTAATCAAATGCTTGTGCTCCACATGCTTGTCTCAGCCCAGTTTTTTGATCGGGAGTTGGCCGATGTTTATCGAAAAGAGATTAAGTCGTGGTATCGAACCATTGGCTGGTCGCTTGAACTTCTCGGACAAAGCATTAAGCGATTTGTCGGAGACAAACGGGGACCTGATTTTGACAAACCGAGTTTTTCTGACATGCAGGCTTTGGGATTGGCCTATCTCTCACTCTTTTTTCAGGAGCCACGGCGAGAGTATATGAAGTCAATTCGACGAGGGATGGAAGGGATGTGGAAATTTATGCGATACGAAAGAAACCCGATGTTTTCGATTCCCTATATCGCCACCATTAGTCCCGTTGAAACGCCGCGCATGGCCCCCATTATTGAAGATCTGCGTGACTTTCCAATTGAAAAGTACGAACTCTGGATGGCGCGTGACGATACCGATCAGATTCAACCGCTTGCCAATCGCCCAATGAATTCCAATTACTGGAAGAGCAGCCCCTGGCGGGCCGTTCTCTCATCGCCGCCCCCCCGAACGGGTGAAGAGCAGGTCTATGCCGGGATGGATTATCTCGTGGCTTACTGGATGGGGCGATATTTTGGAGTGGTACCGGCAGAATAAATCCGAAACAGTTATTCCAAAATCCAAAAGCTGGTTACAAATACGCCGGTTCGTGCCGTAAGGAAACAAAAGGCATTGATCCGGTGCAGGGCTGAAATAGGAGCCCCTTTGGCGATTTTTCGTCCGGTATACATTGCGATTCCATAGCCAACAAGCGTTACCACCGCGAAAAAGAGATGAATTTGCATCAACTCTTTGGAAACATTGTCGTACGCTTTAAAAATAACATTTCTAGCCAATTCCAAATAGAAGACGGAAGAAAGATCCAGAACAAAGCTCATGACCATGATCGGGATATGAATCTTACGTTTTCTGCGAAACAGAACACCGACAAATATCATCGTCAAAACTATGCCGCTATATATCTGAACCATATTTTTACTTATTGCAGTTTAAGTGCAGGTCCGATGCTGCGGTGAGAAAAACTCAATTTCTCTCGCCGCGGAGGAAGGGGAATCTGAACCGTGCACGGAATTCTTTTCAATACTCAATCCATATTCTTTTCGAATGGTCCCCGGGGCGGCGGACTTTGGATCCGTAGCGCCCATGACCTCCCGGTTTTTTTGAATCGCGTTCTCTTTTTCCAATACCATGAGAATCACAGAACCTGAGGTCATGTATTTTACAAGGCTCTCGTAAAATGGCTTTCCTTTATGCTCGATATAAAAATCGCGGGCATCATCGGCTGTCAGGCGCTGTTTTTTTAAATCGACAATTTTAAAACCTTCCTCTTCGTAGCGGGAAATAATTTTTCCGATTAGTTTTCTCTCAACCGCGTCAGGTTTAATAATGGCGAGTGTTCGTTCGATCATGATGATCCCCTTATGACATTTGCCGCCGTCTCTCCAATATCGGCAGGATTTCTCGAAACGACAACCCCGGCACGCTTGAACGCCGCAATCTTATCTGTTGCCGTCCCTTTTCCTCCAGAAACGATCGCTCCCGCATGCCCCATCCGCTTCCCTTCCGGAGCCGTGAGTCCCGCAATAAAACCGATGACCGGTTTTGAAAAACTTTTTTTAATATAATCTGCCGCCTCTTCTTCCGCGCTCCCTCCAATTTCACCGATGAGAACAACAGCCGCTGTTTCAGGATCCTTTTCAAAAAGAGGGAGCAGATCGACAAACTGACTCCCAATAATCGGATCCCCGCCAATCCCGATGCAGGTCGATTGTCCCAGCCCCAGCCGCGTTAATTGATCAACCACTTCATAAGTTAAGGTTCCACTCCGGGAAATGACCCCGATCTTGCCTCGTTTATGAATATGCCCCGGCATAATTCCGATTTTACATTCCCCCGGTGTAATAATTCCGGGACAATTCGGACCGATGAGTCTTGTCTTTTTTTGTTTTTTCAGCCGCTGTTTAATTTTAAGCATGTCAAGCGCCGGGATTCCTTCCGTGATACAGACGACGAGATCGAGATCAGCCGCAATCGCTTCTTCGATCGCCGCGGGCGCAAAGCGCGGCGGAACAAAGATTACCGAGACATTCGCCTCTGTGGCAGAAACCGCTTCTTTGACCGTGCTAAAAACCGGAATCCCATCCACATCGCTCCCCCCTTTGCCCGGCGTTACCCCCGCAACAACTTTTGTTCCATACGCCAGACATTGACGCGCATGAAAGGTCCCCTCCTTCCCCGTCAGTCCCTGAACCAAAAGCCGTGTATTTTTATTTACGAGAATACTCATCTTAATAGACCACCGGCCGACTCCGACACCGCTTTTTGAGCGCCGTCTTTCATCGTCGAGGCTGTTATAATTTTTAATCCTGACTCTTTGAGAAGCCTTCGCCCCTCTTCCACATTTGTCCCCTCCAGGCGCACAACCAATGGAACGTTCATTTCAACTTGTTTCGCGGCCTCCAAAATCCCGCGGGCAATCACATCGCAGCGCATGATGCCGCCAAAGATATTCACCAGAACCGCTTTCACATTTTTATCCGACAAAAGGAGTTTAAACGCCTCCTTCACCTTTTCCTGACTCGCCCCCCCGCCGACATCGAGAAAATTCGCGGGCTCTCCGCCGGCAAGCTTGATGATATCCATCGTTGCCATGGCAAGCCCAGCGCCATTCACCATGCAGCCAATTTCCCCATTGAGACGGATATAATTTAAATTAAACTTCGATGCCTCAACCTCTCTTGGATCTTCTTCATCAAAATCGCGCAGCCGCTCAATTTCCGGATGGCGAAAAAGGCCATTGTCATCGAAATTAACTTTCGCATCGAGCGCCATAAGGTCGCCTGAAGATGTCAAAATCAACGGATTGATTTCAAGAAGTGCGGCATCTTTTTCAATAAAAATTTTATAAAGCGCGCTGACAATCTGCTCAAATTGAGCCGCTGTTTTTCCGATAAAACCAAGTTTGTTCGCGAGTCCTTCAATCTGGGCCGGATGAAAACCCTCCAGGGAATCGGCATATTCCCTAAAAATCCTGTCAGGCGATTTTTCCGCAACCTTTTCAATATCTATCCCCCCTTGAGAACTCGCGATCGCCACTATTTTTTCCTCGGCGCGATCAAGAAGAATCGCCAGATAATACTCCTTTTTAATGTCGCACCCTTTCTCAACGAGAACCTTTCTAACTTTTTTCCCTTCGTTTCCGGTCTGATGGCTCACCAATGTCATGCCGACTATAACTTCGGAAAGCTCCCGAACCTCTGAAATCGAGCGGGCGAGCCTCACCCCCCCAGCCTTCCCGCGTCCGCCGGCATGGACCTGCGCTTTAATCACCCAGAGCTTTCCCCCCAATTCCTTCGCAATTTTTTCTGCCTGATCCGGGGTTGCGGCAATATGTCCCGGAGGAATAGAAATACCGTACTGTGAAAACAATTCTTTTGCCTGGTACTCGTGAATTTTCATATATGAATCTTAGAAATCAGCTCCTGCACCCCCTGAATTGACTTCATCAGCGCTTTGCTCTCCCCCCCTTCGAGTTTCAGTTCAATAATTTTCTCCACCCCTTTCGCGCCCAATTTCACAGGAACCCCCAAATAGATCCCCTTGGCGCCATATTCCCCATTTAAATAAGCGGCGCATGGCAAAATTCTCTTCTGATCTTTTAAAATCGCCTCAACCATTTCACAGACAGAAGCCGCCGGGGCATAATAAGCGCTCCCCGTTTTTAAAAGACTCACAATTTCTCCCCCCCCATTTCGGGTTCGTACAATCAATTCCTCAATTTTTTTCTCCGAAAGAAGCTCTTTAAGCGGAACCCCCCCAACGGTCGTCAAGCGGGGGAGCGGCACCATCTCATCCCCGTGCCCCCCCAATACAAGCGTTGCCACATCCTTCACAGAGACTTCAAGCGCTTCAGAAATGAATGTTCGGAAGCGGGCTGTATCCAAAATCCCTGCCATCCCAACCACACGATGGGAAGGGAATCGACTGACTGTCTTTGCCACATACGCCATCGCATCGAGTGGATTTGAAACAACAACCAAAATGGCATCCGGGGAATATTTGGCAACCTGCTCTGTAACCGCTTTTACAATTTTTGTGTTGATCTCTAAAAGATCATCCCGACTCATCCCCGGCTTCCGGGGCGAGCCTGCCGTGATGACAACAACTTGAGAATCTTTTGTCTGCTCATAGCTATTGGTTCCAATCACCCGGCAATCGCAGCCAGAAACAGGAGTCGATTCATAAATATCGAGCCCCTTCCCTTGCGGAATCCCCTCCACCACATCTACGAGCGCCACATCGGCCAATCCCTTTTCAACAATCAGATGCGCGGCTGTTGCGCCGACATTCCCGGCGCCGACAACCGTTACTTTATTTCTTTTTAACATTTTCTCCCCTCACAAATTATCGATGATTGCTTTCCCAAATTCAGAACACTTTAACAGCTTTGCCCCTGTCATGATCCTATGAAGATCATACGTCACACGTTTTTGAGAAATCGTTTTTTCCAGAGCCTTGACAATTAAATCCGCCGCCTCATGCCACCCCAAATACTCAAACATCATCACACCCGAAAGAAGCAAAGACCCTGGATTCACTTTGTCTTGCCCCGCATATTTTGGGGCTGTGCCGTGTGTCGCTTCAAATATCGCGCATTTGTCGCCGATGTTCCCCCCGGGGGCAAGTCCTAATCCGCCGACCTGTGCCACCGCCGCATCCGAAAGATAATCGCCATTCAGATTGGGGAGCGCCATCACGCTATACTCAGCGGGTCTCAGAAGCAGCTGCTGGAGCATCGAATCTGCTATGCGATCTTTGATAATAACTTTGTTGCGAGGTCGAACCCCCCTAAATTCCCTAAATTCATTGACCAGCATATCTTCTGTAATGGTTTTATCCGCAAATTCTTCTTTTGCCAGCTCATATCCCCACTCTTTGAACGCCCCTTCGGTATATTTCATGATATTTCCTTTATGAACCAGCGTTACACTCTCTCTTTCATGATCAATGGCATATTGAATCGCGCGCCTCACAAGCCTTTGACTGCCAAATTTAGAAATCGGTTTTATACCGATCCCGGAATCGGGACGAATTTTTACTTTCATCTGCTCAGTTAAAAATTGTATGACTTTTTTCGCTTCTTCCGTTTCGGCTTTCCACTCGATACCCGCGTAAACATCTTCCGTATTCTCCCGGAAAATGACGATATTTAACGCCTCCGGATGTTTTACAGGGGCAGGCACCCCTGAAAAATAGCGCACAGGACGAATACAGGCATAGAGATCAAAAATCTGGCGAAGAGAGACATTGAGACTCCTGAAGCCGCCACCGACAGGCGTTGTGAGCGGCCCCTTGATCGCAAGACCATATTCCTCGATGGCAAGCAGTGTATCCGCAGGGAGCCAGTCATTATATTTGGCTTTTGCTTTTTCACCGGCAAAAATTTCAAACCAGACTATCTCTTTTTTTCCGGCATACGCCTTTTTTAAAGCCGCTTCCCAGACAGGATGGGCCGCCCGCCAGATGTCAGGCCCCGTTCCATCCCCTTCAATGAAGGGAATGACGGGGCGATCCGGAACGATACGTTTTGAGATGGAGATGACCTCGATTTTTTCGCCGTATTTTGGAGGGGTCAGCTTTTGATATTGCCGCGCGTTCATATATCGAATTGCCTTTAACAACATACTCATTCCAAATCAAGGCAAATTTGACTTCTCCATCCCTTTTTGCTAAGTTCCCCGCACCCCACAGGAGGAGAATAAAAATGAAACATCAATTATCATTTGGAAAATTGGTTTATATTCCAGTCTTTTTAAGCATTCTCATTTTTGGCTGCACGAAAAAAGCAGATCAAAATGTCATCAAAGTAGGTGAGTTTGGTTCACTGACAGGATCAGAGGCAACCTTTGGAATATCGACACACGAAGGAATCATCCTTGCGGTAAACGAAGTCAATGAACAAGGGGGCATTAATGGCAAGAAAATCAAAGTCGTTACCGTTGATGATCAGGGAAAACCAGAAGAGGCCGCGGCCGCCGTTACCAAATTAATTACCAGTGATAAAGCGGTTGCCCTTTTAGGGGAAGTCGCAAGCTCCCGTTCACTGGCAGGCGCTCCAATCGCACAGAGATATCAGGTCCCGATGCTTAGCCCCTCTTCCACAAATCCTAAAGTTACTCAGGTCGGCGACTATATTTTCAGAACCTGTTTCATAGATCCTTTCCAGGGGAAGGTGATGGCAAACTTTGCTTATAACACGCTAAAAATGAGAAAAGTCGCGAATCTAACAGATGTAAAGAGCGATTACAGTGTTGGACTCTCAGAGTTTTTCACAAAAACATTTGAAGAGCTGGGAGGAAAAGTGGTTTCCGATCTCTCTTACACAGGCGGGGATGTCGATTTTAAAGCACAGCTGACAGCCATTCGCACAAAGAAAGTCGATGGGATTTTTATCCCGGGGTATTACACAGAGGTGGGTCTCATTGCCAGACAGGCAAGGGAACTCGGTCTCAAAATGCCGCTTCTCGGCGGAGATGGATGGGACTCTGAAAGACTTTCTGAAATCGGCGGCGCCGCATTGGAAAACTCATACTTCAGCAACCACTACACTTCTGAAAGCAAAGAGCCGCGCGTGGTTGAATTCGTTGAAAAATTCAAAAAAGCCTACGGTAAAGTTCCGGATGGACTGGCAGCCATGGGATATGATGCCGCATTGGTCTTGATCGACGCGCTGAAACGGACAAAAAATCAGACATCGAAAGAAATCCGGGATGCGCTTTCACAAACCAAAAATTTCCAGGCGGTCTCAGGAGTCATTAGCCTCAATGAAAATCGCGATGCGGAAAAAGCGGCCGTTGTTTTGGTTGTAAAAAACGGGCAATTCAAATACGTCGAGACTGTGAATCCATAAGCATAAGGAACCAGCAAACCCTTGGAAGAATTTCTTCAGCACATCATAAACGGGGTTTCGCTGGGGAGTATCTATGGACTGGTGGCCATTGGATACACAATGGTCTATGGAATTCTAAACCTCATTAATTTCGCGCATGGCGATGTTTATATGATGGGGGCTTTCTTTGGATTCTTTTTTGCCCACTGGCTGGGATTGCTGCACTCCCCTTCTCTCCTCACATTGCTCCTTATTCTTATTCTTGCGATGGCAGCCTGCGCGCTTCTCGGAATGACGATTGAACGATTCGCCTATCGGCCATTGCGGAAACAACCGAGACTGAATCTCCTGATTACCGCAATCGGCGTTTCGCTCCTTCTTGAAAATGGGGGGCAGTTGATTTTTGGCGCAGATCCCAAAGTTTTTCCTGAGCTCATTCAAAGAACAACGCTCTTAAGCTTCGGCAATATTGAAATCAGCAACTATCAGGTCATTGTGGTTTCGGTCTCTTTGAGCCTCATGATGATTTTACAATTTATCATCTATCGAACAAAGGTCGGAAAAGCGATGCGGTCGGTCTCTTTTAGTCATGAGAACGCGTCGCTTATGGGAATTGATGTCGACCGGATTATCGCATTTACATTTGTTTTGGGATCATCGCTCGCCGCGGCGGCGGGGATTTTAGTCGGACTCGCCTATCCGCGTATCGACCCGCTGATGGGGCTTTTATTTGGTCTTAAAGCGTTTGTTGCGGCTGTTTTCGGCGGCATCGGAAATATTCCGGGCGCCATTGTTGGCGCCCTGATTATGGGACTTTCAGAAGAAATGGTGGTCGGCTATTTTTCTTCAACCTATCGGGACGCGCTCGCATTCTGTCTTTTGATTCTGATTCTTCTTGTAAGACCCGCGGGAATTTTTGGAAAAACAACAGCTGAAAAGGTTTAAGCGGATGGCGAGACAGTCCCTTCTATTTTTTGTTATATGTTCGGCTCTTCTGATCGCAAATCAGACCCTTCCAACCATTCTCAATCCCTACCTTTATATGATTCTCATTTATTGCGGCATCAATATCATTATGGGGGTCAGTCTCAATGTCATTAACGGCCTGACCGGACAATTTTCGATGGGGCATGCCGGATTCATGGCTATCGGCGCCTATACTTCAGCCGCGCTGAGCTTCTATTTATTCAGTCCCCTTATGTCATCTCTGACAACAGAGGGGAGCATGATAGCCATGGCGGCTCAGCAATCCCTTTTTGTTATCTCCGTCTTAATCGGCGGCTTTATGGCTGCCATAGCCGGTTATCTCGTAGGACTCCCTTCGCTAAAACTTCGCGGGGATTACCTGGGAATTGTCACTCTCGGGTTTGGTGAAATCATCCGTGTGATGATTCTCAATATGGATTTTTTGGGAGGGGCGAGAGGGTTTACCGGCATCCCCCCGTGGGCTAACTTTTTCTGGATCTATTTTTTTGCCGCGGTTCTTGTGATCACCTGTTTTCGGATGCTTAAATCATACCATGGCAGGGCGCTTCTTTCGATTCGCGAAGACGAGATAGCGGCCGAATCGATAGGAATCAATGTTACCGCCTACAAGGTGAAAGCCTTTATTTTTAGTTCTTTTTTCGCGGGAATATCCGGCGGACTGCTGGCTCACTTTCTCGTTTATTTAAATCCGAGCTCGTTCACATTTATAAAATCATTTGAAGCGATTATTATTGTGATTCTCGGCGGAATGGGATCGATCACAGGATCTGTTGTGGCAGCCATCATCACAACGATTCTGCCGGAAGCCCTCCGCCCGCTTCAGGAGCTGACGAAAATCGACGTTCGGATGGTCATCTACCCGCTCCTTCTCATCGCCCTCATGCTCACCCGTCCGGCAGGGCTTTTGGGTCAAAAGGAATTTTACGATATCTGGCCGTTTAAACGAAAGGGATTGAGATGACGACACTCCTTAAGACAGAGTCCCTTACCATGAGATTCGCAGGGCTTGTCGCCGTCTCAAATTTCAATTTAGACTTGAGAGAACACGAACTTGTCGGACTCATTGGCCCAAACGGCGCCGGAAAAACAACCGTTTTCAATATGCTGACAGGGGTCTTGCGCCCATCTTGCGGGGAAATTTCACTCAATACCGAGATTCTGAATGAACTTAAACCCCATCATATTACGGCGCGCGGCATTGCAAGAACTTTTCAAAACATCCGTCTCTTTAAAAACCTTTCCGTGATCGATAACATCAGGCTCGGACATCACATTCATATGAAGCATAGCATCTTCGCAATGGCGGCTAAATTGCAGCGCTTTAAATCCGAGGAAGAAGAAATTCGAAACGACGCGATAAGGCTCCTAAAAATCTTCCATCTCGAGGGAAAGGCTGATTTCTTGTCAAAAAATCTTCCTTATGGCGACCAAAGAAAACTGGAAATTCTTCGCGCGCTCGCAACGAAACCAAAGATTCTTCTTTTAGATGAACCGGCGGCCGGACTCAATCATAAAGAAACAGAAGAGCTCATGAAAACCATTCAAGAGATCCGCCAAAAATTTGATTTAACCATTTTGCTGATTGAACACGATATGAAGCTCGTCATGGGAATTTGCGAACGAATTCTTGTGCTGGATCATGGAGAAACGATTGCCAGCGGCCGTCCAAAGGAAATTCAGTCAAATCCGCTTGTGATCAAGGCTTATCTGGGAGAATAGAAATGGCGGTCGAGATATTAAAAATAGAGAATATCGTCGTCGCTTATGGCGAGATCACCGCTTTAAAAGGAATTTCAATCTCCGTCAATCAGGGAGAAATTGTTACGCTGATCGGTTCCAACGGGGCTGGCAAGAGCACAACCCTTCGGACTGTTTCTGGAATTCTCAGGCCCAGGACAGGAAAAATTTTTTTCGATGGAAAAGACATTTGCGTTCTTAAACCCCATCTGATTGTTCGCGCGGGGATCTCGCAGTCCCCCGAGGGACGGGGAATTTTTTCGAATCTCTCTGTTGAAGACAATCTCGAAATGGGGGCTTATGTCAGGAAGGGGAAAGAAGGAATAAGGAAAGACAAAGAATATGTTTTTGAACTTTTTCCGATTTTAAAACAGCGAAGAAAACAATTGGGAGGCACCCTCTCGGGGGGTGAACAGCAAATGCTTACGATTTCAAGAGCGCTCATGGCCCGCCCCAAACTTTTGCTGCTTGATGAGCCCTCACTGGGGCTGGCGCCACAAATTATTACCCAGATCTTTAAAGTCATTCAGATGATCAATCAGGACGGAACGACAATTCTTTTGGTTGAACAGAACGCAAACAAAGCGCTCCATATCGCTCATAAGGCGTATGTGCTGGAGACTGGAAAAATTGTGCTTGAAGGAAAGGCAGGCGATTTGTTGGATAATCCAGAAGTTAAGAAGGCGTATTTGGGGGAATAAAAGGTCGACAAACCATTTCTTCGAAATGGTTTGTCTTATAATTTATACTGCGCGCTTTTTTCCCGAATGGAAAAAAGCTTACTACCTTAACCCCAGCCACCGCACGAGCGAAAGCGACAGATCCGGGACATAAGTAATAATGATAAGCGCAAGAAGCAGCACCATCAGGAACGGAAAAGACACACGGTAGAGAGAAGTTACGGGCTTTCGAAATCGCATCGACGAAATAAAGAGATTGATCCCGACCGGAGGGGTCAGGTAGCCAATCTCGAGATTCGTCAGAAAAATAATCGCAAGATGAATCGGATCGACCTCAAAAACTCTCGCAACCGGAACAATCATCGGAACCACAACGACAATAGCGGAAAAAATATCCATAATACATCCAACAATCAGAAGAAAGATATTGAGCACAATAAGAAATGTGATTTTGTCAGAGACGTACACCTTCATGAATTCGAGAATCTTCATCGGAATCTGCTCATCGATCAGATAATTGGTCAGACCCAGGGCTGATCCCAAAATAATGAGAATCGAGCCGACTAAAACCATGCTCTCCCGAATAATTCTTGGAAGATCCGATGTTAAACTGACGTCTTGATAGATAAACGCCTCTACAATGAGAACATAAAAAGCGGCAAACGCGGCAGCCTCCGTTGCGGTAATAAAGCCGCTGTAAATCCCTCCCAAAATCAGGAAAGGGAGAGGGACTTCCCAGATCGCCGCGCGAAATGTTCGAATCAGTTCTTTAAAGACAAAAGGCGACCTCTTCACATGAAAAGAGATCCCCTTTTTCATGCTGTAGAGAGAAAGAAGAATAATTAAAAGTATGCCCGGAAAAATACCGGCAACAAAAAGCTGATCAATACTGACCTGGGCTACCAATCCATATAAAATCAACGGAAGCGACGGCGGAAAGAGAAGCCCCAAACTCCCGCAGGTTGTCACAAGACCGAGGCTGAATTTCTCAGAATATCTTTCAGAGATAAGAATCGGATAAAGAAATCCCCCCAGGGCAATAATCGTCACGCCAGAGGCGCCCGTGAAGGCTGTAAAAAAAGCGCATGTAAGGAGCGAAACAATCGCAATGCCCCCTGGCATCCAGCCGACAATCGCTTTTGCAAGCTCTACAAATCGCTTCGGGGTTCCACTTTCAGACATGACATATCCGGCAAAGGTAAAAAGGGGAATCGTAAGGAGCATCGGCGCCGAAGCGATGCGATACATTTCAATGATCACCGCGGAGATATCAATCTCGACCCAATGGAATGCAAAAAAGGCGGCTGCCCCAATGACAGCAAAAAGGGGGGCGCCCAATAGCGCCAGAAGAACAAGAGAAACTCCCACAAGGAGAAATATCACCTGGAGCCTTTCAATTGGATTCTCAGATCTTCGATATCCTCAATGACCTTCAGCACAAAACGGAAAGTAATCATTGAAAAGCCAAATGGGATAATCATCTGAACAACCCAGAAAGGGATCCCCAAGAATGCGATCGTCTCTGCCTTGTATTCTGAAATCACAAAACGGACAGACGCATAGACGAAGATAAAACCGATGATGACAGAGACGGCGCTCGCAAGGAGATCCGCAATTTCCCGTAAAAGCGGGGAAACAAACTTTGTAACCACATCGACCGTAATATGCCGATTTTCCTTTGTTGCGAGTGACGCCCCTATAAAACCGACCCAAAGCACAAGATTTCTAAGACAAACATCGGCCCAGGTAATACCACCGGAAAAAAAATTCCGGAGAACCACCTGAAGAAACGAAAGCACAATCATAAAAAGCACAATGGTCACAAGCAGAACACTTTCAACCCTGGAAATTCTATCATTAAGAGCCTTTGTCCACTTCATGATTGAACTTTGCTTTTTCGATATTCCCGGATTTTTGAAAGGACTTTCTCTAAAAGTTCTTTGGGGTAGAGACGATCAATCAACGCGCTCTGCACTTTCAAGCTCGTCTTTGTCATCTCTTCAAGTTCGTTCGGCGCGATTGTCACAAATTCGATCCCCTGTTTTTTAAGCTGCTGATACGACTCCTGGTTATCTTTTCGTGTCGCCTCAATGATTCTTTTTGAATATTTATCGGCCACTTCTTTTAAAATTTGTTGGTTCTGCTTTGGAATCTGATCATGAAATTTCTTTGTCATCACCATAGCGCCCGTCGCATTGGCCAGATACGGTTGTGTCATATACTTTACCTTCGTAAACCACTGAAGCGCGATCGCGGCAAGGGGGGGGGCGTAAAACGAATCGATCAAACCTGTCTGAAGCGAGGTTAAGACATCTGTGATGGAAAGCGGCACGGGAACAATATCAAACTCTTTGCAAAGGGCTTTCACAAGGGGATCCCCCTCCCATGCCCACATCTTGGCCTTTTGAAGATCTTTGGCTGTTTTCAAAGGCTTTGTAGAAAAAATATTTACAAACCCGGCCTCAGCCCATCCCAAAAAAATAAATCCCTTCTCTTCAAATTTTTTTTCAAACTCTTTTTTTAAAACAGAGGTTACAAAATCGACTTCATCCGCCTCACGGAAAATAAAAGGAAGCTCAAGAACGCGCACATCAGAAACAATCTGACCAAGCCCGACTCCCGTAAATCCCCCCGCGTGAATCTGACCAATCCTCATTTTTCGTATGACATCCGACTCGTCACCCGACACCCCCCCCGCATAAATTTTAAACTCCAGCCCTCCGTTTGTCCGTTCTTTGAGCTCTTTGTTGAACTCATGCATAATGTTCATCCAGGTAGAGCCTTCAGGGGCTAAAATCGAAAGTTTGATTTTCTGGGATTTTGCTTTATGCAGCGCCAAAAGGTCTTGAGACATCAACATAAGCCAAAGATCTAAAAAGATCAGAAACAATGCCTTCAGTTTCAGAAACTGCTTCACCTTCATTTGCCTCCTGTCACCCTTATTCTGTTAAAATAAATCACTCTTTCTTGCAAGAAGTCTTCTCGCTTTTTTCTTGGCAAGCTGCGTGATTAAATTCTGTTCAGGATAGATCTGATCGTCGGCCTTGATAACTTCGCCCAATAATCCTTCAAAGAGCTCTTCATTTCCGGTGGGAAGCGCATAATACTGCGCGTAAAGAACCTGCGTGATCAGGATCTTTCTTTTGGCAAGTTTTAACGCCTTTTCAAAATGATTCCTCGCTTTTGAAGGATTTCCACCCAGCATAGGGGGGCGTCCGCCATAATAGACTCCATAAAAAATATGCGGACCCGCAAAGAAATAGTTTTCATCGAGATCCAAAACACGATTCATCAGACGTTCAACCCTCGGGGCATCGGCAATCGCAGCAGGTGAATGAAGATTGAGATTAATCCAGTTCCCCCAATTGTAGGCGGTCCAAAAAAGTGCCGGCACATCGTCACGGTCAAAATTCGCAAGAGATCTTTCAAAAGTGGCAAAAGTGGAAAAATCTCTCTCTAACGCATTTTTAAAATCGGCATCCTCTTTAAGAACCCTAAAAGAAAAATTCCTTGCGCGCAGATAGAAGCGGCTTGCGCGCTCTTTATGAAAACCGGCCCTGGTTTCATTTTCTGTTTTTAATTCATCATAAGCATCCTCAACAAACGCAAACGAATACCCCCCATAGCTTTTTGAAAGAAGGACAAGCAATCCCTCATGATCAGGAGATGACTTAAGAAGCGCTTCAAGCACCTTTAAATTCGCCCCCATCGATTGCTCGGCCAATTGAAGATCACTCTCTTCTTCAAACGCCGACTGCCCCTCTTCAAAGAGATCCGCGGTGATATTCAATGCGATAGATTTAAAAGAGCAGGAGGAAAGCATGAGCGCTGAAGAACAGAAAAAGAAAACCGCCAGTTGTTTTTTCATATCGTTTTCTTATACCTAAGCCGAAAATCATTTTCCAGAGGAAAATGGCTTGCTCCCCTGTAAAACAAAATGTTATAAAAAGACATCTTAATGGAAAATTTAAAAATCGTTTTGTTCCTATCCCTTTTTACAATCGCACTCCACACCTTCGCCGCAGATTCTCAAGACTCTAAAGAACCCCAGCTGTCGTTTAACCCACGCGATGATTACACATTCGGCGTTGGAACGATGGTCGGCGGCCCCTTAGGGATTATTGGCCTTACAGCCGATTTCAACTGGTATTCGCTTGTAAATGCGGGAATCGGTTTGGGATCGGGAATCCATTTCGATACATATACCGCCCAAGCCAAATATCTTGTGCTCGATCAACCCTTTACACCTTACCTCGGTTCCGGTCTCGCTTATTGGAGAAGCGCCGCTTCCGGTGAAAAAATCGCGCAGAAATCTGAACAGGCAATAAAACTGGGAATGGTAAAAGACGATGGAACAAAACTTAAAAATGGAATTGTCATTCTCCCGCTTTCCATAGGCGCTCATTATCTCTCTGATTCCGGCCTTGCAATCTTTGCGGAATTTAGCTTTCTTCTCTCACTTTCCAATGTGAAAGCGGTCCCATATGGAGGACTCGGCGCCGGGTGGTATTTTTAGCAGGTCAATATCTCAAGTTTCGAATGGGCTTCTCGAAGCGCAAGTTCTACCGCTCTTCTTTCTTTCCCATGGGCTTTCCCATGGGCTTTCCCACGGGCTCTCCCACGGGCAAATATAAAGCCAAGATATCGTCCCCCCTCGGGAAGTGGAATAAGTTCTTCTCCTTCCTTGAGTGAGATGATCATATCAACAATGCCTGGAACAGCCCTTGCAGTTTCTTTCCCATGAACACCCCTTAAAATCCCTCTTTTGGAAATAGGAATCATCAAAACACCCGCAGCATCTTTCTCTCTTTCATACCCTTCCGTTTCCATTCCAAGTTTTTGCCTCCCAAGTTTTTGTCTAAAGATCAGCTCCTCCAAAGAGATAGGATCTTCTTCTTTACTTTTCACAAATCGCAACACGCTCGAACAAAATCCGCCCATCGATCGCGCTGCTATCTCAATCAGATAGATACCCTTTTCATTCAGACGAAACTCTGCATGGATCGGCCCTTCAAAAAGGCCAAGTAAGGAAACAATTTTTGAAGTTATTTCAGAAATTTGTTCCTGGATGGAAAGAGAGAGCTCAGTTGGGGTTAAATATATCGTCTCTTCAAAATAGGGGCCATCCAGGGAATCAGGCTTATCAAAAATGGCAAGAATACGAAGCTCTCCATTTATCAGCAATCCCTCCACAGCTATCTCTTTTCCCGGAATAAATTCTTCAACAAGATAACTCTCAAAACATTCGCCCACACCTGGCGACGAATCGGAAAGAATTTTCTTCAATCGGGCGATTTTACCTTTCAGATCTTCTAAATCATCCGCTCTCATCACACCACGACTTTGAGACAATGACAGCGGCTTAATGACACAGGGGAAACCTAACGAGGAAGCGACTTTTGCGGCATCATCATAAAATGTGAAGAGCCCAAAACGGGGACTAGGGAGATGTCCTTCCAACCGTTTGCGCATTTCATACTTGTTTCGTGTCGCATAAACAGCAGAAACTGGGTTGTGCTTTAACGACAACACCTCCGCAATCTGAGCGGCTGGAATGACTGTCTGATCATCCACACCCATCACAGCGTCAATCGGATATTTTTTTGAAAATTCAAAAACCACTTTTGTCAATGATTCAGGATTTAAAAAATCTGCTGTGATAAAACCTTGCGGATTCTTCGCCTGCAAAGTACTCGGCCGTTCAGAACAGACAGTCATCGAAAGCCCCAATCGACTGGCAGCCGCAACAAAGGCATGTGTTCGGTAGCTTGTGGTAGAAATCAGGAGTAAAATTCTTTCGTTCATTTCTTTTGGGGAGAATAATACGGATTTCTCCCGCCGGCATGATCGGTAACATCCAAAATATCTCCAATTTCAGGGACAACTTTGCGAATCGCATGTTCGATTCCCTGCTTGAGCGTCACATCGGCCATGCCGCATCCCTGACACCCCCCGCCGAGACGCACATAGACGATGTTTTCTTTAACATCGACTAACTCAACAGAGCCGCCATGCATCGCAACAGCTGGATTGATCTCCCCATTAAATAATTTTTGTACTTTTTCTTTGATGACTTTTTCTGAAGGGAGATTCTTTTTTAAATCTGGCGAGATAAGCGCTCTACCCGAGCGAATTTGCTCGCGAATGACCGTTCCTATTTTTTGAGCCAATAGACGCCAATCATCAAACTGATTTCGTGTTACTTTTAAAACATTCTCCAAAACAACAAGTGATGCGACCCCCTCTAAATCAAATAATGCCTCCGCAAGGGGTGAGCCTTTCGCGGCCTCTTTATTTGCAAAATATGCCGTACCAGCGGGATAAAGAGGCTGATCCACCGTAAACTGACACACCTGTTCCGACAAAACTTCTGCCTGTATCTGGATGTCTTTGGTCATGGCGATATTGATATCACATATGGGTCAACCCTGAAAAGAATTTTCCACTGTTAGGAAAGGCAAATCTAAAAGTGCTCTCGTTTGAAGACATATCCTTCTTTAGCACCAGACTTTGATCTTATGAGGATAAATCCGGAAAAGCGCGGGTTAAAGTCCCAAAGAGATCGCCGTCCGCATGGAGGACTCGGCGCCGGGTGGTATTTTTAGCAGGTCAATATCTCAAGTTTCGTTTATCGATCGATCCCACCGCAGTCAAAGGCGACAGCGGGGAAGAGACCTAAAGAAACATCGAATGGCTGTTCGGCCAAAATAAGCGCCGACGCCTGATCATCAAAAAAGAGGACTGTGGTCGTAACTATTCTATTGATGTCGCGGACCACGATGCCGATCCCTTCAATGCCCCGGCGTCCCATGACCGTAAAAAGAAAGGTTTCTTTTTCCGTTGGCAAATTCGAGGTTCTCGCTCCTCCCGAGGCGATCGCTCCCTTTATAGAAAATTCCGCTGGCTTAAAAAAGATAAATGCCTTGATTTCAGCTGTCAGAAGATCTGCCATCGGAAGATCTGAAAGAAGAGGATTGAGGAACGATCTCTTTTCATTCATCTGCACTTCAAAACCGCTCACCAATGGATGAACATTCAAATCCGACGTTCCAAACCGCTTCTTGACCAAGAAATTGATTTCGCTGTTCTGACTGATCTGCGTCTTAACGCTATCCGAAAGGGTGTTGAATAAATTTTGACCGAGAAGACGCCGCGACGAGATCTTCTCCATTTGAGTATCGGGAATAAAGCTTCTTCCTGAAGTCAGGCCATTTTCTGTCATCAGCCGGGAAGTCGTGATCACACTGCATGCCCCCTCATTCAATCCCAGAAGTTTTTCTGAGATTGGACAGCAGCATCTTATAAAGCCGCTTAAGATTAAATTCAGCTGCACGGTTTTTTTTAGCGCGGAATTTCCTGCGACATCACGCGCAATAAATGATTTGGTAAAGGAAACTTTATCACGGGCGGCTGAGATGATAACGCTATTACAAACAAAGTTTGTGGGACTTTGCGGATCCCGGGATGGAAAAAGCTCACGCGCTCCCTTAATGAAATCAGCCAACATATCCTTCGCCGTGTCTGTATGCCGATCTCCTTCAAGGATATTTTCGTCATCCGCTTCATACATCAGTCCCGTAAATACCAACCTGGTAATCTCGCCGTTGAACCCTGGTGCAAGAAGCGGATACTTGATCTCCGTTTCTTGTCCCGTTTTTAAATTTTTCTCAATTGAAAAAAGCTCTATTCCCAGAACAGTCAGATCGATTTCCACAGAACACCCATCTTGAAAATTGATTTTTTCTTTGAGCAACATTGCTTTTCCATCAAAATCAAAGTCATCAAGAATTTTGAGTAATCTTCGGTCACTTCCAAGGTTCAAATCAGAAAGAGGGGAAACGTCGACCTGACTTAAAAGTGTCACTGGGTCGCATAGCTTAACTTCCTGTGCCAGGCTCTCCTGCTCAAACTGATTAAGGACAAGTATTGATCCGAGCAAACACCTGGCGCAAAACTTCCTGAAGCGCACTGGTTCCTCCTTTAAGCGTATTTAAATCCGGACTTTTCGGCAAATTTTCCAATTCCAAAAGGGCATTTTCAACTGATGGTCGAGCTAATGTTTTAATAATCTCGCCGTAACAGCGAATTGCTCTCTGCAGGCCTTCCTGTCCTGAGGCATTGAATGTTCTCCCCAAAAGACTCGCAAGGGTGGTGGCAGGTGTTACTTGAACAGCAATACCCTGCTGCCCTGCTTGAACTTGAACAGCAGTATCCAGATCGGGGAGTCCTTCTCTTTGAATCCTTACCCGAAAGAAACCGCTTTCACTTTGCCGAAGAAAGGCTTCAATGGATGCCTTTCCATCAAATGTTTGAGCCTCTGCAATTTTATTGCCTTGCGCATCAGAGAAAAATACCGTCCTCTTTTCGTTGGCCGCCAATCCTTCAACAGCCACTGACAGGACGGTCTTCTGTGGTGTTTCAACGGCTATAGACGGCGCCGTTTGAGGAATGTCGCCCGGCCCTCCGCCTCCTCCGCAGCTAAAGAGAAACACCGCCACACCACTGGCGCTTAAGATTTTAAATGTCTTTTTTATTATGATATGTGAAAAAATCACTTCTCTCTTCCACCCACGTTCCACTGTTTAACTCAATGACCAGACTAACGTCCTAAAGAGAATTGTAACCCATTTTTAAAAACATGAAAGCACAAATTTCCTTTTTTAATCTTTCTTTAATATCTCTAGATAGATTCTGCTGAAAAAGTCATGCTGAGGGACGAAGTCCCGAAGCATCTCCGCTGGGATTCTTCGCGCTTTGCGCTCAGAATGACACTTTTTCAGCAGAATCTAGATATTGAATTTGATCTTATGAGGATAAATCCGGAAAAGCGCGGGTAAAGTCCCAAAGAGATCGCCGTCCGCTTCGATAGTCACATGTTCATCTGACATCGCAACAAATTCTTGGCAGCGAATTTGCTCCACAGCATCAATCTCGAGAACACGACCTTTATAGATTTTTCCCATCTCATAGAACCCTCTCAATTTTGAAATTTCTTTGACAATCGTAAGATCAAACAGACGATCACTGATATCGGCATTCGGTCCCCAAAGCATCCCCCCTCCACAATATTTTCCATTACAGACAAAGATATTGCTGGTCTTAAATCCGCTCTTTCCTTTCCCCTCAATTTCCAATTCTATCAGCGAATTTTTATAGGTTAGAAATGTAGAAAGCGTTGCCCAAAAATAAGAAAGCCCCCCCCCTAATAACTTTTTTTGAAGCGGGGATAACGCATTTACTTTTCGCACCACCTCTCCCGAACAACCAAAACTTGCGATATTTAAAAAAAGCCTCTTTCGGGGCTGATGCAGAGATCTGATTTCACCGATATCTATGGAGGTAATGCGATTTTTTTTAAGCGCTTCCACCGCCTGATCGACATTGGAGATACCAAAGGTTTTTAAAAAATCAGATCCGGTCCCCAGCGGAACCGAACCTAAAACAGCATCGTCACGAATCGGCTTGTCATTTTCAAAAAAACCGTTGAGCGCTTCCGATAACGAACCATCCCCCCCCGCAATGACAATTCTTTGAGCCCCCTTTTTCAGACATTCCCGGGTCAACTCCTCAATATGGCCGATCCGTTTCGAATAGATTTCTTCATACGGGCCAAAAAAATCACACTTTTTGGCTATATCCCTCCATTTCTTTCCAGCGCGGCCCATAGCTTCCCCCAAAGAGCCCGCCTTTGGATTCACAATCACAACCGTGGAATTCATACGATTTTTTGGGGATTAAGAACATGGTTGGGATCGAGCGTCTTTTTAATTTTATCCATCAGATCCCAGCCGCTTTCCAGTTCACGTTTAATCCATTTTTTGCGCAAAAGGCCAATGCCATGATGATGACTAATCGTGCCTTTTGCCGCAAGGCATGCCTCCATCGCCCTTTCCCAGACAAGATCGTATTTTTCTAATGTCTCCTTATCAGGGAAATTTCCAAAAAAGGTAAAATAGATCGATCCTCCGGTATGATAGAAATGCGAAAAATGAGCGAGGATTGCAACCCCCGCTTCAGACATCGCCTTCTTCATCGATTCATAGAGCCCTTGGAGATTGCTCCATGTCGCCGCAACTTCTATGGTGTCAAGTATCATCCCTTCCTGCGAAAGAATCTGCGTTAACTTATGATGATCCAAATCAAAACGATGATCCCACCAATGGCGGGCAGGTTTTTCTCCAAGATTTTTACCGACAGCCGATATTTCTTTTTCTGTCTGCACCCTCTGGAATTGGACTATTTCTTTTTCTCCCTGGAAAACAAAGACCAAAAGATTTCCCGATGTGTCAAGTCCCATTTCAGAAAGCGCAAGTTGAGTATCCATCTCATCATAAAAGCGAACCACAGCGGGGCGTATTCCTTTTTGAATCAGTTTCCGGATTGCCTCCAGCCCCTCCCGAACCGAGCCGACTGAAAATGAAAGAAACTCCTGGAGCGAAGGGAGTCTGTGCACCTGGCAGGTTGCCTCGGTCACAATTCCCATCGTTCCCTCACCCCCGATAAAAAGGTCTTTTACTGAAAATCCGGCAGCAGATCTCGGAACAAGTTTTGTCTCGATGCGCTCCCCGGTCGGAAGCACCCCCTTTAGGGCCAACACCATATTTTCGATCGATCCGTAAGCGGTAGACATCTGCCCCGATGCGCGCGTTGAAATCCAGCCGCCCAGTGTTGAAATCGCATAAGCGGTTGGAAAGTGACAGAGCGAAACCCCTTTTTCATTGAGCCGTTTTTCCAACTCCCCTCCCAAAATTCCCGCTTCAGAAGTCACATAGAGCGAGTCGAGATTGATTTCTTTAATTTTATTGAGTTCCTTGAGATCGACCGCGACACTTTGAACGACAGGGAGCGTCCCGCCGCAGACCCCCGTTCCCCCTCCATAAGGGATCAGCGCGATTTTTTCCCTGTTTGCCCACTGAACGATTTTTTGAACATCCTCCGTCGATGAAGGACGAACCACCGCCAGCGGGAGTTCAATCTTTTCCCCTAGCCTTTGACGGATTAATTTTCGCGGCCACAGATCGCCGGCGTGCAGAAGCAGATCTTTCTCGTTAATTGAAATTTTTGGAGAAATTTTCTCTGGAAATAGGGATTCCAGCTGACTTAAAATTTTATCCCGCATGATGCTTCACAAATCCCACAATTTGATTCAATGGAACCCCCATCGGACAAACCCTTTCGCAAGCCGCGCAGTCAGGGCAATAGGAAAGAAAATCAGTGTTCATTGAAATCTCAGGCAACGACCGCGAATAGGAAAAGGCAATGCCAGCCGGCGTTGCAAATGTTTCGTAAAAACCCGGGTTGACTTCACGGCACTCGCTCACACAAAGCCCGCAATAGATACAGTTTCCAAATGCGTGGTTATTTTTTCGCTCGCCGCCAGTCAGCGCAAATACATGATCTTTCGAATAAAATGCCAAAAATTCTTTAAGCCCGCGCTTTCGAAACCATCGCTTAAAAAAAAGATGCAAAAGAAAGGCGACCGCAAGATTGAATTTGGCGTAAAGCCATTTGAGAGTGCTCTTCATTATAGTTCTTCTGGATAGTTCTTCTGGATTATTCCTCTGGGTTATGCTTCCCCCGCCTGATAGCCCGAAAGCATGGAAACGCCAAACCGGCTCTCCCCCCCATAAGGATCAAAGCCATAAAGCAGTGTTCCACACACACGAAGATTCTCATAAACAATTTCTCCGCTGTCGTCCAGTGGAAGAAGCCGACGATTTGTTTTTACACCAACCTCCAAAAAAGGCTGTTTTTCAAAAAAGTCATCTCTTAACAAAGAGCCTGGACTCATCTCGGAAACCGGCGTTCCCCTATAAAATAAAGGGAGATGAAAGAGGGGTTCCTGAAAAATGCGCCCACTTCTTTTGATACGAATCCCCCTTGACAGAAACTTCCCCGTTGCCAAAACAAAAGAAGAAGCTTCAATTTCAAAAAGATCTCCGCTGTCTTCATATCCCCCGATTGCCAAAATTTTTTTCTTTTCTTTTCTCACTTTTTCAGCCCTTCCATTTATAACGGCAATATTTTGAGAGCGGAGGGCTTCCACGAGCCCCCTCTGAAACCGGATACCGGGAACTGAATTGCTCCCCCCCAATGTTTCATAGACGGGGCATCCCATCAGGGATTCGAGCTCACGCCGCCGTTCACTAAAATAATCAAGACCAATGACCGGCGGAACCAGAAGCGCCTGGAAGAAATGCGATTTTATTTTTGATTTAATATGTTTGGCAAGATTTTGAAGCTCCTCGGGCCGATCGAGAAACTTTGCCATCGTCTGGGGGAGAAGATTGACTTCATTGCGATGCCACGGAACTGATTCCGATATACAGAGTTCAGACTGAAGAAGAGGGGCTGGGATCATTGGTGAAAAACCGATGACGAGAGCCTTTCTCCGGCCAGAAACCTTAAAATCAAAAGATTGGGATTCCATCGCAAACGCGCGCCTGAGCCAACGCCCCATTTGTGAAAGAAAGAGATGATTTTCACGATACGATCCCAGGATCCGGAATGGAAACACCTTTTTTAAAAGCTCAAAAGCAGGGCTCAAATTTTCAAAATTCAGAAAATGATAGGGGTGGTCGGGATACTCTTTTTTAATCTGTTCTATATGATCCCTGATCTCAAAACCCTCATGAGATGTATCTGCCACATCGAACGCCCCAGAGGAAAGCGCTGTCCCCCCCCATCCACTCCGGACCAAAACCACCCGCTTCCCCTTCGATCCGGCATGAACGGCAGACAGAGTCCCTGAAAGCCCCCCTCCAATCACACAAAGATCAACTTTCATGGTCTTACCTCTGAGACCGGCAGATGTGCCGGAAGCTGAGCCGGAAGCTGAGAAAGATGAAGCCATTGAAATTTAAGCTCTTCCTGCGCGACGGCATCTCCTTCGAAACAAGGGATCAGAGATTTCCAACGTTTTTGTAAAAAAATGGAGGCCTCCTTCACAGGATCTTTACCCAGCATTTCCTTTAAAATGAGCGCCGCCGGCCAGACGCAATCGCCCCCCTGACAGCCTCCCCACCCCAGTCGTGTTCTTCTTCCAATATCATCGAGTGACTCAGCCCACTCTTTTGAAATCACATAACGCATCTCTGCTCCGAGAACCGGCCCGGCCGCACAAATCAGACGACGTTACGACGGATGCTCCTCAATAAAACAAAAAATATCACGAATCCCCCCCCCATGACGAAAATAGAGACGGGAGAGCGCATAAAGAGAGATTCCGGCGCGCGCTGCCATCGCTTTGAGTTCGTCAGCCGAAATCAAATCCTCACCCCCGGGAAGCGGCCGTTGATGCGTTTCACATTTTTTCCTGAGATTCAATTTTTTACAAACAACATCCGTCAGTTCTTCACTCATTAGACGATAACTTGCAAGCTTCCCGCCAGCCATCGTTAAAAAACCTTCCACCCCCTCTGTACTGTGATCAAAAATTTTATGTTCGCGGGAAAGCTCGTCTTCGAGCTTCCCCCATTCATAAAGCGTTGGACGGATACCGGCATAAGTCGCTATGACCCGGTATTTACGAATATCCGGAAATACCCGTTCAATCGCCTGAAACAGATATTCCACCTCATCCTGCGTCACCTCCAGATGATCCGGATCCCCATAAAAATCGTCATCTGTTGTTCCAATGATCGAAGTATTCTCATAAGGAAGGAGAAAAACCGACCGGCGGTCGATCGTCTGCGTCATTAACGCAATGTTTGAAATCCGCCGATCAAAGACAATATGAATTCCTTTGCCGGGCCTCAGCCTGAGATCAACCCCGGCCATCTTGCAAATTTTTGAAATCCATGGACCTGAAATATTTAAAACAACCTTTCCAAAATAATCTTTATACCCTCTGTCTCGGGTGCGAACACGAACACCGCTGACTCTTTTCTCCTTCCCATCCTGAGAGAATAAGAGATCTACGACTTCCGTATGAAGCAAAACTTCTCCCCCCGAGCGTACGGCATCTTTCGCGTTAAGCAGGCATAAACGATAGGGGTCGACCCCCCATTCATCAAATGTGATTGCCCCTGTAATGTCAGAAGCCAGGCCAGGTTCGAGGCGATGAACCTCCTCTTGATTCAGTCTGGTATGCAGCTTCGCATTTTTTAATTTTGAATAACGATCATAAATTTCAAAAAAGGTTTCAAGAAACTCCACATTTGGCCCTTCTTTCCCATGAATCAGAAATAAAAAAGGGATCCGGAATAATAAAAAAGGGGCGATTTTTTGAATATAACCGCTGTCTTTCGATGAAATCTTCGTTGTCTTTACATCATAAAGAAGATAACGAAGCCCGCCATGAATCATTCCCGAAGAAGAGCCGGAGGTTCCGCCGCACAAATCTTTCTTTTCAATCAGTAATGTTTTTAACCCGCGAAGCGCTCAGTCTCTGGCAACTCCAGTCCCGTTAATTCCACCGCCAATAATAATGACGTCAAATGTCTCTGACATAGCTAACCCGCTTTTGGGTTGAGACGAAGCCAAATCACCCTCACTTGGTCACCTTCAAATGAAGTTCTTTGAGCTGTTTTTCATCGACCCGCCCGGGGGACTGACTCATCATACACTGCGCTTTTTGGGTCTTGGGAAACGCCATCACATCCCGAATCGACTCAGAGCCGCACAAAAAGGCAATCAGCCGGTCAAAACCGAGCGCAATCCCGCCATGGGGGGGAGCCCCGAACTGAAGCGCCTCTAACAAAAATCCAAATTTTTCCGCGGCCTCTTCTTTTTCAATCTTTAAAATCTTAAAAACCGCGTCCTGGATCTCTTTTTCATGAATCCGGATACTTCCACCCCCGATTTCCACGCCATTTAAAACCAGATCATACGCATCTGAGAGAACCTCTTGCGGTTTTTTGGACAGATGCGCGATATCCTCGCATCTCGGACGTGTGAAGGGATGATGTTTTGAAACAAGTCGATTTTCTTCGGGATCGATTTCAAACAATGGAAACTGATAGACCCAGCAAAACTTCACTTCATCGGCTGGGATCAATTTCAATTTTTTCCCAAGGTGAACCCGAAGATTCCCAAGGGAGGCATTGACAACGTCTGATTCAGTATCCGCAATGAAAAGCAGCGCATCCCCTTCGCCTGCGCCTAATTTTTCATTGATCTTTTTGATTTCGGCCTCTTTAAAATACTTTGTAATCGGCGATTTCCATAAACGATCCTCAATTTTTACCCACGCAAGCCCCTTGGCCCCATAAATAGCCGCCTGTTTCTCAAGCTCATCAAAATCCTTCCTGGAAAGAGAAGAGTTTGGAACCCTGAGCGCCTTTACCACCCCCCCTTCCTGGGCTGCGTAAGAAAAAACCTTAAATTCGACATCTTTTACAAGGTCTGTAATTTCTTTAAGTTCCAAACCAAACCGGAGATCGGGTTTATCAACGCCGTAGCGATCGATCGCTTCCTGATATGTCAATCTCTGAAAAGGAACTTTCAGATCGATATTTTTCTCAGTCATAAAAATTTGAGCCATCATCCCCTCGATCAGCCGCATGACGTCATCCGAATCGACAAAAGACATCTCAATATCAATCTGGGTAAATTCAGGCTGGCGATCGGCCCGTAAATCTTCGTCGCGGAAACAGCGGGCAATCTGAAAATATCGCTCAAAGCCGGAAACCATAAAAAGCTGTTTAAAAATCTGTGGGGACTGGGGAAGCGCGTAAAAATGCCCCGGATTCAAACGGCTCGGAACAAGATAATCCCTCGCCCCCTCTGGCGTGCTTTTGATAAGAAACGGGGTTTCTAATTCCAAAAAATCGTTTTTCACAAGATATTGGCGAACGGTTTGAGCCACCCGATGCCTCAAAATCAAATTGCGCGCAAGTTTTTTTCGTCTCAAATCCAAATAGCGATATTTTAATCTCACGCTTTCTGAAGCCACATCCGCCTCTTCTTCAATCAAAAATGGGAGCGCTTTGGAGCTGTTTAAAATTTCAAGGGCATCGACAGTCACCTCAATTTCGCCCGTCTTCATTTTGGGATTTTCCATCCGCTCAGGCCTCGTGGCGACTTTTCCACTCACCGAAATCACATATTCATTTCGAAGCGCATCCGCCATTTTGTGAACAGATGGATTCACCTTCGGATTAAAAACCACCTGTGTAATTCCATAGCGATCCCGAAGATCGATAAAGATCACCCCCCCATGGTCTCTCCGACGCGCAACCCACCCCGAAAGAATCACATTCCGACCCACATCTTTTATCGTTAAGTCGCCACAGGACTGTGTGCGTTTTAAATTCATGATGATCTCTTTACTTTCTCCGGAATTGCTTGCCGAAGTTCGCCAAAAGGAATTTTCAGCTGTTCTTTGGTTGACATATTTCGCAAAATCGCCTCCCCCGCCTCCATCTCCTGATCGCCGATGATTAATACAAACCGCGCGTTGAAGCGATCCCCTTTTTTCATCTGTTGTTTGAGAGGAAAATCGTTGTAATCGATCTCGGTTCGGATCCCCTGCATTCGCAATTTATTCGTCAGCGCAAATGAAAAAGCCTCTGCCTTTGGGCCAAGCGCCGCCACATAAAGATCGATTGACGAAGATAAATCTCTCGATAGCACCATCACAAGCCGCTCAATCCCTCCCGCAAAACCAAATGCGGGGATATCCGCCCCCCCCAGCGCCTTTACAAGCCCATCGTATCGCCCCCCTCCGCCAAGCGCGTCTTGCGATCCCAAATCAGACGATACAATTTCAAATGCGGTGCGCACATAATAATCTAGCCCGCGGACAATATTCGGATTCATGACATTTTCCACATTCAATTGATGAAGCGCCTCTTTCAATCCTTGAAAATGATCTTTACAAGACTGACAGAGATGATCGACTATTTTGGGAGCTTTTTTTGTCGAAACACGGCAGCGCTCTTCCTTGCAATCGAGTGTCCGAAGCGGATTTTTTTCAAGCCGTCTCTGGCAATCCGCGCAAAGCTCGGATGAGAGCGGCCTGAGATAAGAGAGCAACATCTCACGATAGGGGGGGCGGCATGTTTGGCATCCCATTGAATTGATCTGAACCTCAAACGATTTTACACCGACTTCTTTATAATATTGTGTCACCATATAAATCGTTTCTGCGTCAATACGCGGGGAAGGGGCGCCAAATACTTCGACCCCAAATTGATAAAACTGGCGGTATCGTCCTTTCTGCGTTCTCTCATATCGATACATCGGTCCCCAATAATAGAGTTTTTTGTAAGGATCGGGATGATAAAGCTGATGTTCAAGATATGCCCGAACGACAGGCGCCGTCCCTTCGGGACGCAAAGATAAGCGCTCCCCCTTTTTGTCTTCAAACGTATACATCTGTTTTTCGATAATATCGGTGGTTTGGCCAACGCTCTGCGTAAAAAGATCGGTGCGTTCCACAACGGGGGTTATGATTTCAGAGAACCCAAAACTCTCAAATAACCGACGCGCCTTTAACTGCAACTCACCCCAAAAAGATGATTCTGGAGGGATCACATCGTTCATCCCTCTTACACTTTCGTATGGCATGAATACTCCCTGTCATCCTGAGCGCAGGGCAAAGCCCGCAGCGAAGGATCTAAATCCCTAATAGCTTTTGACGATTATCACGAAGGGAAACTAGAAGGAAGAAAAAAAATCGAGGAGTAAACCGAGCCTAAATTCCCCTTTCAGATCAGAAAAATATTTTTCAAGTTTTTGTTTTAAATCGAGCCACCATGAATTCATCGTGGAAAAGGGGGGCTCTTTAAAAGAGGTCGACTGCGGTAAAGGAACGGGGACGGTGTTTCTTAAATTTCTTTCATAATGCGCGTCAAAAAAAGCCTTTTCACAGCAGCTCGGTAATAATTGGCGATCGATCCAACGCTCGTGCGGTCGGTCTGCGGGGCACTTTTCAAGGCAATCACGATAGTCATGGTCATAAACATAAATATCCGGTTCTACCCCTTCCAGCTGAAGAGGCCTGCCGCTTGGAGAGTAGGTATAATCTGTCGTCACTGAAAGAACCGAGCGCGATTTCACCCCCAATGGAAACGCGGTGAGCGGGCCGTTGATCTGCCCCGTCCCTTTTCCAAATGAACGCTCGCCGATAATGACGGCAGCATGATATTCTTTCATGATCGAAGCAAATATCTCCGACGCGGAAGCGGAGAAACGACTGATTAAGATAACAATGGGAAGCCGATCGATTCCATTTAGCTCATTTCCAATCTGCGCATAGCGGATATGATTTTCCCATTCGTTCTCATCTTTTTTTTCCCTCATCACAAGTGTGGGTCCTTCCTTTAAAAAGAGATCCGAAAGTTCTGCCACGGCCGCAACGCTCCCTCCAACGTTTCTGCGCAGATCGATGATCAACCCTTTTCTTTTATCTGAAAGAGAGACAAAGGTTTCATATTCTTTCTTAAAAGAGACGGACGAAGTTTCATTAAATCGCAAAAGTTCTATATATAAAATTTCATTTTCGTCTCCAAAGAAACGGGCATGCAAAGAATCTTGGGCGGGTAAATTAAAAACCGGGTTATCTTTAATATTTGGAGGAGAACGAAAAACATTTTCGTTCGGATCCACATCAAAAAATATGCCCGCTTTTCTTGATTGAAATTCAATCCATTCGTTCATCCAGGAATGGGGATCGAGGCTTGCAATAAAATATCTTAAGATTCCCTTGTGAATCAAACGAAGAAGCTCTTCTTTTGTAAGGGGTGTGAAGGGAGGGACACCGTCGGTTTCAATCTCTGAAGCAATTTTTTCAACCGTTGCGCAATATTTTTTCTCATCTTCAATCTGATCCAGAAATAATTGACACCTGCGGAGCGCAGGAGGAATAAAGTTTATATAAGATACCCTTTTTTCAGACACTGAAATAAGCGGAGTCGGGATTCTTCTTTTATCTAAAATCTTTCGAAGCGCTTCACGCACCAATATCCATTTTTCCGATTTGATTCTTTCACCGTTCAGATGAACTTTCTCGAGATACGAAAAAATCTTTAAAGAATCTTGGCAATTCCATGCCTCTGTCTCTAAGCCCCAATCTTCATCTGCGCTATTGCCACTGCTGCCATTGCCACTGCTGAATGATCCGGCCGGTATATTTGTTGACGAATCCCTTTTATCTGCTTCTTTCGAACATCCGATCGCAAAAACAAGCCATGCAGCCAAAAACAGGACCAGAATCCTTTTGTTCATTTCCCATTCCCCTTTAACAGGAACGCCTACTGCAAAATCAATACCAGGACAAAATGTAATTATTTTAAAGGGTTATAAGCTTATTAAGTGTATAAACCCTGCACAACGATAAAGAATCAGACATGTGGTTTCTTCAAGAAATAGCTCGACGAACCATCGGTTCGAATTTCCAATGTCCCCTCCTGATCGGTCCGAAAGAGGGGGATACCGAGCTCCCGGTATCGCCGCAGTACCTCATCATGCGGATGTCCAAAACGATTCGCGTAGCCTGAACTGATAACGGCAAATTTTGGTTTTACGGAGCGTAAAAATGAGAGACTGCTCGACGTTTTCGAGCCATGATGAGGAACCTTTAAGACAGTGCTTTGAAGCGGGAAATACGAGATCTCCTCTTCCACATCCTTTTCAATATCGGCTGTAAACAGGACAGAAAAATTTTTGTATCTGCATTTGAATACAATCGATTGGTGATTATCGGTCGCTTTTTCAAATACATTTTTTGGATTCAAAAATTGAAATTCAACCCCTTTAAAAATCTTTATGCCTGTCTCTTTTGAAATCAAATAAACCGGGATATTTTTTATTTCTGAAAGTTCCAAAATATGTTCGTAATGAATTCCGCCTCTCCATTGCGAAATCCACATTTCTTTTACATCAAAATGATCGATCAAAAATCTCGCCCCATCCGTATGGTCAAAATCCGAATGGGTCAAAATCAATACATCGATGGTTCGGATCCCCTTTTTCCAAAGATAGGGAGCCAAAAGTCTTTCGCCGATATCAAAATGAGGATGAATCCCGCCGGCATCGACCAGCATCGTCCCCCCATCAGGAAATTCTATGAGTGTTGAATCGCCCTGCCCAACACTTAGAAAAGAGATTTTAAGATCTCCCCCATTTTTGAAAAAAACTCCCATCCGATCGGGAAACAAAAAAAATAAAAAGAGACCTGCCAAAACAGCGGTTAGCCAATTTTTTGATGAGAACTTTTTCTTTTGGAAAAAAAGAAGCGCCATTCCGACATAGACGAGACAAAGGCTGGGCAATGAAGGGGGCCTTACAATCACGGAGCTCAAAGGAAAAGAAGCAAGGAGATGGATAAAAGAAAATAGCCATCGCGCCAGGGGCTCAAAAATCATCATTAAAACATGACAAACAGGTTCAGAAATAAAATAAAAAAAAGTAATAAGAAAAGAACCCGGAAGAATCAAAAAACTCATGAGCGGTGTAACAACCAGATTTGCGGCAATTCCAATAAGAGAAAACCTGTGAAAATAATAAATCACGATCGGGGCTGTTACGATTGTGCAGATCAGCGTGGAAAAGAATATCATTTTCCAGAGATTCTTTTGAATATCTGAAATAAAAAAACGGGTCAGGCAGAGCCCCAATACAGAAATAAAAGAGAGTTGAAAGGAGGGATCCAGAGCCGAAGAGGGGATAAAATTTAAAATCAGCGCCGTCGCCACAGACAACGCATAGAGTCCATTTTGGGGCCTCGAACTTAAGAGCGCGATCAATGAAGAAAAGGCCATAAGACTCGCCCTGAGAATTGGAATTTCCCCTCCCGAGAAAAAATAGAAAAAGAAAAGAATGGCTGAAGATAAGAAAACAAGAATCCTCTGCAGTGGCCAATGAAGGAGAATGTATTCGGATCTCGAAAAAAGCCAATAAAGAAGCGAAAAGGAAAAGAAAAAAAGGAGCGCGATATTTTGACCGGAAATCACCACAGCGTGCAAGAGGCCGGTCGCGATAAAATCATCGCGCTGCTCACGTGTCATCGCAGGTATTCCCAAAACAACCATCTTAAGAAGCCTCCCCCCAGACTGGAATCGATCCAGATAGTGAAAAAACTGCTCCCTCAGGATCTCAACAGGATAAAAAGCGGAGTTTTTTTGAATTTGAATCGAATCTTTGCGTCCCAAAAAAACCCTCCCCCAGATTTTTTTTGAGAGCATTTTTCGCCGCATATCAAATTCAGCCGGAATACCAAAGTTTCGGACCTCACGGACGATCCCTGAAAAGCAGATCCGTGTGCCAACGGGGCGAATTTTTCGATGATTCTTTATTTTTGAAGACAGGAAAATCTCAAGATGCCCCCAGATCTTTTTTTCATCAATGGTTAATTCTTTTAGGGTTAATTCTTTTAGAATACTGTCGGACGGAAATCCGACTGCCCCGCAGATACGATGTGGAGAATCAAAATAGCCTGTAGGAGAATGTGGCTTCCAAATCAAGCCTCGAACAATCCCCAGACAAAGAAAAACCGTCAAAAAAAGATGCCGTCTCGGAAATCTTCGAAACATTGTGAGGCAGCATTTGCAAGGAGAGTGCCAAACGCTTCACTTTATTCTCTCGAAGCGCCTGAATCATCATTTTGGGGGGATTCTCTTTTTCTGTCTCTATCGTTCTCTTTTTTAGTTCCAGAAGGTTTGGCAGATTCGGAAGCCCCTGCCAAAGAAAGTTTTTTAAGCGCCTCCGCCGCAATCTTTTTAATTTCTTCGAGTTCTTCTCTCTCTTTGCTATCCTTTGCCATCGGAAGTCTTAAAACATCGGCTTTTGAAAGCTCTTCCAAAATTTCTTTTCCAAGAGAAAATTGATCATAAAGCTCCTGAAATTTATCGAGATCTTCTTTGGCCAAAACTGAAAGATTTTGCTTTTGGAGCTTCAGGAGATAATCCCCAAGAACTTGAGCAGCCAATTTAAAGGTAGAAGCGGCATAATGGCATTGACAGGGAGACTGCTTGTCTTTGGGTAAAAGTTCCGATCTCCGAACAATGGTTGTTACATAATTTAGAGAAATCAGCGCATTCTTTTGTTCATCAGCAATATTAAAATCTTTATCTTTTAAAGTCGTCAGGTTTGAAATAACGGCTGCTTCGTCATCCACGTGAAGATTGAGCTTTTCAACCGTCTCCTTCGAAAGATCGCCAGAGGAAGACGAACTCTCTTCTTTTTTCGATCCGGTAACAAAGACCTTTTCCAATGCTTCTTCAAAACTTGGGAAACTCTCCGCATTCTCGCCGCAACCGGCCCAAAGAAGAGACAGCGGCAATAGAAATAATGAAATCGTCCGAAACGGCATAGACCACCTCATACCATACTAAGGTGCAACATCAATGCCAGCCCCGGGCTTATTTTTTGCAATAAAATGGGCTTGAAGACCCGTCCCAAGCCAAAGCCCGAGCCCACTCTGCCCCAAATGTGACAAATTTTGTTAGACAGTTGTGATAGCTGAAAACAGACTTACAGGAGCGTGTCAAGCATCATCGCAAGATAAAGAAGCGTCATGTAACCTATTGAATAGCGAAAGAGGCGCTGATATGCCTGAACTGTCTTCTTCTGATAGACGACAAACGCAAACCAAATAAAAAGTCCGCCAAGCGCCAATGCCGATGACAAATAAATCATATTCAATACATCTGATACAAAGTAGAGCGAAGCCGAAAGGGGGATCAATGTAAATGAATAAAGAAGAATTTGTCTCCGGGTGATTTCTTCGCCCCGCACAACCGGAAGCATTGGCAGTCCAACTTTTTTGTAATCATCCTGATGATAGAGCGCAAGCGCCCAAAAATGGGGGGGAGTCCAAAAAAAGATGATTAAAAACATCAAAAATGGAGTGAGCTCAATCGTCCCCGCCACTGCAGCCCATCCAATGAGAGGCCCCATGGCGCCTGCAATCCCGCCGATTACAATATTGTAAGGGGTTTTCGGTTTTAACCAGAGCGTGTAGAAAAAACTATAAAAGAGGATCGTTCCGAGTCCCAAAAGAGAAGAAAGCGCCCCCCCAAATTTAAAGAGCAATCCTACCCCCAGGAAGCTGATGAAGCAGCTAAATATTAAAGCCTTCCCTGGTGAAATCAGGCCAAGCGGAAGCGGCCGCCGGGATGCTGTTCTTGACATCCGGCTATCGATATCCCTCTCAAGATATTGATTAAAGGCGTTCGCCGCCCCGCCAACAAGAAAAATCCCCAAAACAATCATAAAAAAACGAAAAGGATGAGGCCCTCCGTGAACCAATATTGCGGTCAATCCTGTTATCGCAAAAAGGAGACTAATCCGGGGTTTTACCAAACTAAGATACGCGCGCATGTTTCACCTTATATGTCAGTATAAAGAAATTCGCAAAAAGGAGTGTCGCAAAAACCAAATGTAAAATACTTAAGAATTCGGGGAGTCTAAAGATCACATTTGAAATTCCCAGTCCAACCTGAATGAATGTCAATATGAGAATCAAAAATGACATTTTCCTGAAATCGTATCCCCACCCATTCACCCCATTTACCCCATTAAAAAGATAAGAAAACCAAAACAAAAGAACCGAAACAAGGGTCACCAAAAATGCCCCCACGCGATGAAAAAACTGAAGGGCAACCCCTCCTTTTAATTCAGGCAGCCATGCCCCATAGCAGGTCGGGAAATCGGGGCAGGCAAGCCCGGCCCCACTCGATGCAACTCCCCCTCCCAAAACTGCCTGTCCATAAACAAGAAGTGTCGCAAACAGACAGAAAAGCCAGCCGCCCGACCATTTTCTTTGAAAAGAGGCTTGCCGCGCTTCAAGCAAAATCCAGAGCAGACTTGCAAAATAGAGAAGCCCAAAAGCGAGGTGCAGTGAAACCCATTTTGGATGTAACATCCCTTTGACCGTTGCCCCCCCAAGAAGCGCCTGAAAAATAACAAGCAAAAGCGGCAGAAACGCAATGAAACCAAATTTCTTTCGATAAGAAAATGAAACCACAAGCGTCAGCAACCCAACAACCGCAGCAAGCAGCCTATGCCCCCACTCAATTAAGACAAGAGGATCCAGCGGGGGAATGACCTTGCCATGACAGAGCGGCCAGTCTGGACACGCGAGCCCCGCATCAAAATTTCTGACAACGCCCCCCCAGATGATGAGGAGGAAGGTGAGGACAATATTTAAGCGAAGGAGTTTAATCATAAAAAATGAGCTTGCGGTTATCTAAAAAGAACATCACTCAGCGTGAGTCCCGCAAAAATAAACAAAAATAAAAACGCTGAAATAAAAACAACCTGATTGACCCGATTATCATATTTGAGATGCATGAAATAGAGACAGACAAACACCGCTTTCACCGACGCAATCGCCATTGCGACGAAAATATTAAGAACCCCTAACTCCAGGTATGAAACGGCAACCGTCGCAACGGTCAGCCCCAGAAGAGACATCCATACATTGAAATATTCGTGTCTATGATCGACGCCGTTTTGCATCCCCTCACCCAATTAAATAAAGCAGTGGAAAGAGATAGATCCAGATCAGATCTACCAGGTGCCAATAAATTCCTGTCAATTCCACCGGTGTATTATACTCATGATTGAAATCTCCCCGCCGTAATCGAAGAAGTACCCAAAAGATAAGCCCCATCCCGGCAAGCACATGAAGTCCATGAAGGCCGGTCATCATAAAATAGAGGGAGAAAAAAAGCGGCGCTTTGGGATGCGCAATCGTTTCAAAAGAAAAATGCGCCCCTGGCAAAAGCCCTTCATGGATCTTGTGCATATACTCAAAATATTTAATCGCCATAAACGCCGCGCCACAGAGTAAGGTAATCGTCAAATACCGGACTGCAGATTTTTTATTGTCATGCTGGGTTTTATTCACAGCCATCGCCATTGTAAAACTGCTGCAAATGAGAACCACGGTGTTAATCGCCCCCATCGATCGGTTTAAAAACTTTGACGCCTCGTCAAACATCTCCGGATAGAGCGACCGGAACACAATATAAGCCACAAAGAGTCCGCCGAAGAGAAGAATCTCCGTCACAAGGAAGAGCCAGACCCCAAGCTTTGCCGAGCCATAAGCCTGTTCCGCTGTTTCAAAATGACTGGCAATGACATGCCTTGCGCCATTCATTCCTTTACTCCATATTCATAGGGACCCGCCGCTATCTCAGGTGTTTTGTGAAAATTGTGAACCGTCGGAGGAGATTCAATCTGCCATTCAAGAGTCTTCCCACCCCACGGATTTTGAGCGGCAATCGAACCCCGCCTGAGAGACCAGATAAAATAGACTGCCATAATGACAAATCCCGCGGTAATAAACCACGACCCAATGGATGAAAGCATATTAAGATCGGTATAGTGTTCTAAATAGTCGTTATACCGTCTCGGCATGCCGCGCTGCCCCAGAAAAAACTGTGGAAAAAAGGTCACATTAAAACCGATAAAGATCAGCGCGCACGAAATTTTCCCCCATATTTCCGGATACATCCGGCCAAACATCTTAGGCCACCAATAATGAAGCCCGGCAAGCAGCCCCATGACCGTCCCCCCCATCATCACATAGTGGAAATGGGCAACAACAAAATAGGTATCATGAAGATGGACATCGACAGAAATGGCTGCCAAAAAAAGCCCGGTAAGCCCCCCAATCGTAAATAAGAAAATAAAAGAGAGCACATAGAGCATCGGCGTCTGAAGCCAGATGGAACCCCGGTAGAGTGTCGCCGTCCAGTTAAAAATCTTGATCGCGGTCGGCACCGCAACAAACATCGTCAGGAATGAAAAAAGGAGATTGGCAAGCGCCGATTGGCCACTCACAAACATATGATGTCCCCAGACCAAAAAGCTGATGAATGCAATCGCAAGGCTCGAATAGGCGATCGCTTTATATCCAAAGATATGCTTCCTGGAAAAAACGGTAATCACTTCACTGATAATTCCCATCCCGGGAAGAATCATAATATAGACAGCAGGATGCGAATAGAACCAAAAGAAATGTTGAAATAAAACAGGATCCCCCCCCAATTTTGGATCAAAAATTCCAATGCCAAGAACCCGCTCCATCACCAAAAGGAGCGTTGTAATTCCAATCACAGGGGTTGCCAGAACCTGAATGATCGCCGTCGCATAAATCGCCCAGATAAAGAGAGGCATATGATGAAACGTCATGCCTGGCGCCCTGAGCTTGTGAACCGTCACAATGAAATTAAGCCCGGTTAGAATCGAGGAAAACCCCATCACAAAGACACCGAGCGTCACCAAAATCACACTCGTCTGCGTGCGAATGCTATAAGGGGCATAGAACGTCCAGCCGGTATCGACGCCGCCGGTAAAAAGGGCGGCCCCCGCGAGGAGCGCCCCGCCGACAAAGAGGTAATAGCTGAAAAGATTCAAACGCGGAAAAGCGACATCCTTTGCCCCAATCTGAATCGGAAGGAAAAAGTTTCCAAGCGCCGCGGGGATAATGGGGATAATAAACATAAAAATCATGATCGCGCCGTGGAAGGTAAAAAATTTATTGTAAAGATCGGGTGAAAAGAGGGGGCCGGGTCTAAAAAGTTCAAGTCTCAGCAAAACCGCAAACAGCCCGCCGATCATAAAAAAGAAGAGCGTTGTCGCCAGATACATCACGCCGATCCGCTTATGATCGAGAGTGGTAAACCACGAAAAGATCCCCCCTTCCTCAAGATAATTTTTTTCATGATGAACAAGCGCCATAAGCTATTCCCTTACTTTAAACTTTTTAAATAAACAACCAGAGCATTCACTTCATCATCCGTTAAAGTTCCCCGGAAAGTCGGCATCACCGGAGGATATCCTTTGGCGAGCTTCACCTGTGGATCCATGAGCGACTCCCGTATATAATTTTCATCGACTTTCACTTTTGTTCCATCGGCCAATTCAGAGGTTTTTCCAAAAATTCCTTTCATTCCGGGTCCAATCAATTTTTGGTCTGTCACCGTATGACAGGCGTTGCACCCTTTTTTTGTAAAAAGCTCCTGACCGAGATCCAAAAGACTCACACCTTCCTTTGGTTTTTTAGCTTCAAGCGGTTTCCATGCCGCCTGCCACGACTCAAACTCGGCGGGCTCAAGCACTTTCACCTTTGCAAGCATCTGCGAATGCGCGGTTCCACAATATTCGGCGCAAAGCGCCTGATGTTCGCCCGATTCTGTCGCCTGAAACCAAAGGGTTGTATATCGCCCCGGAAGAACATCCTGTTTCAACCGAAAGGCAGGAATAAAAAAACTATGAATCACATCCTGAGAGCTCATGAGAAGCTTCACCGGCCGATCTTTGGGGACAACGAGCTCGTTTGTCAGCTGCCTTCCATTCGTATACCAGATATCCCAAAGCCACTGCTTTCCAACCACATTGATTTCCAGCGCATCATCCGGCGAGCGGATGATTTTTCTATAATCGATCCATCCCCAAAGAAAAATAACCATGACAAGAATCAACAAAACCCCGGCAACACTGAATTCTGTTGGAAGATGTCCTGTAATATAGGGAGTCTTTTTATCGGAATCCTGAGATCTTCTTCGATATCGAAAAATGAAAAAGATCATTCCAGACACAATAATGCCAAAGCTCAGGAAAGCCGCCCCAAAAATAAACCGATAAAGGGCATCGATATTTTGCGCGATCGTGGAAGCCTGTGGAAGTCCAAACATCAGATCAATTTTTTCTTATTTTTTCGGGATAAAAATAAAAAGGAAACCAACAAAACCAAACCAAGCACTGTGATTGATCCCGCAATTTTCATCGAATTGACTGCCATGAGCGCATATTTCCGGTTTTTCGGGTCGAAGTGATAACAATAGAGAAGAAGCCTGTCAATGACATTGCCAATCTTCCCGCCAGCCGCCTCGAGAAGCGCAAGCTTCAGATCCAAACGATTGAATTGAATGCCGTAAAGATAACGGGAAATTTTTCCATCCGGCGTTAAAACAAAAATAACAGAGGGATGCGCGTACTCTTTTCGTTCCGGATCGTATTGATAGCGAAATCCGGCTTCTTCTGCCAGTTTCCGGATATTTTTTTCTTCACCTGTCAAAAAGTGCCAGCCGCTGACAGCAGACTTATGCCGGTAACGATGGAGGATTTGTTGTCTTTTCTTTTTCGCGTCTTCTTCGGTTTCCTCCGGATTGATGCTCACCGTCACCACCTGAAACTGCTTTCCAACCACCCACGGCAGTTTCATGACTGAGCTTGTAAAACCATCCAAAAGATAATGGCAGACATTCGGACAGCGGTAATAGACGAGATTTAAGACAACAGGGTGTTTGCCATCAAAGAAGTTCTTTAACGGCTCCATCTCCCCCAGCGCATTTTTAAAAGTGAGATCGAGGGAAACCGCCCCCCCCAGATGCTCGTCGATCCCCACACCGACCAGCTCTTTGGGCGTCTGCTCCGCCGCTTGAGCGAAAGGGGTTAAAAATATGACCCATAAAACAAGTTTTTTTAGCATGTCCCTCACCCGATAGCTGGCACCATACTGCAAAATACCCTCCCCAATCAAGTCTGAAATTTGATGGCTTTTCTAAAAAAGAGCTGGTATGGGGAAATGGATGAAAACCCAAATGGCCCCTTCTTTATATTATAAAATCATCGCGGAGACATTCGGTGATAACCAGCGCCCTGCCTATGGTCAAATCGCAACCCTTTCCAAAGGAAAACAACCGACCCTTCGGACCCTGCATCTCCATTATTTAAAAGAGCCCGATGTGATTGCCTTCAGCACCCATCTTAAATCCGACAAATGGCATGAACTTAAAAAACACGCTCATCTTTCAGGCTGCTATTACGACACATCGCGGGAAATCCAATTCCGCTTTCAGGCAGAAGCAGAACTTATCGAACCGAAAAACCAGACATTCAAAGAGCTTCTGGATGAGATGTGGCTCAAAATCCGCTCCGAAGTGAGGACCGCCTATTGGCTCGATGCCAAACACCTGTCGCTCGACTCAGAACTCCCTGAAGAAATAGACATACAAAAACGAGCGCCCAATTTGGGGGTTGTCTTCTGCAGACCTTTTAAGTGGGATATTTATGAAATTCATTTAGACGAGTATCGAAAAGGACAGCGATCGGTGCATACACTCACAAAAAACAGATGGCAATCCGAGAAAGTTTCTATTTTACATGGGCAAAAAAGCTGAACGGATTTATCCACTCCCTTGGCTGCAACGGCTCCCAGTTGGGAGGACCGGTGCGAAGCTTCTGAACAACATCGCGGATGGTATTTGCGGCATCATCTTCGTCTGTACGGCTTGCACGGATCTGATTGCGCATGGAGATTGAGATAATGCCAGGGGTCACCTGGTGAAGAATAATCGAGCCTTCCCAATAGGGGATAAAACGGGTCCCTTTAACCTTTTTGTAATTGATTAAAACCTGAAGGGGCTGATCAAATGCCCCCTGCCGGACACTGTGATACCAATTCATCGTCCAGTCGACATCGATGATTTCATCGACAAAATAGTTAATTTCATAAAAGTGAGAAACCCCGTCTGGCCGGTCAGACCGTTCAGTGAAAGTCGAGCTATCGACCCCATCCCACACCATCAGGGGGTGGTTATGAGAGACTCCCCACACCTCGCGAATCGACCTGAAAATACAGGCGCCCCCTTCCGCCCAGACAAAACCACTCTCAGAGCCTTTTGAAACCTGGACACGGTCTGAAAATTGACCATTTTCATCCGCTGAACAATACTGGGTGGGACTATCCCCGTTACCGCTATTCCCTTCCGGAGGGAATGTGATCGGAACAATCGCTTCGACAGCATTTCCATTAAATGGCGTTTCTTCTTCCCCCGCGTTTGCCACGACACCACAGGCGGAAAGAAATAATAACAATACCATTAGAAAAAAAGGCCCCATACGCTACCTCCTTATCGGCAAAAACCATATCCAACAAAAGCTATGAACACCCGGACGTCGTTCCACAGGAGGCGCATTTTAAACATGACCCGTTTCTTACCATTGTAAATTGCCCGCACTCCCCGCACGAATCCCCTTCGTATCCCTGAAGCAGCGCCATTCTCTGAAGAGAGAATCCAATATGACCGCTCCCTGCTTCATGTCCATTTGCCCCATTCTCTGCGCCATTTCCTCCATTTTCCCCAATTCTCCTAATTCCCCCAATTTCACCCATTCCTCCAATTTCTAGAGAAGCGCCCCCTTCATCCGTCGCCGGCGGAAGAACAAACGTAAATCCCTCCTCTGCTTTTCGCTTTTGATTTTGCTGACTCACATGGTGAGGGAGTGTCTTCGGTTTCAAATGCTCTGAATCCTTGGGTGGAATTTGAACAAGATCGTACCGACCGAGATAAGTCATCGCAAGCTCTCTAAAAATGTAGTCGACAATACTGGTTGCCATCTTAATATGATCATGTTCGTTCACAACTCCCGAAGGATCAAAGCGTGTAAATGCAAACTGATTGATGAATTCTTCGAGCGGAACCCCGTATTGAAGCCCCATCGAAACTGCAATCGCAAAACAGTTCATGAGACTTCGAAACGCCGCCCCCTCTTTATGCATATCGAGAAAGATTTCACCGAGCGTCCCATCTTCGTATTCACCCGTTCTCAGATAAACCTTAAGGCCCCCAATCTCCGCTTTTTGCGTATATCCCGATCGACGCGGGGGGAGCGGGCGCTTTTTGGAAATATAACGGGTGACAACTTTTTCCGCGATCTTTTCAATTTTTTCCTCTTGTGAAGCCGCAAGAATGATCTCTGCCGCATCTTCGGCAACAGCATTGAGAGGCTGAGAGAGTTTTGAGCCGTCGCGGTAGAGGGCGTTCGCTTTGATCATGAGCTGCCAGGAGTCATAATAAGCCTTCTTAATATCTGCGACCGTTGCCTCGTGCGGCATGTTGATGGTTTTGCTGATCGCCCCTGAAATAAACGGCTGAACAGCCCCCATCATTTTGATATGCCCCTGATATTCAATGAAGCGCTTCCCATATTTACCGCATTTATTCGCGCAGTCAAAAATCGGGTAGTGCTCTTCTTTGAGATGCGGCGCCCCTTCGACGGTCATCGTCCCACAGCAATAATCGTTGGCTGCCTCGATCTCCTCTTTTTTGAACCCGAGCGCCCCAAGCATATTAAAATTCCATCGCCCCAGATCTTCATCCGTTAAATGCAGAAGTTCACGACAAAAAGCCCCCCCCAAGAGATGTTTATTGAATGCAAAGTCGATTCTAAAAACAGACGGGAGATACGCTTCAAGTTTTTCGAGCGCTTCATCTGTAAATCCCATCGCCCGAAGGGTTTCATGATTAATAAAGGGCGCCCCTTTGAGCGTCCCATGCCCCTTTATATAGCTGACAATCTCTTCTATTTCTCTGGTCGAATAACCGAGGCGCTTTAACGCCGCCGGAACCGACTGATTGATAATTTTAAAATAGCCGCCCCCCGCGAGTTTCTTAAATTTCACAAGAGCAAAATCGGGCTCAACCCCTGTTGTGTCGCAATCCATCACAAGACCAATCGTGCCGGTCGGCGCAATGACTGTCACCTGCGCGTTCCGGTAGCCATATTTCTCTCCCGCTTCCAGGGCGCGATCCCACGCATCAAGCGCTGCGGAAACAAAATATTCAGGGGCATGCGCGGCGCGAATTCCCTGGGGAGTAACGGAGAGCCCTTCGTATTCATCCTTCGGAGCGTTATGGGCCGCTCCTCTGTGGTTTCGAATGACGCGAAGCATATTCTTTTTATTTCTTTCATAGCCGCCAAACGCCCCAAGCTCTTTGGCCATGGCGCCGCTTGTGGCGTATGACTCTCCACACATGATCGATGTTAAACAGGCCGCAATCGCACGCCCCTCTTCGCTGTCGTAGGGGATCCCCATACACATGAGAAGCGCCCCAAGATTCGCAAACCCCAGCCCCAGCGTCCGGAATACAAAGCTTTTACTGGCGATCTCTTTACTTGGAAATTGCGCCATTAAAACAGAGATCTCCAAAACGATCGTCCAGAGATGACAGGCATGTTTGAACGAGTCGATATCAAAAATCCCTCTTTCGGCATCGTAAAATTTAAGAAGATTGATCGAGGCGAGGTTGCAGGCCGTATCGTCTAAGAACATATATTCTGAACAGGGATTGGAGGCATTAATCCTCCCATCTTGCGGACAGGTATGCCACTCGTTGATAATCGTGTCATATTGTATGCCGGGATCGGCCGAAGACCAGGCGGCATGGCAGATTTTCTCCCAGAGCTCGCGCGCCTTAATCGTCTTTAATGTCTTTCCATCGGTTCGCGACGTAAGATGCCAATCAGCATCCTTTTCGACCGCTTCAAAAAAGGAATTGGGGATCCGAACAGAGTTATTTGAATTTTGTCCCCCGACGGTTCGATAGGCCTCGGAGTTCCAGTCGACATCGAGCTCGATAAATTCAATTTCTGTGAAACCCTGCTCGGCAAGCTGAATGGCGCGATAGGCATAGTTGAGAGGGATTTTAAAACGACTTGCCTCACGCACCGCCTCCAGGAGCAATGGGTTCTCTTTAAGGTTATATGCCTTCTGACCCAGCCTTTCTCTCTGTAACACGCAGGCTTTTAAAATCTTCGTGAGCGCTTCTTTGGTAGTTCGCGACCCCGCAACAAGCGCCACCACTTTTTGCTCCTCACGCGCTTTCCATTCTATAAACTCGACGATGTCGGGGTGATCCAAATTGAGACAGACCATCTTGGCCGCGCGTCGTGTTGTTCCCCCGCTTTTGATCGCCCCGGCCGCGCGATCCCCGATCGACAAAAAAGACATAAGCCCCGAAGAAACGCCCCCGCCCGATAGTTTTTCCCCCGCCGCACGAATCGCGCTGAAGTTTGTCCCAGTCCCCGAACCATATTTAAAAAGGCGGGCCTCGCGCGTCCACAAATCCATGATCCCCCCTTCATTCACGAGATCGTCTTTAATCGACTGAATAAAACAGGCGTGGGGCTGTGGACGTTGATAGGCTGAACCCGAGAGCTTCAGCTTCTCTGTCTTCGGATCGACATAATAGTGCCCCTGCCCCTTCCCTTCAATGCCGTATGCCCAGTAGATCCCTGTATTAAACCATTGAGGGCTATTGGGGGCCGCGATTTGATGAACCAACATATAAGAAATTTCATCATAGAAATTCTTTGTGTCATTTTCGGAATCGAAATAGCCATATTTTTTCCCCCAGTCGGTCCAACAACCGCTCAAACGATGAAACACCTGCCTCGCATCTGTCTCCATATCGGCATCTTTAGAACCATAAAGCGATTTTTTGGGGGCTGAACGAAGCCCTGCTTTCCTAAAATATTTTTGCACCAGAATATCCGTCGCAACCTGCGACCAAAAATCGGGGATAGTCACATGATCTGCCAGGCAGACAAGCGACCCATCGGGATTTTTGAGCTCCGACCTACGCTCTACAAATGTTATCCCGTCATACGGACTCTTTATGTTTTTCGTGAATTTTCGTCTGATTTTCACGCTGTCCCCCTGCTTTTAATAACCACATTCCTATAAAATGCTTTTAATAACCATATTCCTATAAAAATAGTAAAGGATTTTGAAAAGGAGTGTCAATGGAAATAATCAATAGGTAGTGTCTTTTTCTTATTTTTTAAATAAAAAACACAACGTATTGTGTAAAATATCCGACGGTAAGTGTGTTAAAAACAGCTTTGGGAACGGGATTAAAAGACTCACTTGTTTTTAAACCATTGTCATTCTCATTTAAAAATAGTACAGGAGGCACGCAATATGAAATATTATCCTTAGGCGGATAGCTCAGTTGGTAGAGCATCGCCCTTACAAGGCGAGGGTCGTGGGTTCGAGTCCCTCTCCGCCTACCAACCGATGGAGGGCCAATACCAGCCTTCTTGCAGGCGTTGCAGGATTCATCCGTTCAAACGCTGCTATTTCTTCACACCATGCAAAGATATTTCTTTGAAGAAGGCTTTGAGAATTTCTTTGTCTGATTCTAAAAAAAATGGCTTTTCTCTCATTGGATCCAGGGGATGTAGGTCATCGAGTCGCCCTATAACTTTTGCCATAAGCTGCCTGGCCTCAGAAAGAAACCGTAAATCTTTCGAAATAAACTCTCGAAATAAAGATATACTCCACTTGGCAGAACCATCATACATAAGCCCACGCAGTAAACCACAGATAAGACCAAATATATTCTGATCATCGGTTTCCCCTGCTTTTTTAAGTTCTTCGTATTTCTTAAAAAAAATCCTAACATTCTCTGAAATATATTCAGCCCCCTCTTTGCCCTTCTCATAAAAAAGAGAAAGATAGCCGTCTGCTTTCTTGTAATCTTGTTTTTGCAAAAAATACTCCACACGCGATTTAAATAATTCAGAAGGATAGGGAGAGTGAATGCCCCCAGCTTTCAAAGTATGCCAATCTTCATCAATGAGCACGTCATTTTTTTCGTTCAGTTTTTCTTTATCAAACGCATTGATAAGCGTGTTATATTCTTTTTCAATTCGTTTTATAAACTCTGCCCAGTTTCCATACTTTTTAATGTAATAAAAAATATTACAATAAAAATCCAAGGCTCTATTATCTAGATCTATAGACCGTCTGCGCTGTAAATACATTTCAATAAATGCCTTGGAGATCTTTTGTTTATCTTGAATACGTTCACAGAAATCCTCAATCGCCTTATCTCGATTTGATGATAAATCCCACTGAGTTCCAGGTGTTTTTATGGCTTCATATAATTCATCTGCTAAAGTTTGGCTCATCTTCTTTGTCATTTCTTTATCACCCGTCCAAATTCCATCGTTCCTAATGCCTGATCAAAAGGAATTTTATCAACCTCGTCAAATTGGTCCACAAACCCCTCTGGAAAAAGGTGGTACTCTCCCTTATATTGAATATAATCCAAATTTTGGATATCCCACTCCCGAGCTTTTCCGGAGGTGAGTCCATCTCCATGAAAGTTAGGGTAGTCGCTTTTAATGGGCGTTGCAGGATTCATCCGTTCAAACGCTGCTATTTCTTCACACCATGCAAAGATATTTCTTTGAAGAAGGCTTTGAGAATTTCTTTGTCTGATTCTAAAAAAAATGGCTTTTCTCTCATTGGATCCAGGGGATGTAGGTCATCGAGTCGCCCTATAACTTTTGCCATAAGCTGCCTGGCCTCAGAAAGAAACCGTAAATCTTTCGAAATAAACTCTCGAAATAAAGATATACTCCACTTGGCAGAACCATCATACATAAGCCCACGCAGTAAACCACAGATAAGACCAAATATATTCTGATCATCGGTTTCCCCTGCTTTTTTAAGTTCTTCGTATTTCTTAAAAAAAATCCTAACATTCTCTGAAATATATTCAGCCCCCTCTTTGCCCTTCTCATAAAAAAGAGAAAGATAGCCGTCTGCTTTCTTGTAATCTTGTTTTTGCAAAAAATACTCCACACGCGATTTAAATAATTCAGAAGGATAGGGTAAGTTTTCCTCATGTTTTAAGATATCCCAATCTTCATCAATGAGCACGTCATTTTTTTCGTTCGGTTTTTCTTTATCAAACGCATTGATAAGCGTGTGATATTCATTCCGGATACGTTCTATAAAATCTTTCCAATTGGCATATTTCTTCAGAAAATAAAAAAGATTAAAATAATAGAGAGGCCGCCGATACTGAAAATACATCTCAATAAATGCGTCAGATATTTTTTTCTTATCTTGAACACGTGCGCAGAACTCTTCAATTTTTTTATCTTCGTCATCTGATCTATTCCACTGTCTTTCTCCTATTTCAGGATCCGTCATTGCCTCATATAATTCTTTTGCTAACTCTGAAATGGTCTTTTCTTTCATTTTTTAATCACCCGCCCAAATTCCATCGTTCCTAATGCCTGATCAACCATCTGTAAAGGGTCAAGAGAGAAAATTTATCACCAAGTCCCTAGTGATTTCAAGGTCATTTGTATTGACACACGGTGATCATCTATGACAAGCTTCTGGTTGAAATTAAACGCAGGAAAGCAAAAGGACGGCATTAATTCATGGGAGAAAGAAGCAAGATGAAAAAACAATTTATAATATTTTTGATTGCCATTGTCATAGGACTTTTGACCTCTAATACCAGCAATGCAAAAGGTTTGTATATGAGCGGTCTGGGCGGAGCCAGCGCTGTGAATGAGTCCACAATCACGGACACAAGCGGAGATGGATCCAAGGCAAAGTCCAGCTTCGATCTTGGATATATCGTTGCTGCATCCGCGGGATACGGATTTGAAATCGGCATACGGACGGAAGGCGAAATATCCTATCGCAAAGCCGATCACAATGAGGTCGAGATCATTAATGATGGCAATATTGGGTTTCTCAATGGCAAACACGCTGAGGTGGACGGTCACATTTCGGCGCTGAGTTTTATGGCCAATATCTTCTACGACTTTGATCTCGGCGGAGATTTAAAACCATATGCCGGCGGAGGGATCGGAAGCGCAACAGTCTCAAACGATGGCAAAAACGTTCCCAATCTCCAAATCGTAGCCACAGATGACCATGATCATGTTTTTGCCTATCAAATAGGCGCTGGTATCGGCTATAACATATTTCAGCCATTAACGATTTTGTTGGACTATCGATATTTCAATTCTTCCGATCTGAAGTTAGAGGATGCAGTTGGGCTAGCCTACGATATGGAATTGCAAATCAATAATGTCAGTCTCGGATTGAGATATGATTTTTAGCATCATTTTTCAAAAATAGATGCAACTTTAAAATCTTTTCTAATGCCGAATCTCGTCAGTACAAAATCATACTTCACAGGATCGTCTGGAGAAATCTCGGAAAATGCTTTCGTAACTTCTAGAACAGTCTCTAAATCGGCCGATTTGCGGTTCGTGAAGCCAAGATGAAGAGAAATCCGGTGCATATGAACATCCAGAGGGATGAGAAGCTTCGAGGGGGGAATTTCATCCCAACCGCCCGGATCAACCGCGTCCTTTCGAACCATCCATCGCAAAAAAAGATGGAGCCGTTTGCAGGCGCTCAGTTTTGCGGGGCTCGGCAAAAGCCGAACCCCGCAATGCCTATAAGAGCCAGTTATTTCTTTCTGAAATGAGATCAATGACAAAAGAAGATTAGAATGATGACGGCGGTAGCCGTCCAAAAAACACTCATAAAGCGAACCATATTTGGAAATAGCTGATTTAATTCCGAGAAGAAGCGCTGATAGATCATCACCGGTTGTAAATCGATGCCGAAAAGATTTTGTCATTTTTTGAATTTTCACAGATGAAAATTGCTCAAGCGTGCGACGCGGAGAGCATCCAAGTTCCTTAAGAACTGCCCGACAGCTCTTTAAAATCTGTTCCACACGCCCATAGGCCAGCGTAGAAACAATCAGACCCACAATTTCACGGTCATAAAGATCAGAAAAGGCATAGAGAAATTCGAGGGGATCGGGATGGACGAATTCTCTGCGATTGTACTTTCGGTAGAGAGCTTCAAGGTCAACTGACAATCTTTTTAAACTCTTTCCCTGCCCGAAACCAGGGGACACAGGAGGCAGGAATGCGAATTGTCTCACCGGTATGGGGATTTCGGCCATTCCGTTCGCCCCTTCGGCTCACCAAAAAAGTGCCAAAACCGGTCCAGACCACTTTTTCCCCCTTTTTAAGAGAGTTTGTAATGATATCGGTGATGCTCACCATCATCTTTTCCGCTTCAACCTGGCTCACTCCATTTTCCCGGGCAATTTTCGAAATCAGTTCGATTTTATTCATAAAAAAATAGATATCTCAAAATTTTCCGTAACAATTGCCCCCCTTCCTGTCAAGAAAATTTGCCCCCCAATGACTTACCCCGATAATCAAATGAAAAATTTTGAAGTTGCATTTGATCCTAAAAAGCATCTATAGCTACCGCATGACCAGCATACTGACCCAAGACTCACAAATCAAAGCGCTTCTTGAGCAAACAAAAACAATTGCCGTTGTGGGTCTCTCTCCCGATCCCACGAAACCGAGCTATGAGGTATCAAGCTACCTGCAGTCCAAAGGGTATAAGATTGTACCCGTCCGCCCGGACACAGAAGAAGTACTGGGGGAGAAAGCGTACACCTCACTTTCAGAAATCCCATTCCCGATTGACATTGTCGATATCTTCCGCCGTGTCGAATTCATTCCGGAAATTGTTGACCAAGCGATTAAAATTGGGGCCAAAGCAGTCTGGATGCAGCTCGGGTTGGAACACGAGCAGGCCGCGCAAAAAGCGATATCCAATGGAATGGATGTGGTTATGGATCGTTGTCTTTTGATAGAACATAAAAAATTCTTTGGTTAACGAAATAACATTCGAAAATAAACCTGAAGGATTTTTATCATCCACGGTTTTAAGAGGCTCCGCAGCCAGACTTCGCTCACCTTTTTTGAGACCTCTGCCATCGTCGGATAGGGATGCATCGTCGAAGCAAGGGTCTTTAGTCCGATCCCTTTTTGAAGCGCCAAAACAAGTTCCTGAATCAGATCGCCCGCATGAGGCCCGACAATGGCCGCCCCTAAAATTTTATCTGAAGATTTTTTTGTAATCACCTTTACAAGCCCGGCGGTTTCTCCCTCGCAAACAGCCCGATCGAGTTCGGAAATTTCGTACTTATAAACATCATGCGCGATTTTTCTCTGCTTCGCTTCAGTTTCTGAAAGCCCCACACGCGCAAGTTCCGGATCGGTAAACGTGCACCAGGGGACCACATCAGTGACCACCCTCGCCCTGCCGGGAAAAAGCGCGTTTCGAAGAACCCTTCTCGCCTGATAATCGGCAAAATGCGTAAACTGATAAGAGCCCGCCACATCGCCACAGGCATAGATATGCTTCAAAGAGGTCTGACCATAATCGTTTATGACAATGCCCCGCTCATTCATCTCAATCCCAACTTTCTCAAGCCCAAGTCCGCCTGTATTCGCCTTTCTTCCAACGGCTAAAAAAATCGCGTCGCACTCAAAATTTTCTTCCCTCCCCGAAGTTTCTATCGACACAATATGATGCGTCGCCGCATGCAAAATACGCTGAACCTTCGCGCTGAAACGACACTGAATCCCCTCTTTTTGGAATTGGGACTCAATCACCGCTTTCAAGTCGGGATCCTCACGCATCAGAATTCCGGGGGCAAAATCGATCAGGGTTACTTTACTGCCAAATCTTGAAAAAGCGTGCGCCAGTTCAGAACCGATCGGACCCCCGCCTATAATGACAAATCGCTTTGGCAGCGATTGAATATCCCAAATATTTTCACTCGTCAGGCATTTCGCTTCTTCACAGCCAGGGACGGGAGGGACAACCGGAGAAGATCCTGTTGCGATGACAATTCGTTTTCCAAAAAGGGTATGCTCGCCATTTGTCAGTTCGTGAGCGCTCTTGAAAGAATAGTTTCCGAATTTGACATCAACCCCCAGCCCCTTAAATCTTTCAGGCGAATCGTGCGGCTCAATCGTCCCCTGCACATTTTTAACACGCCGCATAATGTCTGAAAAATCAAATTCAAACTGACACTCCCGGATTCCAAATTGTTCCGCTGATCTTAGCGTATGGATAACCTTGGCTGATCGAATAAGCGCTTTTGAAGGGACACAACCGGTATTGAGACAATCGCCCCCCAGTTTTTTCTTCTCAATCAGCGCCACTTTCGCCCCGATCGCCGCAGCGCCTGCCGAGCAGACCAATCCAGCGGATCCCCCTCCGATCACAATCAGATCATAATTTTGGCGCATCTTTCCTCCATATTTTTATGATCCTGGGAATCAGCGAAAGCAGAATAACAAGCACAAAGGGACCCCACACCTCGATCTTTGTCCAAACCCGGGGATCGGTCAGAGAAAGCTGGGACGCCGCATTGCCAAGACTGACATAAACAAAAATACCGGGGAGCATCCCCAAGAGATTTCCCAATAGACAATCTTTGAGACGAACTTTGGTAAGACCGATCGCGTAGTTCAAAAGATTATAGGGAATCACAGGAATCAGTCTCAGCCATAAAACCACAGTGAATCCCCCTGCCTCAATCTTTCGATCGAGTTTTAGCAGCCGGCCCTGCGGGCGGCGCCCCTGCAAAAATCTTTCAATGGTGTGTCTCCCGACGCGCCTCGCAATCAGAAAGGTTGCAAACGCGCCCAAATTCGCCCCGATGACCACATAAAGAGTCCCTTCCCAGACACCAAAAATAAGGCCGGAAAGAATGGTGAGGATCGATCCCGGCAGGCAAAGAATGGCGACAGCCACATAAAGGCCAATAAAGACCAGGGGGGCATAAGCCCCCTGATCCTCAACCATTTTTCTTAAAACATCGAAATTCTCACGCGAAAAATAATTCTTGGCCGGCGTAAAAAAATAGATGGCAAGAATGAGAATAAAAAAGAATAATCCCCACCCTATTTTTATGTTTTTTGAACGCATGGTTTGTATTATAGAGATAGAGGAAACAAAATGAAAAGAAAAATCACCCCATTCATGGCCACATTCATGGCCACATTCATGGAAAGACCATGCGGCTAGGCGCTCACATATCAATTATTGATGAATGACAGACGGTTTGAAAATATTCCGATGGTTCTTGAAACCCCCAAAGGGGAAGAGTGCCTCGAGGATCAGCAAGCCCTAAAACTGCTTCGAAGTTTTATGCGACACTCCTGAAAGCGCCAAAGCGCAAAAAAATTAATCAGTGTGTATTAAAAATGACAGATCTGGAAAGCTGTTAAATTTCAATGACTTATTAAATATGTGCTTTATAACCTGGTCACCTTTTACAGAGCATCAAAAGTGACAAAATCTGTAAGTTTTTTTCTATCCTTTTGATTTCTCAGCTCAATTTTTGAACACCTCCCCTGGCATCGTGATTGCACCTGAATATGGGTAGGTATCGTTCGTTCTTTTTGAAATCTTTAAAAGGGGGATTTCGATTTTTAATGAAATTTTAATGAGGGGATATGACTGACCTCAATAAAAAAATATTTCTGTTTGTTTTTTCATTTTTATTCTTTATTTTTACGGAGCGAGCCATCGCCAAAATGAACCGGGCGCCGGCAAATCCTGTCCCCCCTATCCCCCCCCCTTCAAGTTATGCGATAGAGCGCTTAACAGATGATATTCACGCGGTGCAAGGGCTGTTGAGAGATGTCATTTGCGGACCGACCCCTGCCTCCGAAAAAACGATAGAAGATACCTATTTGAACCTGAAAGAAATCCAGAAAGTAACACCGGGGGAGTGAAGATGAAGCTGACACACCATTTCTTCGAAATGGCGTGTCGACTGGATTACTTTTTTAGTTTTTCCAGTGTCTCCTGAACGCGGATCATCGCCTGGCGAATGTTCTCTTCGGAGGTCGCAAATGAAAATCTTAAGTGCTTGTCAGATCCAAATTCCTTCCCGGGAATGACAGCCACACGGCCTTCTTCCAGGAGAAAGGCGCATAAATCCTCTGAATTTTTGATTCGGTTCCCTTTATAAGATCGACGGTAATAGTTTGAAAAATCGGCAAAGAAATAAAAGGCCCCCTCGGGCCGGAAACAGTTGGCCTCTTTCATAAGAGAAAAACCCTCCAAACCGACCTGACGCCGCCGGTCAAATTCTTTGACCATCGCAAGAACCCCATCCTGAAACGTCGTCAATGCCGCGATAGCGGCTTTCTGCGCCATCGCGTTTGCG
>CAYJMQ010000001.1:0-10871 GCA_964371555.1 uncultured bacterium | reverse complement strand
GACTGGCTCTGGATAACCCCAATGGCTCTCATAAACCTAGGATCTGCCCCTGTCACAAACCCAATCCGCCAACCGGTCATTGCGTACGTTTTGGAACAGGTATTAAAAATGACCGTTTTTGAAAATAGTTTTTTTGAAAGCCCCGCCATCGACACAAATTTCAGACCATCAAAGATAATTTTTGAATAGGCATCATCGCTCACAATCCAAATCGGTTTCCCCTCTAAAACGGAGGCAAGATCTTCAAGCTCTTCCCTCCTATAAACAGCCCCCGTCGGATTTGAGGGGGAATTGATGATGACCGCTTTTGTTTTTTGGGTGATCGCTTTTTTAAGCTTTTTGGAATCGAGCTTAAATCCTTCCTCTTGTGTCGTCTGAACAATTTTGGGAATCCCTTGAGCAAGCTGGATCATCGGCGGATACGAAACCCAATAAGGGGATGGAACAATCACCTCATCCCCCGGATTCAAGGCCGCCTGGAAAAAATTATAGATCCCCTGCTTGGAGCCATTCGTAATAATCGTATTCTGCCAATCGTATGTAAGCCCAAGGTCTTCAAAAATCTTATTTGTTACCGCTTTCCTGAGATCCGCAATGCCTGAAGGATTTGTGTACTTCGTAAAGCCCTGTTCTAAGGCTTCAACCGCTGCCCGCTTAATGTGGGCAGGGGTATCAAAATCGGGCTCCCCGATGGTAAGCGAGATAATATCGATTCCCTGGGCTTTGAGCTGTTTTGCTTTTTCGGCAAGAAGCAGCGTTGAGGAGGGGGGAACATGGCGAACCCGCCGCGATACGATCATTTGCCAAACTTCCTATTCAGACGTTTTTCCACTTCGGCAGGAACAATGTCTTTGAGATCGCCACCGAGGCTTGCAACTTCTCTTACGAGATGCGAACTTACAAACGAATAGTTTTCAGACGTCATCATAAAGATCGTGTCAATTTCGGGACAGAGTCTTTTATTCATCGAAGCCATCTGGAATTCATATTCAAAATCAGAGACTGCCCGAAGACCCCGCAAAATCGCGTCTGCGGCATTTTTTTTCGCGTATGCCATGAGAAGCCCCTCCCAATGATCGATGCGCACACGCTTCTCATATTTAAAAACTTCAGAGAGCATCTCCTTTTTTTCTGAAACCGAAAAGAGCCCCTTCTTTTCCGGACTCTCAGCAATCAAAACAACGATTTCATCAAAGAGGCGAAGCCCCCGTGAGACAATATCGACATGCCCGTAAGTGACTGGATCAAAGGAACCGGGATAAATGGCAGTTCTTTTTTTCATTGTAAATGCGTGCCGCTTTCATGTGTTCGGCAAAAACTAATAACCGTATCCCCATATTTCCTTGTGTCAACTACCGAGAGCCGTTTCAAATCATCTGGAATCAATTCATGGCGACTATGCTGAACAATGATCATTCCGCTCTCTTTTAATAACAAAGAATTATCCAGCAACTTTAAGGATGCAGACACAAAATCGTGCTCATAAGGAGGATCTATAAAAATAAGATCAAACGCAAATTTCTTATGAGATAAAGCCTTCAAAGCCGCGCGAAAATCCGTTGGAAAAATTTTGACACGCTCTTTGCAAAAGCTGACATTTTTTTTTAAAAATGCCAGCGACTGATGAAAGTGGTCGACAAAAGTCACCGATTCCGCGCCCCGACTCAAAGCCTCAAGCCCGAGCGTCCCCACCCCCGCAAAAAGGTCAAGCACAGCCATTCCTTCGCAACTATTGCCGAGAATATTAAAGATATTGACCCGAAACCGGTCAGAGGCAGGGCGAACACGAAGCGTTCGCGGGGCATAAAGAGACCTGCCGCAGAATTCCCCCCCTGTAATCCTCATCGCTGCAATTTTTTCTCAAGGAGCGAGGCGCTCCCCCGCGCATGAAAAGCGGTAATGAATGCCTTTGCCTCTTTATATGCCTGCGTCTCGCATCGCTCAATATTCTCTTTAGGGATAGAGTTGATTTCATTCAAAAAGGGTTTTGTTGCCATCTTAATATTTTCCCCCGTATCCTCTGCCCACTTTTTCATACGGTCCAAAAGATCTTTGGGGAGGTGCGCGTGAGCCACGTTTTGCCACTCGGTTCCGACATTCCCCTTTCGAATCCCATGGTGAACAAACTGCTCGAGCAGATGAATCGGTGTGCCTGTAATCCCATGCTGCGCAATCGCCACCCCAAAGGGTCTGATCGCATCCGCAATTTCTTGGGTCCTCTTTAGATCGATATGAACCTCTTCGCCGACCCGATAATTGCCATGTTTTGAACCATTATAGACCGCAAGCAGATTTGGCTTAATCCCATTTTGGACAAGCCCAGAAATAAATTCAACAGACTCTTCCACCGTGCTCAGTCTCCCCTCTTTTCCGACATGTGTAATTTCACCCACCTCAACTTCAAGTCCGACATCTTGAGATGTGAGGGGCTTTGCCAAATCAGTCGTAATGCGAACGTTATCTGGAACTTCATTAAATGAGGCATCGACACAAAAAGAGGTAAAGCCTGCTTTTAGCTCCGCATCGATCAGCTTTCTTGAAGATTCGATCTCCTCCTCCGATTGATTCTTGACCGTAATATGATCGCCGTGAATGAAAAACGGCTTTGTGTAACCAACCTCTTCAGCATAAGAGATAATCGTCTCCCAGAAGCTCTTTGGCACAAAACCGGTATATCCCCCATTGAGCCCACCTTCTGATTTTGCAATTTCAAAAGCGACAACGGCATCCTGATCCTGGGCAGCCCGCATGATTCCAGGAACAACGTGTTTGATCCGGATATTGCAGGCCATAATCATCAGCGGCTCATCTTTGAGCGCGCCTAAAATAGTACGGGAACTTAGCAAACACACCTTTGATTTCGTTCCAAGTTTATCCCTGACATGAGATGGTCGAAAATCGATTAATCGTGAAGGCATAATAGACGATCCTCCTAAGTCTGGCTAAGCTAGCATACGGAAAATGGAAATTCAAGGAGTAAGGCTTGGATTCTTGATTTCAAATTTAGGATTTCTTTTTAGAAGCACGAAGACGATAAATTTTGACGTTTCGCGTATAGGGGCTCAGTAAATTTTCAATGACCCCTTTCATCCTATGCAGCTGGGAGGCAGAGCGGCGCACATGATGGGGAAGTTTTTTCCCCCCTTTTTTTAAAGGCTCTCTCTTTTGACGAGTCTCACGCATTTCTCACCCCGCTCTTTTTATCGGTATAATTGACAAAAGTTTTAATGTAAGCCGGCAGGGGCTTTCGGTTCTGGAGAGCTTAAAAATTTTTGTAGATCTTTTTAAATGGGTGTTATAAAGTTGAGTTTATTTTCGATAGAACCTGAAAAGATGTTGCGGTAGACGTTGTTTTTTATCTTTTATAGAAACGCCTTAAACAAACATTTGCAGGATAAGAGTAGGGTAGGTCGAATCGTCTTAGGTTTCCAAGTGATTCTTGCGAAATTTGGAGTCGATTTGCTCGCACCTGATTTGAGGGGATCCAGTGTTTTTTCCGGAAGCGGAACATGTAGCGGATGCATTGGGAAAGATAAAAGGCAAAGAGTTGATTTTTGAAGATCAGCTCTCATTTGACCTTGGGGCTTGCTCCAAAATCGAAACAGGGGTCATTTCAGCCCCATCTCATGAAGAAGGAATTCGCAGCGATTTCCCTTACGCGCTGAAATCGATCATCGGGCTCTTAAAGCAAGATGCCAACCGGCATCGGGAAATGATCTTTCGTTTGAATTCGAGCCGAAAACAGTCGATCTCCCAGGAGCTCGAAAATATTATTTCTGAACTCAATAATTTTAAACCGACAAAACCGATCTCTCCCGCCCAGTTTGAAAATATCATCTATGCCTTATCTGATTCCCTGGATGGAAAGGGAATTTCCGTCTTCTTCTCGCGGGTTGCCTATTTCACAACAGCTGAGCTCCTTTTGATCCATTACCTGCGATCAGCCCATGTTATTCCTGAGTCAGAAAGAAATCCCTATAAAGAACCTGGCTTAACCATCCATCAGCTTTTGAGCCGAAGCTGCCCAAATCTGATCAAAGAAAAACACAACTGGCTCTTTGCGAAACAGAACAATTACTCATGGTATCACATGAGCGCAGACACCTTTCACGAAATTGATCAAATCCTCTCACATTGGGAATTCAGGGAAGAATCGATTTCTCTCTTCTCCCTCCTCTACGAACGCTACCTCGATGAAAACGGCTTAAGAAAATATGCGCATTATACCCCCCCGCTGATTGTCCGGTTCATCTGGGATCTCATCTCTGAACACTCAAAAGACACATCTTTTTTCCGATGGATGGGACAAAGAAGGGTCCCGAAACTTATTTTCGACCCAACGATGGGATCTGGAAATTTCCTCATCGAAGCCGCGCGACGCATGCAGATTGAGATCGAGGAAGAAAAGGATCCCAAAAAGGCATTTGCCGAGCTGAGCGAAGCGCTGGGCTCAGGGCTCTTTGGATGTGACATCGACGTCTTTGCCTACTATTTTTCAGAGATGAAACTTCTCTGGAAACTCGCCTGGCTGATGGAAAAGGGGGAGACGTTAAATATCCCCCCGCATCAAAAAATAACACTTTCTTTGTCCGTCATTCATCAAAATGCGCTGAGGCTTTATAACCATGAACAGCTCGATATGATTGAAGCAAAAGAAGACCCCCCGCTTTCGCTTGACATCAAATTTGGAATCCCCTCTCTGGAGGGGCACCTAAAATCGATTAGCGCTAAAATCAAACATACGGAAAAATTTGATATCTGCGTCGGCTGCCCGCCTGAGCAGATTCTCAAAGAACAGAAAGATTTCATGAGGGAACTGATTCAAAAAGTCCCCTATTGGCGCAAACATTATGAGGCCGATCTCATCTATTCTTCATGGTTTTTCATCTTGGGACTCTCAAAGCTTCGTGAGGGAGGAAGGCTTTTTTATCTGACGGAGAGCTATTGGCCGATGGAAAATGGAGCCTCGAAGCTGAGGAAATATATTCTCGATCACAGCAAAGTGCTCTGTCTGATCGATCTTGGCCATATCAAAATCGACGAGGATACAACGCCGCTCCCGCGATACATGACGCTTCTTGAAAAATGCTCAGGGAAAGAAGAGCGGGACAATCACAAAATAAAAATGATCAAGGTTCATCCATCAGATCAAAAAGATGAGGCGGCTTCCGCCGCATTTATATTGGGAAAAATTCTCGCAAAAGCAAAAACAGTCGATCGTCCCGGAAAAATTTATACGGATGATGAGGTCGACATCTATTTCAGCGGCATTCCTCAGGGGGAATTGGATGAAAACCCGTGGCAGCAGATTTACGACTCGGGATTCAGCCAAATTTTAAAACAGATTCTCACTTTCAAAACAACGCTCCAATATTTTTGCGCGATCGAAGAAAACAAAGAACCTGAAAAGGAACACCTGACGCTGATGACCCCGGAACTGTCGGCAAAAAACAAATTCACGCTTTACGAAAAAAGAGCCGAACCTGGAAATTTTCTGACGCTGACCCCCAAACCGATCGCAAAGGAATCTCTCTTTTATCTGATGTCCCTCCTAAATTCCCCGGTTATCAATTTCTGGTATGCAAACAATGGAAACCGTAAATCGGGGCGGAGGCTCTTTGATTCTTCCTCGCTTAAAATGATTCCGATTCGCCCCGTGAACTTCACTCAGCCGATCGAAGAATCGCTCAAACGCGACAAACTCGAACAGATCAAAACAGCTCTGTCAAAATTCGATGAAAAATATCTCATGGCCTACCTGAATCTTGAACTCACGCATGGAAGGGAAGAAATTGTTCATGACGGAATTGTGCTGTTGCAGCATGAGATGATTGAATCCGAACGATCGTTAAGACATTTTGATAAATTTTTCAAAGAACCCGTGAGCGTCCCTCAAATTCCCCCTCAAATTCCAGAGTTCCATCCTGAACCAGAACCGCTCGCATTTAGAAAAATTTATCCAATGGAGCAGCAATGCCCACTCAAAGACCATCCCAAGATTTTTATCCAGAAAGAATCATCCAATATCGACCTTTTTTGTCTGACTCAATTTAAATATGAAGCAGGGATTAAAAACGAGGGGGAACATCTGACGTTAATCTCAACGGATAACAGCATCATTCGAATATACGCCCAAAAAGAGCTCCTGGGCTTTATTGAATCGGATTTAAAAACCCAGATCCACAATTTCTGGAATGAAATTGAAGCCTCCATATATATGCCCAAAGAAGAGACAGCCTTTGGGGCATTTAAAGAAGAAATCATCTCACACTGTTCAAGAATCAAAGAAAAACAATTGAAAATTTTAAAAATTTTAAACGATCTGATCTACAAACTCTATGGATTCAATATCGACGATCCAGACCCGGTTAAAGCCAGGCAGGCAGCCTCGCAAATTCAAATCATCGAAACAGCGTAAGGCCTCCGTTATGGGGTAATACTGCGTCCTAAGTCTATACCTTCCCGCAGCATTTTTTATATTTCTTCCCGCTTCCGCAAGAACAGGGGTCATTTCTTCCCACTTTTTGTTCTGTCCGAACGGTTGGTTTTGGAGCCTCTGCCTTGTCCTTCCCCAGATTCCCATGAATGAAGGCAAGTTCGCGCTCACGCTTTTGACGGATTTCTAAAATCTCTGTATCGGTCAACCCCTGAGCCCTAAACATCCTGGAAATGGCATCGGCCTTCATTTGATAGGTCATCGTCTTAAACATCCCAAAGGCCTCTTTTTTGTATTCGAGTATTGGATCTTTTTGAGCATAAGCCCGGAGATTGATCCCCTCTTTCAGATGATCGATGCCGAGCAGATGGTCTTTCCAGAGAAAATCGATCGTCTCCAAAAGAAGCATCCTCTCCATATGCCGCATAAAAGATTCTGAATACTTCCGCTCTTTTTCTTCATAAAAATCTTTTGCGGCATTGAAAATAAATATGGAAAGTTCCTGTTGTGACAATGAGGGGCGATTCGTTTCATCTATTTTGAGATAGAATCCAAACTGCTGGTAAAAAACATCTTCAAGCCCCCTCCAGTCGAATCCCACTGAACACAATTTCTCACTGCTGAGAAAACTATAGGCAATTTCGTCAGATACGTCGCGCATAAAATCGAAGACGAATGATTTTATCCCCCCCCCCTCCATAATCGACCGCCGCATTCCATAAATCACTTCACGCTGCGTATTCATCACATTATCAAAGTCGAGCAGATGTTTTCGTATTTCAAAGTTATGCCCTTCAACACGTTTCTGGGCATTTTCCACAGCCTTCGTAATCCATTTATGTTCAATCGGCTCATCCTCTTTCATGCCGAGACGATCCATCACCTTGGAAATTCTTTCCGAACCGAAAATCCTCATGAGGTCATCTTCAAGGGAAAGATAAAACCGCGATGCCCCGGGATCCCCCTGCCGTCCCGCGCGCCCCCGCAGCTGATTGTCGATGCGCCTGCTTTCATGCCGCTCGGTCCCAACAATATGAAGCCCCCCTTTTTGGGCAACGCCAGAACCGAGCACAATGTCGGTCCCACGCCCCGCCATATTGGTTGCGATCGTAACCGCGGCAGGCTGTCCGGCCTGTGCAATGATCTCCGCCTCTTTCTCGTGATGTTTTGCGTTCAGAACATGATGTGGAATCCCCTTTCGCCTGAGCGCGCCGGAAAGAACCTCCGATTTCTCAATCGAGATCGTCCCAACGAGAACGGGAATCTCCTGTTTGTGAAGCTCGAGAACCTCATTTATAACCGCCTGAAATTTCCCCTTCTCTGTTTTATAAATGACATCGGCATAATCGCTCCGAACCATCGGCTTATGAGTCGGAATAACAGCGACATCCAGATTATAAATTTTCTTAAATTCGACCGCTTCCGTATCCGCGGTCCCTGTCATACCAGCCAATTTTTTGTACATCCTGAAATAATTTTGAAACGTGATCGTCGCCAGCGTCTGGTTTTCATTGGCGATCCGAACCCCTTCCTTTGCTTCCAATGCCTGATGAAGGCCATCGCTGTAGCGACGCCCCGGCATCAGTCGCCCGGTAAATTCATCAACAATAATGACCTCCCCCTCTTTGACAACATAGTCGACATCGGACTTAAAAAGGGTATGCGCCCGCAGCGCCTGATTCACATGATGAACCAGTTCAATGTGCCTCGGATCATACAGATTTTCTACGCCAAGCCTCTTCTCAACTTTTGAAACCCCCTCGTCCGTCAAAACGGCAGTCCTGCTCTTTTCATCGATTGTATAATCCGTTTTTGCTGAAAGCGCCGGTATGATGGTATTGATCCGATAATATTTATCTGTCGATTCCTCTGAGGGGCCTGAAATAATGAGGGGTGTTCTTGCCTCATCAATTAAAATTGAATCGACTTCGTCGATGATGCAGTAATTGAGTTCGCGCTGGGCAAGGTCTTCCAGACGAAATTTCATGTTGTCACGAAGATAGTCGAAGCCGAATTCATTATTCGTGCCGTATGTAACATCACATTGATAGGCGGCTTTTCGCTCGGCATCTGTCAAACCATGCACAATGGTGCCAACAGTCAACCCCAACAGACGATAAATCGGCCCCATCCAGTTCGTATCCCGCATCGCCAGATAGTCGTTAACCGTTACCACATGAACCCCCCGGCCGCTCAAGGCATTCAGATAGACAGTCAGCGTGGCAACAAGAGTTTTGCCTTCCCCTGTCTTCATCTCAGAGATTCTTCCTTCGTGTAAAACGATACCGCCAATCAGCTGCACATCATAATGGCGCTGTTTGAGTGTGCGAACCGCCGCCTCGCGCACAACGGCAAAGGCTTCAGGCAAGAGAGAATCGAGCGTCTCTCCTTTGGCAATCCGTTCTTTAAATTCGACAGTTTTTTCCGCCAGGCGTTCATCTGACAATTGTTTTATCTCAGGCTCGTATGAGTTGATCTTTTCAACGAGGGGACGAATCTTTTTCAGATAACGCTCGTTTGCGCTGCCAAAGATTTTTTTTGCGAGAAACTGAATCATGTGCTGTAATAGATTTCCTGTAAAATAATATAATTTAAGAGAGCAAGCTTGTAAAATATATGAAGAAACATGCAGCCATCAGTATCGTAAAAATGCTCGTAAAACAAGGACATAAAGCCTATTTTGCGGGGGGCTGCGTGCGCGATGAACTGATGGGACTTCGGCCCGATGATATTGATATCGCAACCTCCGCCAAACCCGAAGAAATCATAAAACTTTTCCCAAAAACATTTGAGAAAGGGAAGGCCTTTGGCGTCATCTCTGTCATGATGGATGGGGAAGAATTCGAAGTAGCAACGTTTCGCAAAGAAGGAAAATACAGCGATGGCCGCCGTCCCGACCATGTGGAATGGACGAGTGACCGGCAAGATGCCATGCGGCGCGATTTTACGATCAACGGACTCTTTTACGACCCCATTGAAAATAAGATTATCGATTATGTGGGGGGGGAAGAGGATATTCAAAAAAAAATCATCCGTACAATTGGAAATCCATATCACCGCTTTGACGAAGACAAGCTCCGCATGATGCGGGCGGTTCGATTTTCGTCGCGATTCAACTACCCCATTGAAGAAGAGACAAAAAAGGCGCTGATTGAAATGTCCCATCAGGTTACGGAGGTCAGCCCCGAAAGAATCCGAGATGAGCTTCTAAAAATTCTCACGCAACCGCATGCGGATCAAGGGATCAGTCTTCTCTCCGAGATCGGAATTTTAAAGATCATTCTCCCCGAAATTGAAGCAATGAAAGGGGTCGAGCAGCCCCTTCAGTTTCATCCGGAGGGGGATGTTTATCTGCATACGCTGCTTCTCCTTAAGAACCTGAACCATCCCAACCCGGAACTCGCGATGGGAGCGCTGCTTCACGATGTGGGAAAACCGGCAACCTTCACCGTAAAAGAGCGAATCCGTTTTGACGGACATACAGAAGTGGGGGCTGATATCGCAAGAGGTATTTTAAGAAGGCTTCGGTTTTCAAATAAACAAATTGAGCATATTTCATCTCTAATTCTTCAGCACCTTCAGTTTATAAATGTTAAACAGATGAGAAAAAGCACGCTCAAACGATTTTTGCTGCAGCCCGGTTTTCATGATCATCTGGAACTGCACCGACTCGACTGCCTCGGCTGTCATGGCATCCTTGAAAATTACTATTTTTGTAAAGAAAAACTGGAAGAACTTAAAAAAGAGCCCCCTCCCCTAAAACCGATTGTCAGCGGCAAAGAACTCATTAAACTTGGCTTCAAACCGGGTCCTATCTTTAAAAAAATCCTCGAGGCAATCGAAACAGCTGTTCTGGAGGGGGAGATTAAGACAAAGAAAGAGGGATTAAAATTGGCAAAAGAAGAATTTGGGTCGTATATTGAAAAGAAATTTCATAAAAAAGATAAAAAGAAGCGGCCAGGCAAGAAAAAATAGAGTGGCAAGAGAACTTGTGCCATCTGGATCATCATTTCGATCGTTCAAAAAGCCACACCCGGCCATAGCGGATGCCGCTGTGATTTTCGGGTCAAGCCCAATCAGAGATGGAATACTCGACGGTGTGTAAGGAGGAATGCCCCCTGTATCGGGGGGCGTATTAATCGCAACGGTGATGGCTGCCTCCCCCTCGACACTCCCTTCCCCGATTTTTCCAGCGAGTGACGGATTTTTTGATGATGTCTTCATCACAATCTCTTTGACCTGCAGATGCATTAAATCGGGATTCTTAGAGAGCATCATGGCGGCAATTCCAGCGACGTACGGTGTCGACATCGATGTCCCGGAAAGATAGGCGTAACAGGGCGGATTATTGCAGCGCTCCTTTGGAACCGTGCTATTGACAGAAACACCCCGCGCCCCCACATGAACCGTCTTGGGACCATAATTTGAAAACCAT